>CAVFBU010000001.1:0-9051 GCA_963620725.1 Vescimonas coprocola
TAAAAAAATAGTGTTAGAATGCTCTAAATTGAGAGGCTATGAATAATTCAGGTTATAGACCAAGGCATTGCACAGGGAGAACGTCTTGTTAAACTTAACCAAATTGCCATACAGCAAATGAAAGTTTTGGAAAGCGGAGACAACCGAAATTTACTGAAATAAGCATATGGAACTTCTGACCATCAAGCATAACGACTTCACAATGAGCATCGAGTGCGGAAAGTTCGATGCCATTTGGACGAAAGCCAAGAGTAACATCGGGGAGCAAGGACTGCTCTCTACCTACTCCTGGACAGACGGAGTCGTGTCAGTAGTTCGGGAGACGGAAGACGGAAAACAGGAGATAAAGAAGGGAGAACAAGCCCCAGCGGTGTTCTTCGACAATGCCGACTATCCCATTTGGGTGGAGTTCGGAGACCATGTGAAGGATGCGCAGTTCGGTTCGGAGTTGCAAGGCGAGAACGACAAGTTCTCCTTCCGCCGTGGCATCCTCGCAGGATTCTTGAACTACGGCAACGAAATCGGACGTAGCGAGATAAACCTCATCTACAAGACCAAGGACGGAGCGACGCACCGCTTCACCTTCTCCTTTGAGGTATTGAGCACCAAACTCGACTACCATGAGCATTGGCGCAGCATCATCGAAGACATAGAGGCGGAGTACCGCATGCTCTCGCTCGACTATATGCGCCGCACCTTCCACGGCTTCGCCCCCGACCAAAACGGAGACACGCCCGAACTGATATGGTGGAGCGTGTTTGCCGGAGAACAGGAGAAGTTTATCCGTGCCTGCAAGAGCATCATCGACCGCCCACGCCATCGGTTGCACGGCCATGAGAGCTATAAGCGTGCCGACCGCCTGACCATCGTTCCCCGAAACATAGAGAACGAACTGGCGGAGCATCGAAAAGAAAGCGGACACCTCTATCGGGTGGAGGAACAGATACAAACCAATGACACACAGGAGAACCGCTTCCTGAAGTTTGCCTTGGCGCAAATCACAGGCAAGTACGAGGCTCTGAAACGCCGCATCGAAGGCATCAACACCATCTCTGAGGTGAAGAAACAAGAGATGGCAAGCACCCTCAAGACACTGCAACACTTGGGGCGCAACCCTTTCTTCCGCACCGTAGGCAGATACAAGGGCATGAGTCAGGAAAGCATGGTGCTGCAAAAGGCAACTGGCTATAGTCAGGTGTACCGCACATGGAACCTGTTGCGCCGCGGCTACTCGCTCTACGATGGTCTGTACAGACTGCAAACCAAGGACATCGCCACACTCTATGAGATATGGTGCTTCATAGAAGTGAGCCATATCGTGAAGGAGCAGCTGCATCTGCAAGACGAGGACGTGGAGCACCGCAACCGCATGGAGATGAACGGAGTGTTCACTTGGGAACTTGGCAAGGGCGAGCACTCCCGCATCCTGTTCAAGAAAGACAACGTGGAGTTGGCTGAACTCGTCTATAACCCCAAGAACACCGAAAGCGAGAATGACAACGTAGGCATGAAGGACTTGGTCGTTCCTACCGTGCCGCAGAAGCCCGACATCGTGCTGCAACTCACCAAAAACGACCTCCAGCAGGGCATGAAGATGACCTATCTCTTCGATGCCAAGTACCGCATTGACGGACGACAGAACGGCGTGGACACGCCACCCGACGATGCCATCAACCAGATGCACCGCTACCGGGATGCCATCTACTACAAAGACTACGACAGCCACGCGCTGAAGAAGGAGGTGATAGGCGGCTACATCCTCTTCCCCGGCGACGGTGAGGCAGCAGATGTGGCAGTGGCGAAGTTCTACAAGACCATCAGGGAGGTGAACATCGGAGCTTTCCCTCTGCGCCCGAAAGACCAGCGCAACCGCCAACTATTGGAGCTGTTCATCGCACAGCTCATTGAGACGAAGAGCCACGAGACCATCGCCAACGTCATTCCCCAGAAGGGTGCTTTCGTGGAAGTGGGCAACCGCGTGCTCATCGGCTTGGTTGGCGACAACAACCGAGGCCGAGCCGCCAAAGACCGGTTCCTCGACGGCACGGCAACGCTCTACTACACCGGCAGCAGGTTTCCGACTACCATCGCCCTGCAAGACCTCCACTTCTTCATGCCCTACATCAAAGGACAGGGCATCAGGGACGTGTACGAAATCACACGCGTGCGCACCATCTCGGCCAAGGAAGCCAAGCAGCAGGACGGCGAAGAGGGCGAGAACGACATCCGTCTGGCCTTCGAACTGCGTTTCGTGCGCCGCCAATACCCTTGCTATCAGCCAATCAACACAAGCAAGATGGCCAACTATACGTTCATCGACACAACGTTTGATGAATTGAATGGTCAAGTTTAGACAAAGACGTGGTTGTTTCCAAAATGGAAATCACCACTCAACATGGTGCAATGGCAGACAAATTGCAAACGCACAATGTGGATTTCTACCACCTTGATGCCATCATTGCTGTGGGCTACCGTGTAAACTCTGCTAAGGCAACGAAGTTCCGCCAATGGGCAACGAAGATTTTGAGCGAATATATCAAGAAAGGGTTTGCTATGGACGACGAACGGTTGAAGCAAGGCACGGCCGTATTCGGCAAGGACTACTTTCGCGAGTTGCTCGAACGTGTGCGCTCTATCCGCGCCAGCGAGCGACGCATCTGGCAGCAGATTACCGACATCTATGCGGAATGTAGCACCGACTACGACCGCAACTCACCGACCACACGCGATTTCTATGCGATGATACAAAACCGCTTCCACTATGCCATCACAGGACAGACAGCGGCGGAAATCATCTACTCCAAGGCTGATCATACCAAGGACTATATGGGACTGACCACTTGGAAGAACGCTCCTGATGGTCGGGTACTGAAATCGGATGTAAGCATAGCCAAAAACTATCTGCAAGAGAAAGAAATCCGACAATTGGAGCGTGCCGTTACGGGGTTCTTCGACTACATCGAAGACCTTATCGAGCGTGAGAACACTTTCAATATGTCGCAATTCTCGGCAAGTGTCAATGAATTCTTGACATTCCGCAAATACCGGATATTGCCCGACAAAGGCAAAATATCTGCAGCGCAAGCAAAGGAGAAGGCAGAAGCGGAGTATGACATCTTCAACCGCACGCAACGCATAGACTCTGACTTCGACCAGGAGATGAGAGGGTTGCTTGGTGATTAGTGTAAATATTAGGCCGTCACAATGACTCTGTGTCGTCGGAACGGGATGCTTCGTGGTCGGTCAGTGCCGCGAAGGGTGCGAACTGTGCTGCGCGGTTCTGCATCGACATCTGCGGATGGCGCTTGGAGACGTGGTGCGGAAGATGGATGATGTCGTCGTAGTTGCCCATGGTGTGTTATGCTTGGTGTCCTCCTATCTGGCTGTTGCGGTCTTTGGCCGTTGCTCCTTCCTCGAAGTTCAGACCACGCAGGATGGCGTTTTTGCCGTACCGCTGCTTGATGGCTAACTGTACCTCCTGGATGCGGCGTTCCTTGTCGCGCAGTGCCTGATCCGCGCGTTGCTGTCTGTCCAGTGCCTCGTAGTCGGTGAATAGGTCCAGCTGTTGAGGCTCTTGTCTTTGTTTCGCTGCTGACGACTCCGCCACCACATGATTCGTGACGAGGTTCATGCGGCGCACCAACAGGTCGGGGTGGACGATGCGGTCGTACAGTGCCGCAGCGCCGTCCATCAGCAGGCGCGAGGAGGAAGTGGCTGTCGGGAGGTTGAACGTGCCGTGAGCCTGTTTGGGCACTGGTCTGCCGTAGCGGTCAAGGGTTGTCGGGCCGTGGTATTTCGCCCGGATTTCGGGGCGCGTCAGACATTCCGTGTCGTAGCCGATGGTCAGTACCAGCTGGTCGGTGACCAGTTGCCCCGCCACCAGCTGGAGAGCCATCCCCTCTGCCATCTCCTGTATCACCACGCGAGCCTTCTTCGTGTCGTATGGTTCATGGAGCACCTGTCCACTGCTGAACGAGTGGGTCTCTGGCCGATAGGCCTTCACCCGGTCGATGGTACATGGTTCCCAGCCCCAGGCGTGGTCTATCAGCAGCTCGGCATTCACACCGAACAGCTGGTACAGCAGTTCCTCGTTCTGTGTTGACAGTCGTGCCAGCTTGCCCATGGTGTCTATGCCGTAGCGTGCCAGTTTGTCGGCAATGCCGCGCCCCACGCGCCAGAACTTGGTGATGGGGCGGTAGTCCCACAGCTCTCGGCGATAGGACTGCTCGTCCAGCACTGCGATGCGCACACCATCCTTGTCGGCAGGCATCTGCTTGGCTTTGATGTCCATTGCGACCTTGCAGAGATAGAGGTTCGTCCCGATGCCCGCCGTTGCCGTGATGCCCGTTTGGGACAGTACGTCGCGTATCATGGTCATGGTCAGCTCGCGTGCGGTCATCTTATACGAGCGCAGATAGGCGGTCACGTCCATGAACACCTCGTCGACCGAATAGACGTGGAGGTCCTCCGGGGCAACGTATTTTAGGTAGATGTTGCAAATCTTCGTGCTGACCTCTAGATAATGGCTCATGTGCGGCGGTGCTGCGATGTAGTCTACCTCCCAGTCCGGATGAGCCTGCAGCTCCGTGTCCGACGTGGACTTCCCTGTGAACCGGCGGTCGGCCAGCCGCATCCGTCGTTCGTTGTTCACCTCCCTCAGCCGTTGCACCACCTCAAAGAGACGTGCCCTGCCGCCGATGCCGTACTGCTTCAGCGAAGGTGTCACGGCCAGGCAGATGGTCTTCGCCGTCCTGCTGAGGTCGGCTACTACAAGATTGGTGGTCAGCGGATTCAGTCCGCGCGCCACACACTCCACCGAAGCGTACATGGACTTCAGGTCTATGGCTACGTAAACCTTCTGCCCTTCCTTGAAGTCACAGGTCTCTTCGGGGGAATGGATGGTGCACATATACGTGTTGGATATGGAGCGTCAAAGACTGACGATTTCTTCCATCGGCTTCCGCTTCTTCTCCTTGGCCTCGTCGGCCGCATAGCCGAGCGGTATTAGCACGGCGGCTTCCTCGTTGTCGGGCAGGCTGAGGAGCTGGCGGCAATGCTCAGCATCGAAGTTGCAGACCCAGCAGGTGGCCAGTCCCTGTTCAGTGGCTGCCAGGCAGAGGTGTTCCACGGCGATGGCCAGGTCAATGTCGCCGTGACGCTTGCCATCGGCACGCACCCATTCCTCGTCGTGAAGGACGGAGGCAACGATGACCACGGGGGCTGTGGCAAACCATCGGTGTGCGTAGCACTGGTTGAGGGCTTCGCGGTCTGCCTCGCCGCTGACGATGCGGAACTTCCACGGTTGGCGGTTGACGGCGGAGGGGGCGAGCCGTACACACTCCATGACGTAGTCCAGCTTTTCCTGTTCGACACGCGCAGGTTGGTATCTCCTGCAACTGTAGCGTTCTCTGACTAAATCCAAAAAATCCATAGTTCTTAGTTTGATGTGTTGGGCGCAGCTGCCCACAGTGGCAGTTATGCGGTCTACAAAGGTACGTATTTCTCTTGGTACTATCATTAAAAATGATAACTTTTTTGCCCACAAGCATTAAATTTTGTGAATTTCTTTTTTTTGTTTCAGAAAAAATTAGTAGCTTTGCGTCCAAATAGCGAAACGATAAAACTAAATTAAAACATAAAAACTACTGCTTATGTCACAGATTAATGGACACATTTCGCAGATCATCGGTCCGGTCATTGACGTTTATTTCAATACCGAAGGCCAGGACGCAGAGAAGGTGCTTCCCCGTATTCACGAGGCCCTGACCATCAAGCGTCAAGATGGTTCGCAACTTGTGGTGGAGGTGCAACAGCACATCGGTGAGGACACCGTGCGCTGCGTGGCTATGGACAATACCGACGGCCTGCAGCGTGGACTGGAAGCCGTGCCGATGGGTTCTCCTATCCTGATGCCTTCGGGCGAACAGATTAAGGGGCGTATGCTCAATGTTATCGGGCAGCCCATTGACGGTATGAAAACGCTGGACATGGAGGGGGCTTTCCCCATCCACCGCGAGCCTCCGAAATTTGAGGAGCTTTCCACGACGAAGGAGATTTTGGCTACGGGCATCAAGGTGATTGACCTGCTGGAGCCGTACCTTAAAGGCGGTAAGATCGGACTCTTCGGCGGTGCCGGTGTGGGAAAGACGGTGCTCATCATGGAGCTGATCAACAATATCGCCAAGGGACACAACGGATTCTCCGTCTTTGCCGGAGTGGGAGAGCGCACGCGTGAGGGTAACGACCTCATCCGTGAGATGATTGAGTCTGGCGTAATCCGCTACGGCGAGAAGTTCCGCAAGGCCATGGACGAAGGCAAATGGGACCTCTCACTGGTAGACCCCGAGGAGCTGAAAAAGAGTCAAGCCACGCTGGTCTATGGACAGATGAACGAACCGCCGGGGGCACGTGCTTCGGTGGCTCTTTCCGGTCTGACCGTCGCCGAAGGATTCCGCGATGGTGGCGGCAAGGACGGCAGTGCCAGTGACATCCTGTTCTTCATTGACAACATCTTCCGCTTCACGCAGGCCGGCTCGGAGGTTTCCGCCCTGTTGGGACGTATGCCTTCCGCCGTGGGTTATCAGCCTACGCTGGCCTCCGAGATGGGTTCCATGCAGGAGCGCATCACGTCCACGAAGAAGGGTTCTATCACGTCGGTGCAGGCCGTGTATGTGCCAGCCGACGACTTGACCGACCCGGCTCCGGCCACCACGTTTACACACCTTGACGCAACCACCGTGCTGGATCGTAAGATTGCCGAGCTGGGCATCTATCCGGCCGTAGACCCACTGGGCAGTACGTCGCGTATCCTTGACCCGTTGGTAGTGGGCAAGGAGCACTACGAGTGTGCCCAGCGCGTAAAGGAAATCCTGCAGCGCTACAAGGAACTGCAGGACATCATCGCCATTCTCGGTATGGACGAACTCTCTGACGAGGACAAGCAGACCGTGAACCGCGCACGCCGCGTGCAGCGTTTCCTCTCGCAACCCTTCTCTGTGGCAGAACAGTTTACCGGTCTGCCCGGTGTGATGGTGCCCATCGAGGAGACCATCAAGGGCTTCAACGCCATCCTGGATGGTGAGGTGGACGACCTTCCCGAGCAGGCCTTCCTCAATGTGGGAACCATCGAAGATGCCAAGGCGAAGGCCAAGAAACTGTTGGAAGCAGCTAAAGGATAAACGGTATGCTGAAGTTGAAGATTGTTTCTCCGAAGAAGGTGGAATATGAGGGCGACGTGCAGAGCGTTCTCGTTCCGGGAATGTTGGGTCAGTTTGAGATACTGACGAACCACGCCCCGATTATTTCTGCGCTGACGGAAGGCATCGTGACCTATGCGCTGCCTGACGGCACAAAACGTCAGTTGGAAACGGCTGGCGGCTTTGTGGAGGTGCAGAAGAACGAGGTGGCTCTCTGTATAGAAGTCAAGGAATAGGAAGGGCAGTCAAGACTGCGAAGAGAGAAAAAGGACCGTATGGACAAACCAGTATATACATACATCTTCCAAAGTCACACCATCATTGCCGTGCTGACCGTTTTGGTCTGTGCGTGCATCGCGAGGTGGGGCGACTTGTCGCTGATGGGAGTACCGGTGGCTGTTGCAGCAGGATTCCAAGTGCTGGCCTGTCTGACCTACGGAATGGCGTGGCGCACTGTAGCTCATCGTTCAACGGCGAGCCTGCCGGTGTTTTACCTTGCCGCCTCGGGAATACGGATGCTGGCCGGCATAGCGACGGTAGTGGTCTACCTGTTCCTGGTGTCGGACGCTGTGTCTGTCCGCGCTTTCGTATTTCTCTTCCTGGCCTATTATCTGGTGCTGCTCGTCTATGACACCCTCTATTTCGTAAAAGTGGAGAAAAAGATTCGCCAAAATGTATAAATCAAAGAACATGAAATATATAATCAGATGTCTTCTGCTGATGCTCCTGGGACTGCCGACAACCATCAAGGCGGCGGAGTCCAGTGGCGTTGACGTGAAGGAAATCGTGTTGGGACACATGGCCGATGCCTATGAGTGGCACATTACGACCATCGGGCAGTCACACGTCAGCATCCCGTTGCCGGTCATCGTGAGGAGCGAAGCCACGGGAGCATGGCACTGCTTCAGCAGTTCCCGTATCGAGGAGGCTGCGGAGGAAGGCCACGACTATCAGGGCTTCTTTTTCAACGAGGCCAAGAACGGCAAGATATACGAGCGGCTGGCAGACGGCAGTGTGGTGCGTCCGCTGGATTTGAGTATCACCAAGAGTGTGCTGCAGATATGGATTGTCGTCTTTGTCATGCTGGCCATCTTCTTGGGCTGCGCCCGCTGGTACCGCAAACACGACGTGACGCAGGAGGGACCGAAGGGCTTCGTCGGTATGGTGGAGATGTTGGTCATGACCATCAACGACGACCTAATCAAGGACTCCATCGGCGAGAAACACTATCGTCCCTATGCCCCTTATCTGCTGACGGCGTTCTTCTTCATCCTCATCACCAACCTGTTGGGACTGCTCCCCGTGTTCCCGGGCGGAGCCAATGTGACGGGAAATATCAACGTCACCTTCTTCCTGGCACTCTGCACGATGCTGGCCATCAACCTGTTCGGTAATAAGGAATACTGGAAAGAGATATTCTGGCCCGACGTGCCCGCCTTCCTCAAGGCTTATCCCGTGGCCATCATGCCCGTCATCGAGCTGTTCGGCATCATCACCAAGCCGTTCGCCCTGATGGTTCGTCTGTTTGCCAACATGATGGCCGGACACGCCATCATCCTCTCCTTCACTGCCATCATCTTCATCGGCTGGTCGCTCAATGCCGTGTTGGGTAGTGGACTGACGATTCTGAGTTTCGTCATGATGCTCTTCATGAACTGCCTTGAGTTCCTCGTGGCGTTCATCCAAGCTTACGTATTCACCATGCTGAGTGCCGTCTTCATCGGGTTGGCTCATCCCGAGCACCACGAGGCATAAGGCGTGCGCGACACAGCGCATTTCAGATACAGAAAGTAACAAAACAAAAAAAATAAGTATAACCCATTAAAAACGTTTAGATTATGTTATCATTGATTTT
>CAVFBU010000001.1:9153-43526 GCA_963620725.1 Vescimonas coprocola
GCGCGACACAGCGCATTTCAGATACAGAAAGTAACAAAACAAAAAAATAAGTATAACCCATTAAAAACGTTTAGATTATGTTATCATTGATTTTACAGGCAGCCGCAGGTGCTGGTCTCGCTAAGTTTGGTGCCGGTCTCGGCGCAGGTATTGCAGCTATTGGTGCCGGTCTCGGTATCGGTCGTATCGGTGGCAGTGCAATGGATGCCATTGCCCGTCAGCCGGAAGCCGCAGGTGTTATTCGTACCAACATGATTCTGACGGCAGCCTTCGTTGAGGGTGTTGCCCTGTTTGCTGTTGTGGTCTGCGCACTTTGCGTGTTCATGTAATCCATCAAAACTTCAAGGCAAATGGATATGAATTTACCATCAATATTGACGCCCGACTTCGGACTTTTCTTCTGGATGTTCGTCGCGTTTTTGGTGGTCTTCCTTCTGCTCGCCAAGTTCGGCTTCCCCGTCATCACCAAGTCGGTGGAGGAGCGCAAGAACTTCATTGACGAGAGTCTCCGTAAGGCCCATGAGGCTCAGGAGCGTCTCGCCAATATTGAGAAAGAAGGAGAATCCATCTTGCAGGAGGCTCGCGAGAAACAGGCTCAGATACTCCGTGAGGCCGCGCAGGCACGCGATGCCATCGTGGAACAGGCTCAGGATAAGGCTCGACAGGAGGGCAACCGCCTGTTGGAGGAAGCCAAAACCGCCATTGCTCAGGAGAAGAGTGCCGCGATTGCTGACATCCGCCGTCAGGTGGCTGTGTTGAGTGTCGACATTGCCGGTAAGGTACTTCGCGAGAATCTGAAAGACGACCAGTCGCAGATGGATTTGATCGACCGTATGCTGGATGAAGTTTCTGCTGAATGACCATAGATAATTGAGATTGCGTATGGATATTGGAGCTATATCGACCAGATATGCGCGGGCGCTGTTGAAGGCAGCCACTGCCGGAGGGCTTGAGACGGAGGTCTATCAGGACATGATGACCTTGGCCAAGAGCTACCTGGAGGTGGAGCGTCTCCAGCAAGCCGTTGAGAATCCCATGCTTTCGAGAGACAAAAAGGCGGGGCTTCTTGCGGCAGCCGCAGGTGACCGCCCTTCTGTCCTTACCCGAAACTTCATCAATCTCGTATTGAAGGAAGGTCGCGAGAACGTGATGCAGTTCATGGCGAACTCCTACGTCACGCTCTACCGCAAGCAGAAGAACATCATCCGGGGAAAACTTACCACCGCCACACGCGTGTCGGCTCAGACGGAGCAGAAGATGCGCCAGATGGTGGAACATAAGACTAATGGCACTGTGGAGTTTGAGGCGGAGGTCAATCCCGACATCATCGGGGGCTTCATCCTGGAGTACGACACCTACCGCATGGATGCGAGCGTGAAGTCGCAGCTCAACACCATTCTCACACAGTTATGTAAATAAGCAAAGTGCATGACGGCACTTGTATCAAGCATTATTAAAAGAAACAATGTCAGATAAAATAAAACCAAGCGAGGTCTCGCAGGTGTTGCTCAAGCAACTTGAGGGCGTGAACGATGCCGCCAGTTTCGACGAGGTGGGCACCGTGCTCACCGTCGGCGACGGTGTAGCCCGCATCTACGGACTGCGCAACGCAGAAGCCAATGAACTGCTTGAGTTCGAGAATGGCACCATGGCCATTGTGATGAATCTCGAAGAGGACAATGTGGGCTGTGTGCTTCTTGGACCAACGGCAGGCATCAAGGAAGGACAGGTGGTGAAGCGCACCAAGCGCATTGCCTCCATCCGCGTCAACGACAATATGTTGGGACGCGTCATCAATCCACTCGGACAGGCTGTTGACGGCAAGGGAGACATCGACCTGACGGGAGCCTTTGAGATGCCGCTCGACCGCAAGGCTCCCGGTGTGATTTACCGTCAGCCGGTCAAGGAGCCGCTGCAGACGGGCTTGAAGGCTGTCGACTCGATGATTCCTATCGGGCGCGGACAACGTGAGTTGATTATCGGCGACCGCCAGACGGGAAAGACCGCCATAGCCGTTGATACCATCATCAACCAGAAGAGTTTCTACGAGGCTGGAAAGCCCGTGTATTGCATCTATGTGGCCATCGGCCAGAAAGCCTCTACCGTGGCCACGCTGGTGCAGTCGCTCAAGGAGCATGGTGCTATGCCTTATACCATCGTTGTGGCCGCTACGGCAGCAGACCCTGCCGCCATGCAGTACTATGCACCATTTGCCGGTGCTGCCATCGGCGAGTATTTCCGCGACCGTGGCTATGCTGCCCTCGTGGTCTACGACGACCTCTCGAAGCAGGCCGTTGCCTACCGTGAGGTGTCGCTCATCCTGCGTCGTCCATCGGGTCGTGAGGCCTATCCGGGCGATGTCTTCTACCTCCACTCCCGTCTGTTGGAGCGCGCGGCGAAGATGAACGAGCAGCAGGAGGTGGCCGAACAGATGAACGACCTTCCTGCCTGCATGAAGGGTCACGTCCGTGGCGGTGGTTCGCTGACGGCACTGCCCATCATCGAGACTCAGGCCGGCGACGTGTCGGCCTATATCCCCACCAATGTGATTTCCATCACCGATGGACAGATCTTCTTGGAGAGCGACCTCTTCAACCAAGGCTTCCGTCCGGCCATCAACGTCGGTATCTCCGTATCGCGTGTGGGTGGTTCGGCACAGATCAAGTCTATGAAGAAGGTGGCGGGTACACTGAAAATCGACCAGGCACAGTATCGCGAACTGGAGTCGTTCTCCAAGTTCTCCAGCGATATGGATGCCGTGACCGCCATGACGCTGGACCGTGGCCGCAAGAACAACCAGTTGCTCATCCAGCCGCAGTACAGCCCCATGCCCGTCGGCGAACAGGTGGCCATACTCTACTGTGGGGTACACGGACTGATGCGCGATGTGCCCATTGACAAGGTACGTGAGTGTCAGGATGCGTTCCTCGACAAGTTGCGCACCTCCGCCCCCGAGGTCATCGAGACGCTGGGCAGCGGAAAGATTGACGATGCCACGACGCAGCGCATTGAACAGGTCATGGCCGACATTGCCGGTACCTATAAAGCTTGATAGCCTATGCCGAGTCTGAAAGAAATCAAGGGACGTATAGCCAGTGTCCAGAGCACGCGTAAGATTACGAGTGCCATGAAGATGGTGGCATCGTCGAAGCTCCACCATGCTCAGGTAGCCATCCAAAACATGCTGCCCTACGAGACCTTGTTGGAGCACATCCTGAAATCGTTTCTTGCGGCGGAAGCCGAGGCACAGACTGTGTTCAACGAAGCGCGTCCCGTGAAGCGTCTGGCTATGGTGGTCTATTCCAGCAGTTCGTCGCTCTGTGGCGGTTTCAATGCGAATGTCATCCGGTTGCTCAAGCATCGTGTTGACGCACTGACTGCCGAACTGGGCGCGGGACAGGTGGAGATCTATCCTGTCGGGCGCAAGGTGGCGGAGGCTGCTGCCAAGATGGGATGTGTGATTCACACGGACTACGTTGACTTGGTAGACCATCCCGACGTGTCGAAGTGTATTGCTCTGGCTCACGAACTCGGAGGACGTTTCCTGCACGGCGAACTGGACAAGGTGGACTTGATTTACCATCATTTCAAGAGTGCTGGGTCGCAGGTGCTTACCAACAAGAGCTTCCTCCCGATTGACCTTGAGAGTGAGTTGCAGCGAGACCACGAGCGGGACTTGACGACAACCATTGCCACCCGTGAATCGCAGGATTACCTCAAGCGCAACGCACGCAACGAGACGAAGCAGGAGCAGGAAGAGGCAGTACCACTGCACGACAATTTCATCGTTGAGCCTGACATGAAAACGGTCTTGGCTATGCTGATTCCCAAGTTGGCGCACCTGATGCTCTACACCGCGCTGCTCGACAGCATTGCCTCGGAACACGCTGCGCGAATGGTGGCCATGCAAACCGCCACTGACAATGCCGATGAACTCCTGCGGGAACTGAATCTGCAGTACAACAAGAGTCGTCAACAAGCCATCACAAACGAGTTGCTCGACATTGTGGGTGGCTCGGTGAACAACTGATCTTGACAGGAATCTTATCAGGAGGATGTGACGGAACAACGGGTTGGGCACATCCTCCTTTTTTGTGGCAGTAGGAACAGAAGAGCCGGCTGCTCCGCAAGCGGAACAGCCGGCTCTCTGTGTGGGTCTGAAAGACTTACTCGCTGCTCAGCGGAACGGCGAAGTAGCCCTTCTTTCCGGTGGGATAGATGCCCTGGATGAAGAGGACGGGTTCTTTCGAGGTGGAGGTTTCCTTCACGATGTCCTGCAAATCCTCTACGGTCTTCATCGGCTGGTCGTTGACGCGTTGGATGATGAAACCCTGCGGAACGCCAGCATCCTTCAGCTTGCCGCCGCTGACCTTGGCCACCTGCAGGCCGTAGCCGATGTTCAACTGTTCCTTTTGGCTGTCGGTGACGGGGCGGAAGGTGCCGCCTAACACGTCAAGGTCGGCATTCTTCACCACCTTCGTTGTACCCTGTTCGTTCTTCAAGGTTAGGGTGACGGTGTGACTCTTCTTGTTGCGCAGATAGGTGATGGACAGTTTGTCGCCGGGACGCTTCTGGGCGATGATGCCCTGCAACTCACCGAACTTCTTCACCTTCTGGCCTTCAATGCTCGTGATGACATCGCCCTTCTGCAGACCAGCGGCAGCGGCAGCACCATCTTCAACGACCTCTGCCACATAGATGCCCTCCATAGTGCCGAGGTCAATCTCGTTGCCCTTCTCCTTTTCTGCATCCACGTAGGCACTCACATCGCTGCCCCGGATGCCAATCATGGCACGCTGCACGGTACCATACTTCTTGATGTCGTCTACCACCTTGTTCATAATGGCGGTGGGAATGGCGAAGCCGTAGCCGATGTTGGAACCCGTCTGCGAGTAAATCATAGCATTAATGCCCACGAGTTCACCGCGTGTGTTGACCAGCGCACCACCGGAGTTGCCCTGGTTGATGGCTGCATCGGTCTGAATCATCGATGACACTCCTTCGCCCATCTGACGCGCCTTAGCGGAGATGATGCCGGCGGTCACGGTGTTGTTCAGTCCGAGCGGATTGCCTACGGCCAGTACCCACTCGCCCACCTTCACGTCGTCGCTGTTGGCAATGACGATGGCGGGCAGATTCTTCGCGTCAATCTTGATGAGGGCCAGGTCGGTGGTTTTGTCGGCACCGATGACACGGGCGGAATACTCCTTGCTATTCTCGTTGAGCGTGACGGTCAGCTCGTCGGCACCATCCACCACGTGGTTGTTGGTCACGATGTAGCCGTCTGCAGAGATGATTACACCACTGCCTGCTGCGGCACGCTTCGGAGTCTGCACCTGACGCTTACGGTTGCCGTTGCCGTTCTGGCCGCGTCCGAAGAAACCACCGAACGGGTCAGAGAAGAAATCCTCAAAGGGGTCGGAATACTCCACGGTCTGCACCTTGGAGTTGATGACCGACTTGATGTAGACAACGGAAGGCAGCGACTTCTCGGCTGCATAGGTTAAATCGACAGGCTGTCCTGGTGCAGTGGCAGGAGCCGCCTGGGTCTTGTTGCACGATGCGGTGGAAAATGCGATTACCATCAGATAGATCGCAGGCAAAATGCTTTTTACAATCTTTTTCATTGCTGTTATGTTTTAATGTTATGATTTCGGTTGTGTTGAAACCGGGTGCAAATTTAGCCGCAAAATATGTTAATCTGACAATCTGTCATCGCTTTTTGGTTCAATTTAACACTTGGCTCTTTAGACTTAACGGCTGTTTGCACTGCACACTAAAACAAAGAAAAACAATCTTTTTCTTTGTTTTTCGCTCGGTTTGCACTATTTTTGCAGGCGCAATGAGATACAATCCCTATAATCAGCAAGGCGACTATGCCCACTACGTTGTGAAACAAGAGCAGCCGCTGCTGGAGTTCCTGTTGGAAACGGTGCAGCAGAGCAAGAACAAGATCAAGCAGACGCTGCAGGGGCGCGGCATCCGCGTGAACGGAAAGACCGTCAGCCAGTTCGACTATCCGCTGCGTCCGGGTATGAAGGTGGCCGTCAGCCGCACCAAACGCAACCAGACGCAGTTCAAGAGCCGGTGGCTCAAAATCGTGTATGAAGACCGGTGGCTCATCGTCATTGAGAAGAATGTCGGCATCCTCTCTATGGCGGCCGGACACGCCTCGCTCCATGTGAAGGCTGTGCTCGATGACTATTTCAAGAAGAGCCGGCAGCCATGTACGGCTCATGTGGTTCATCGGCTGGATCGCGACACCAGTGGTCTGATGGTTTATGCCAAGGATATGGAGACGGAGCAGACGCTGGAACACCACTGGCACGAAATCGTCTACGACCGCCGCTACGTGGCCGTGGTGAGCGGAGAGATGGAGGACGACCAGGGTACGGTGGCCAACTGGTTGAAGGACAACAAGGCTTATGTCACCTTTTCATCGCCCGTGGACAACGGTGGAAAGTATGCCGTCACCCATTTTCAGGTGCTCCGGCGCACCACCGACCACTCGCTCGTCGAGTTCAAACTGGAGACGGGACGTAAGAACCAGATTCGCGTGCATACGGCCGACATGGGACATCCCGTCTGCGGCGACGTGAAGTACGGCAACGGCGACGACCCGCTCCACCGGCTCTGCCTGCATGCCTACGTGCTGTGCATGGTGCATCCCGTCACGCGGGAGCGTATGGAGTTTGAAACCCCCATCCCGGCATCCTTTCGTGCCCTGTTCAAATAACCCAAACTGCTTACAGATATGCAAACATACATCGTACTGCTGCTTATGATTGTCATTGGTTTCGTAGTGGTCAAGCGCATTGCCGGTTGCCTGCTGAAAACCATTGTCACCCTGGTGTTGCTGGCTCTCCTGGCCTGCCTCTATTTCTTCTGTTTCAAAGGAGGAGCAACCCTGCCGACACTGTAAGTCCGTAAAACAGCATGTTACGGGCCGTCTCGCCGAGGCACTTGTTGAGTGCACGGCCGCTGTGGATGCGCCGCATCTTGAGCCAAGTGGCTACGTGGAGCACCAGATAAGCCAGAGGCAGGAAGAAGGCCAGCGGATGGCCGTTCGCCCAGAACACGAGGCCCATCAAGCAACTGGCTGCGCCCAGCAGGAGATAGAGGCGCTCGCTCCACGCCGCTCCGATGCGCACCACGAGGGTCTGCTTGCCATCGCGCCGGTCGTTGTCGCGGTCGCGGTAGTTGTTGACGATGAGCAGTCCGTCAACGACGAGGCCACAGGCCACCGAGGCCACGGCCGTCTGAAGGGTGACGGTGTGCACCTGTATATAATAGGTGATGCAGACAGGCACGATGCCGAAGAAGAGCAGCACCAGCAGGTCGCCCATGCCGAGATACGACAGATGGGTGGTGTAGAGTATGCAGAATACCACGCAGCAGAGACCCACGAGAATCATCTCCACGCCGCCATAGAAGACCAGTGGCAGTCCTATGGCGCAGGCCGCGCAGGTGGTCAGCAGAATGGCCCACTTCATTGCATCGGCAGACACCCATCCCTGGGTGCAGGCACGCAGCGGACCGAGTCTTGTGGTACTGTCGTCATTGCCGTGTACGTAGTCAAAATAGTCGTTGACGAAATTGGCGTCAATCTGCATAGTCAGTGCAAACAACAGACACAATGCCGCTGGAATCCAGTTGAACACGTTGTCGCCCAGCACGCCGCCGTCCGCATAGGCCAAGGCACACCCAATCATGACGGGGACGGCGGCTCCCGTCAGCGTCTTCGGGCGTGCGGCCAACAGCCATGCCTGCCAGGAATTCTGCTTGATATGTGCTTCGTCCATGATTTTTGCTCTAAAGTCTTGCAAAAGTACGGATTATTGCGTACATTTGCAAAAAAATAAGGCTTTTTCTATGATTACCAACACCCCCAGCCTCGATTTGACAGATTTCGTGGAGACGCAGATACTGCCTCGCTATGCCGCTTTTGATCGCGCACACGGCATGGAGCACGTGACGAGGGTGGTGCGGCGGTCGCTGGCCTTGGCGAGAACCACGGGGGCAGACATCAATATGGTTTATGTGGTGGCAGCCTATCACGACTTGGGGCTGTCGGGGCCTCGTGCGGTGCATCATCTGACGGGCGGAAAGATTTTGATGCAGGATGCGCGCTTGAAGCGGTGGTTCTCGCCCGAGCAGTTGAATATCATGAAGGAAGCGATAGAGGACCACCGAGCTTCGGCCTCGCGTGCACCGCGCAGTGTCTACGGAAAGATTGTGGCCGAGGCCGACCGTGACCTCTCGCCCGAGACGGTCTTTATGCGTGCGGTGCAGTTCGGTCTCGACAACAATCCGGAACTGGATCGTGAAGGGCAGTGGCAGCGTTTCAAGTTACACATGGAGCGCAAATATTCTACGGCGGGCTACATCCGCCTGTGGATTCACGGGTCGGAGAATGAGCGAAACCTCAAGATGCTGCGCGACATCCTGGTGCAGCCGCCGCTGTTGCGCCAATGGTTTGAGCGGTGTTACGCCCGTGCCATTGAGATCCGATGAATCAGTTGTAGAAATTCCACGAAACACCGACGCGTAGCACCTTCCCGTTCTGCGGATAGTGGGGAGCGAGGAACATCATCTTGTTGCCAGAACCCTTGTTGACGTGGCTCATCATGATGAAGAAGCGCGTGCGCTTCAGGTGCATATTGGCGTAGACATCCACGAAGGGATAGCCGCCCAGTTCCACTTGGGAATCGGCGTTCTTCTGTACGGCAAACTGGCCGATTTGCGGCAGATAGTCGGGGGCATTGTATTTGGTGAAGAAGGTGGCATCGGCTCCCAACTCTACGGTCAGTTGCTTGACCACCAGGAATTTCAGATAGAGGTTGGTGAAGAGGTTGAAGGAGGGAACGGGCAGTACCTCCTTGTTGCTGGAGTTCTGGTACGTCACGACATTCTCCCAGTGGAGCGGTCCCAACTGGAAGTCCTGCCGCAGTTGTGCTGTCAGCAGGTTGATGTTGCCGCTTTCCTGATAGACCCCGCCCGTCATGCCTGTGCGCAGGTTGTTCGTGCCTACAGCGTATTCCATACCGAAATAGGTATAGTTCTTGATTTCCTCCACGGCCACGCGCAACTGCGTGTGGGTCTTGCCAAACGTAAAGAGACCCTCTATTCCCGTCCGTATCTCCTTGCTCATGTCGCTGTTGTCCCACCAAAGGTGCTTGGAGTGGTACTGGCGCTGGAAGAATGTGGGGGTGATGCGATCCAGGTGAGCTTTGGCGGCCAGCTGTGCGGTGTCGCCAAACAGGGAAAAATTCACGTCCGTCTTGAAGCGAAGGCTGACCGAACCGGCATGGCTCCCCGTTAGGAAAAATTCTCCATCGAGGTCGTAGTGCAGCGTGCGTCCCTGTGTCTTGGACAGTTGACCACCCACGCTCACCAGTCCCTCCGTCCAACTGCGCATATAGTATGCGTCAGACCCTTCTTCTAAAAGGTCGGGCATCTGGTATTTCCGGTGGTCGTAGCTGACGAAAGCTTTCAGTCCGGCCTTCGCGTATTTGTTGAAGCCCTCCATCAAGGCTATGGCAAGGGTGTTTTTCACCGAGAGGTATTTGGTTTGGTCGTAGATGGAGTCGCCACTGTAGGTGCCCCGTTCATCGTAGGTGTAATAGGTGTTGGCGTAGTAGTTACTGGGGGAGGCATACGCCTGGTTGATGCGGCTGAAATTGTTGATGTCGAGCGTATGGATGAAGCTGGTGACGGGTACGTAGACGTGTTTGGTGTTGGCATCAAGCGTGTCCTGTTGCTGGACATCAGCGGCACGTTCATCGGTGCGCCCCTTAGGTGCATTGCTATCCTTAGCGTTGTCGTTTGGGTTTTCGCGCTGTTGCTTGTCCTTGGCCGACTCCTTGGCGAAGTCCTTCGCTTTCTTTTCCGCATCGGTCAGTTCCATCCGTTTGTAGAATCCGAGGTTGTAGCGGTGGGTCAGGAAAAGGTGGGTGGAGTTGTTGCGGTTCCAGTTGGTAGAGAGCACTGTCGGGATTTCGTCCTCACTGAACTGGTCGTCGAAGCTCTCGGGGTGGGTCACGTAGTTGTCGTCTATGATGCCACCATTCTCGGCGGCCTTGCGATGGTAGGTGGAAAAGAGGGCGTGCATCTGGTATCTGTCGCCGATGTACGAGGCGAAGAGTGAAGCCCCGAAATGGGACGTGCTCTGATTCTGGAAATATCCCCGGGCATAGTGGTAGTCAAGGTCGAAGCCTGCTCCGAGGCGTTTGTTGGCGTTTACGGCAAATTTGGCATCGATGTGGTCTTCGCCGTTCTGCTTGTTGCCGCAGTTGTCGTAGCTCAGATTCGTGAATGGTGACAGCGTGTTGATAAACTGGAAGCGATCCGGCTCCTTCATGGTGTAATCATAGGGCTGCGAGAAGAAAAACTCGGCAGTCTGCGGGCGGTCAATGACGATGCGGCTGAGGCGTGGCGTGTAGTTGTTACCCGTGGTGTTGAACTCGCCGTTCATACCCGTGTTGAATATCGTGTTCTGGTAGAGGTGGGGGAGGGTGTCGGTCTCGGCCGGCCGTACGTCGCCGTAGCGCCGGTCCACCGTCCAGGAATAGACCCCCATGGGAATCTCCTTCTCGCTCACGGAATCCCGTCGGTTGGGGTTGAAGCTGCTTGACTGATTCTGGTTGTCTGTCACGTTGAAGCCATCGCCCGTATCCGTGATGCGGGTGAAATCATTCTGTGCCAGTGCGTTGAGGGCCATACCACAGGTGCAGGCCAGCGTGATGATGAACTTGTTCAAAACGGTTTGTCTTTATCTTTTTTGAATAGGCGTAAGGTCACTTCCACAAACTTGAAGCCCATGGCTACCATGATGACGATGGTTCCGGCCTCGTTGCCTTTATAGTACAGATACATACCAATGATGGCCCCGAATATGAAGACGGTGTTCAGAATGTTCTTCAGTGTTCTCATTGCTGTTCTTCGATAGAGTGGTGCAAAAGTACGAATTATCGTTGGAATGACCTAATAAAATATGATAATTTATTTTAATTCCAGTTGCTTCTGGAGTCGGACAATCTCGTCGCGGTATTGAGCGGCCTGCAGAAAATCCAGTTCCTTGGCAGCGGCTTTCATCTGTCGTGTGGTCTCTGCGATGCTCTTTTCCAGTTGCTCCCGGGTCATATACTGGATGACGGGGTCGGCGGCAAAGGCGACGGACTGCTCTTGTCTGGTAGACCCCTTACCGCTGCCTTTTGCTGTATGGTCTTCCGTGTCCTGTCGCAGATTGCTCTGCTTGAGACTCTTCTTGATTTGCTGGGGTGTAATGCCGTGTGTTTCGTTGTAGTGCATCTGTTTCATGCGGCGGCGCAGGGTCTCGTCTATGGTCATCTGCATGGATTCCGTGATGTGGTCGGCATACATGATGACCTTGCCGTTCACGTTTCGCGCAGCCCGTCCGGCCGTTTGGGTGAGCGAGCGGTGGGAGCGCAGAAATCCCTCCTTGTCGGCATCGAGGATGGCCACGAGTGACACCTCGGGCAAATCCAGACCTTCGCGTAATAGGTTTACGCCCACCAGTACGTCGTAGGTTCCGTTGCGCAACTCTTCCAGAATCTTGATGCGTTCCAAGGTGGTCACCTCGCTGTGTATGTAGGCCGTCTGTATGTCATGGTTCAGCAGAAAGGCCGTCAGCTCCTCGGCCATGCGCTTGGTCAGGGTTGTCACCAGTACACGCTCCTTCTGTTGAGTGTGCAGTTCGATTTCCTCCATTAGGTCGTCAATCTGGTTTTCTGTCGGCCTTACCTCAATCTCGGGATCCAGCAGTCCTGTGGGTCTTATCAACTGCTCCACCACCACACCTTCCGTCTGCTGGAGTTCGTAGTCGGCCGGTGTGGCTGAGACGTAGATGACTTGATGCACCATGCCTTGAAATTCCTCGAAGGTCAGCGGACGATTGTCGAAGGCTGCCGGCAGACGGAACCCGAACTCCACGAGGTTGCGTTTTCTGGCTCTGTCGCCGCCGTACATCGCGCCAATCTGCGGTACGCTGACGTGGCTTTCGTCGATGACCGTCAGATAGTCTTCGGGGAAGAAATCGAGCAGGCAATAGGGTCGTTCCCCCTCCTTTCTGCCGTCGAAGTATCTCGAATAGTTCTCAATGCCTGAGCAGTGCCCCAGTTCCTTAATCATCTCCATGTCGTATTCCACACGCTCCTTGATGCGCTGTGCCTTGATGTTGTCGCCCAGCTCCGTGAAATAGGCCATCTGCTTCACCAGGTCGTCCTGGATGTGCCGGATGGCCACTTGGGTCTGTTCTTCAGTGGTCATGAAGAGATTGGCGGGGTAGAGCTTGTATTCATCGAAAGTGCTGAGCCGATCCATAGTGACCGCATCCAGTTCGTCAATGGCATCAATCTCGTCGTCCCAGAACGTGATGCGGAGAATGGTTTCGCTGTAGGCCATAGCCACGTCCACCGTGTCGCCCTTCACTCTGAAGCAGCCGCGTTTCAGTTCCAAGTCGTTGCGCACATAGAGAGCCGCCACCAGTTTGCGCAACAGAGCGTTGCGGTCTATGGACTGTCCTTTGTGGATTTCTATCACGCTCTGCTGCATGGCCACTGGACTCCCCATACCATAGATGCAGCTCACCGATGACACGATGACCACATCTTTCCTTCCGGAGAGCAGGGCACTGACCGCCCTCAGTCTCAGACGATCAATCTCCTCATTGATGGCCAGGTCCTTTTCTATATAGGTGTCTGTCGAGGGCAGGTAGGCTTCGGGCTGGTAATAGTCGTAGTAGCTCACATAGTATTCTACAGCATTGTGCGGAAAGAAACCGCGCATTTCCTCATAGAGCTGTGCGGCCAGTGTCTTGTTGTGCGACAGGATGAGCGTTGGCTTGTTGGCATTGGCAATGACGTTGGCCACGGTAAACGTCTTCCCTGACCCCGTCACGCCCAGCAGCACCTGAGCGGCATCGCCGTGTGCGATGCCGTCTGTCAACTGGCGGATGGCCTCGGGTTGGTCGCCGGTCGGCTGATAGTCGGAGATGAGTTCAAATTTCATAGAACTGCAAAATTACACATTTTCCTCGTAAAAAAAGTTATTGCAGTCTGTGAATTGTAAAAAATCGTTTGAAAACCTTTGCTTTTCCGTTGAAAATGCGTAATTTTGCACGTCAAATCAAAGTATGAGAATGAACAGGAAGCCAATCATTATCTTCTGTATGACTGCTCTGATGTGTAGTTGTGCCACGGAGTTCAATAAAGTCTACAAGACACCGGACAATGATTATAAGTATGAATTTGCCAAGCAGTGCTTTGCCGAGGGCAAGTTTCAGCAGGCCATTTCGTTGCTTCAGGATGTGGTGACCTTCCGTAAGGGTACGGATACCG
This sequence comes from Vescimonas coprocola, assembly GCA_963620725.1. GTDB lineage: Bacteria > Bacteroidota > Bacteroidia > Bacteroidales > Bacteroidaceae > Prevotella. The sequence goes on from CAVFBU010000001.1 coordinate 22,512, forward strand.
CCGAGGAGAGTCTCTATCTGTTGGCACTGTCGCAGTATTGCAACCGCGATTATGAGGCCGCCAGCGAGACCTTCAAGAAATACTATGCCACCTATCCCAAGGGGATGTTTGCCGAGCAGGCTGCGTTCAATATCGGCCAGTCGCTCTTTGAGAGTGCGCCGGAGCCTCGTCTGGACCAGTCTCCCACCATTGGCGCCATCAATGCCTACCAACAGTTTTTGGATGTCTTTCCCGATTCCGAACTGCGTGGCGTGGCGCAGCAGCGGATGTTCGACCTTCAGGATAATCTGGTGAAGAAAGAACTTCTCTCCGCGCAGCTCTACTATCATCTTGGCGGCTATTTCGGCAACATCAACGCCAATACCGAGAGCAACTACGAAGCCTGTATCATCACGGCACAGAATGCCCTCAAGAATTATCCCTATACCAAGTTGCGCGAGGATTTTTCCATTCTCATCATGCGCAGCAAGTTTGATTTGGCGGAAAACTCTTCTGAAGAGAAACGCGTGGAGCGTTATCGTGATGCGGAAGACGAGTGCTATGGTTTCCTCAACGAGTATCCCGATTCGAAGGAGGCAGCCCGTGCCAACAGGTACATTACCAAGTGTAAAAAGGTGACGGGCGACTGATGGTCGCAGTGTTGCCGTTTCCCAGCTCGTTTCCCCTCTTCGAAAAATTACTGTGTAAAAAATTTAAGATAAAATATCAATGGATTACAAGAAATCAAAAGCACCGACAAACACCGTGACTCGCAACATCATGAATCTCTGTAACGAGACCGGAAATCTCTACGAGAGTGTTGCCATTATCTCGAAGCGTGCCAACCAAATCAGCGTGCAGATTAAGGAAGACCTGTCGAAGAAGTTGGCTGAGTTTGCCTCCTATAACGATACGCTTGAGGAAGTGTTTGAAAACCGCGAGCAGATAGAAATCTCGCGCTACTACGAGAAGTTGCCGAAGCCAACGCTGCTTGCCACACAGGAATTTATAGATGGTGAGATCTACTGGCGCGACCCCAGTCGTGAGCAGAACGCCGAAGAACAAAACTGACTGCCGTCATGATACAACGCAAGCAGACAGTCTTTCTCTTTCTGTCCGCCGTATTTGGCGTGCTGACTCTGTGCTTGCCTTTGGCTACCATTGATGCCGAAGGCTTCACGCTCTATCGCGTCTACAGTCTCTGGATGACCGCTCCGGGCGGTGCTCCCAGCTATCTGCCGTGGCCTTTGTTTGCGGTGATGTTGCTGGCTGCGTCGCTGAGTGTCTACACGATTTTCCGCTATATGCACCGCCCACTTCAGGCCAGCCTCTGTCTTGTTAATGTTATGCTTCACGTCATTTGGTACGTGGCACTGGCAGTGCTGAGCAAGTTTCTGGCTCCCAATGCTGCCGATTTCCATCTCGGCCTTGCCGCAGCCCTTCCTGCGGTATCCCTCATCCTTTGTTTTATGGCGCGTCAGAGCATTCTTTCTGACGAGCGGAAGGTAAGGGCGGCAGACCGTCTACGCTAAACGAAACTCGCCACACTCGTTTTAGGGGTGTGGCGATTCGTTTATCGGGTGTTGCAGTTTATTTTTGTTGGGTGTGTCGCTCCATAAAAATTTGCACAGCACTATTACCCATCTGCTTGGCTTTCTGTAGATTGGCCATTCCATCCGTCTTGTTGCCTGACAGCCATTGTGCGGCTCCCAGGAAATAGTAGCCGTCGCTGTTGTCGGGAGCAATGGCGATGAGTTGCCGGGCTGCTTCCTGAGCTTCCGAATACATGGAGACGCGAACCAGAAGGGCGGTCTTTTCCGCCAGGTAGAGGGTGGTCTGCGGCTCCATCCCGACGGCCTTGTCAATGTCGTTGAGTGCCTGTTGATAAAGGCGCCCTGCCACTTCCGACTGCTCGCGAAGATAGTAGAAATGTGCGTTGAGCTGCGTCGCCATCAGGTTTTCGTATTCGTTATAGTCTGCCACAGCCTGCCGGAACTTTCCTGCTTCGTATCGCGCTTGGGCGCGAGCCAGCAGATAGGGGGCTGCCTCCTTCAGGTAAGGCTTATTGAAGAGTGCAACGGCACTATCAAGCAGTGCCAATTGTTGGGTGGTGTCTTTCAACTGCACCTTGCATTGTGCGGCGGCAAAGAAGATGTCGGCACTGCGCAGGTCGCTGGTTGTCAGTTGCATATACAGGTTGAATGCCTCGTCGTATTTCTGTTGCACGTAGAGAATCTGCGCCTCCAACTGCTTGTAAATGCTTTGCGCCTCCTCTTTATAGGCAGCGCGCGCTTCCTCAATGGCTTTGTCAAGTGTCCAGTCTGCAAACGTCTGTGCACTGTCCTGCAGACAGCATTGGAAGACGGTTTGTGCATAGCGATAGTGTGCGTCCGCCTTGTTCTCCCCTTTGCGCACGGCCTGCTGGAGAAGGTCATCGGCCTTTTCGTACTGTCCGTGGCTGACCGCTATGCCGGCCATGCTGACGTAGCCGTCGGCTGAGGTTGGAAACTGCTCCGTGAAGCGTGTGACGTAGTCGGTATACCGTTGCTCGTCAAAGGCATTGCGAGCAACAATCAGTGCGAGCAAGGCATCGTTGAGACTTTCCGGAACGGCAATGGCTATGCCGGTGGCCTGGAAGACGGGGTCGTTGGGACTCAGTCCGTTGAGCTTAAGGCTGGCGGCAAAGGGCGCAGAAACGGCATACACCATGGCTTGCTTGGTGCTGGATGACGGTTGTACCAGTCCGACTACTTCCCCTTGGGCGTTCAGTATGGGCGTTCCTGTTTCTTGGTCAGCGGCTGTTGACTCAATGGTGTAGTATCGGTAGGTGTCCATGAATGTCTCGCTGCCCTTGACCATCGCTTTGGTGACCTGGGGCTTCTTGTTGGCAGCGTAGGGTAGCATCCAAATATCATCTCCGTCTGTGGCTGGTGTGGCAGCGATGGCCAGTGCACTCGGTTTCTTGACTTTAACGCGGAACTTCGCTACGTCATACGTTTCGTTGGCTCCCGTCAGACACTCAACGGCCCACTCCTTGCCCGTTGCATCAATGATGACTGCGCGTTGTGCACCTTGGAAGGGCGTATAGCTGCTGATGGCTTCGCCGTTGTCGGTGATGAAGAATCCTGTCGTACTGGCCAGCAGACTGCCGTCCTTCCCGAACGTTTTCAGTGTAAATACGCTTTTTGCAGCCTTGGCCGTCCACGATGGTGTTTGCGCGTATGCGGCAGTCAGCACTATGGCTGTGAGGATGAAAGTGAATACTTTTTTCCAGTTGGATGATACTATTTCTTTCATTATCTTTCTTCTTAACTTAAAATGAGATTTCTGTGTGTTACTGGCATTTGAGCAGTTGACGGGCATTGGCGATGGCAGCTTCCGACACATCGCTACCGCTAAGCATCTGTGCGATTTCCGTGATGCGCTCCTCATCGCTGAGTCGCTGCATACTGCTGACAGTTCCTGTTTCGTCTTCCTGTTTTGACACTCGGTAGTGAACCGTCCCGAGTGCGGCAATCTGTGGCAGGTGCGTGATGGAGATGACCTGTCGGTCGTTCCCTCCCATTTCCTTCATGATTTCCGCCATACGTTCAGCAATCTTTCCGCTGACCCCCGTGTCTATCTCGTCGAAGATGATGGTGGGCAACTTGACAGCTCCGCTGATCATGGCTTTCAGTGAGAGCATGATGCGTGCAATTTCACCGCCGGAGGCTACGTGGGAGATAGGTTGGAGCGGGCTTGATGTATTGGCACTGAAGAGGAACGAGATTTCATCGTGTCCGTCCCGTCGCAGGGTGGTGGGGCTGATGTTGATTTGGAAGCGTAGTTTCGGCATACCCAGTGCGGTCAGCCGTTCGTGCATTTGCTTCTCAATGTTTTCTGCCGCTTTCTGTCGTTTCTGTGACAGCTGTTCAGCCCGTTGTTCGCATTTTCCGTTTAGGACATCTATTTCAGAGCGTAGGTCGTCCAGCATTCCGTCTCCGTCTTCCATATCCTGGAGTTGTGTGCCGTATTGGTCGCGTAGGGCGATGAGTTCCTCCACGGTTTCCACGTGGTGCTTTTTCTGTAGGGAATAGAGGGTGTCGAGTCTTTTCTCTGTCGACTCCAGTGCTGCTGGGTCAAACTCGATGTCGGACAGGCGGCTTTCAATGTCCTGTGCTAAATCCTTGATTTCGATGTGGCAAGACTCTATGCGTTCAGTCCATTGCGCAGCTTCCGGCATCACATTGCCGATGGTGAGCAGTGCATTGAGTGTTCTGCGCAGTTGCGGTTCAATGCCGTTTTCTTCTGCCGAAAGACAGTTGCTTGCGGTGAAGAGGGCGGTCTTGATGTCTTCGCTGTGCGCCATCATGTCGTGCTGCTGTTCCAGTTCCTCCAGTTCCCCTTCTTGCAGACGGGCTTCCTGTAGTTCTTTATACTGGAACTGGATAAAATCCAGGTTCTGTCGGTTCTGCAGGATGCGTTCCTCCAGTGTTTCCAGCTCGCGGCGTTTCTCCCGTAGCTGGTCGAAGAGGGTGGTGTAGTCCGCCAGCAGTGACTGGTTTTTTGCAATGATGTCAACCACCTCCGTTTGAAAATCCTGTTTCCCGAGCAGGAGATTCTGGTGCTGCGAATGGATGTCAATCAGTTGCTCGCCCAGTTCCTTGAGCAGCGAGAGCGCGACGGGCGTGTCGTTGATGAAGGCGCGGCTTTTCCCTGCGGCAGTGATTTCTCTGCGCACGATGCAGTCTTTATCGTCGTAGTCCATATCGTTACGCTCGAAGAAGGGGCGCAGCTGGTAGCGTGACAGGTCGAAATGTGCTTCCACCACGCAGCGGTCTGTTCCTTGCTTAATTGCTTTCGTGTCTGCCCGTTGACCGAGCAACAGTCCGATGGCTCCCAAAATGATGCTCTTTCCAGCTCCGGTCTCGCCAGTGATGACGGAGAATCCCGAGTGGAACTCAATATCGAGCAGTTCGATGAGGGCGAAGTTTTTGATGTATAGCCGTTTAAGCATGATAGGTCTATATGTTTATTTCCCCTTCAAGCATAGTTGTTTTCCCCTTTGAGCATAATGGTGCGTACTACTATCGGGTCGCGTTGGCCACTTGGCGCAGGCGAATACGTGTCAGTACCTGTTTGGTGTTGTTGGTAAAGTCACCGCCCATAATCCAGCCATAGTAGCCGGGGTCGGTGTTGAGGATGGTCGTCACGGGTTTTCCTTTGTACTTCCCGAAATTAAATACCTCGATGAGCATTGGATTTCCGTCCTTGTCGAGTATGGTCTTTCCCGTGCGGTCTTTCATCTCCCCCCAAACGATGCGTCCGGCAAAGTCCACATTGTTGTTCATGCGCGAGAACTCTGCCAAAAACTTCATGTCGTTCTGTAGCACACGTTCGGGCTCTTCCTGCCGTTCTGCGGTGTACATGTCAAGTTCGCCCTGCAGCACACGATAGGTGGCTTCCGTGTCTTCATCGGCCCGGTGGGCCGTGAAGTCCTCTTCCATCTTCCGCCCGCAGTAGAACTTGTAGGCGGCAGCCAAATTGCGTCGTTCCATCTTGTGATAGATGACCTGCGCGTCAATCAAGTTGCGCTTCGAGAAGTCGAAATCAATGCCTGCGCGGAGGAACTCTTCGGCGAGCAAGGGGATGTCGAAATGGTTGGAGTTGTAGCCTGCAATATCGCTGTCGGCGAAGATGTTGCAGATGTCCTGTGCAATGTCGCGGAAGGTGGGCTTCCCTTGTACGTCATCGTTGCTGATGCCCGTCAGCTGTACAACCTCGGCAGGAATGGGTATTCCCGGGTTTATCAGATGGTTGCCGCGCTCTTCGTTCCCGTCGGGGAACACCTTGATGTACGAGAGTTGTATGATGCGGTCTTTGACGAGGTCAAGTCCTGTGGTTTCGAGGTCAAAGACAACAAGTGGCTTTTGTAGGTTGAGTTTCATGGGAATGTTTTGTGTTTTAATCAGTTGTTGATGAGCATCGGCATCATCAGCATGAGTACATCCTGTCCTTCGGGCTGTTCCGAGGGGACAACGAGTCCAGCACGGCTGGGGTCTGCCAGTTGGATGGTGACCTCCTGGCAGTCGAAGTTGCTGAGCACCTCAATGAATGTCGTACCCTTGAACCCGATGCTCATGGTCAGTCCGTTGTAGTCGCAGCTCATGCGCTCGGTGGCTGTCTTCGAGAAATCGAAGTCTTCGGCATCCAGTTGCAGTGTAGAGCCTTCCACATGGACGCGTATCAGGTTGCTGGAGTCGTTGGCGAAGGGCTGCACGCGGCGCAGTGCGGCGAGCAACTGTAGTCTGTCAACGGTCAGCGTATTGGTGTTGTTCTGTGGGATGACAGAGTTGTAGTTGGGGTAGCGTCCCTCAATCAGCCGGCACGAGAGCTGTCCGTAACCGTAGTTGACTTCGGCATTGCGGTCGTTGAAGCGGATCTCTACATCGCCGCCGTCCTTCATGAGCAGGTTCTTGAGTAGCGAAGCGGGCTTCTTGGGGAGGATGAATGTGGCGGGCTTCTCGCAGTGCACGGCGTATATTCTGTTGCGCACGAGTTTATGTCCGTCGGAGGCCACGATGGCAAGGTGTTCGGGAGTGAGGTCGAAGTAGATGCCGTTCATGACAGGGCGCAACTCGTCCTGTGCCGTGGCGAAGAGTGACCGGTTGATGTTGTCGGCCAGCACATCGCTGGACAGTGTAATGGTGTTCGCGTCTCCTGAGACAGGTGTGTACTGCGGATATTCTTCAGCATTGTCCACGGGCAGCGAGAAGAGTCCGTTCTGGTAGCTGATTTTCACGATGTTGTCCTGAAGGTTGACATCGAAGGTGACAGGCTGCTCCGAGAATCCCTTAATGGCCTCAAGTAGGTCGTGGTTGTTGATGGCGAAGCGTCCGTTGCCGTCGCTGTCGGCCAGTTCCATCTGCATGTTGACAACATTCTCGCTGTCGGAGGCAGTCAAGAGGAGTTTGCCCTCTTGAATGTCAAACAGGAAATCTGCCAGAATGGCCTGTGAGTTTTTGCTGTTGATAACCTTTGCGAGGGCATTGAGTCTGCTGCTGAGCGCAGTGCTTGATACTGTAAATCTCATGGATATAGCTATTTGTTTGTTCTTTGCTTGTTTTTACGACTACAAAAATACAAAAATAGTTGTGGACACGCAAAAATATTTGGAGAAAAATGCCCTTTTTAGAACATTTTTTCGTAATTTCGCAATCTGAAACATCAACAAACGAACAAACAAGTAATATTTAATCATGGAATTAACAGGAAAAGTCATTGCCGTTATGCCGGCAAACAGTGGCGTATCTACGCGTACGGGAAATCCTTGGATGTCGCAGGAATATGTGATAGAAGTGCCGGGACAGTACCCCAAGAAGTGTGTGTTCCGCCTCTTTGGTGAGGATCGCATCAAGCAGTTCAATATTCAACTGGGCGAGGATATTACCGTCAGCTTCGATATTGACGCCCACGAATACAATGGCCGTTGGTTCAACGAAGTTCGTGCCTATAACGTGAGCCGCACGCCGGTAGGTGCTCCTGCCGGTGCTCCGATGGGGGCTCCTGTTGGTACTCCCGTGGCTGGTGGAACGCAGGCTGCAGCGTCTCCGTTTCCGCCCGCTCAAGAGCCTGCTGCCGGAAGCAGCGACGACCTGCCGTTCTGACGCTGTGGGACGATGACCATGAAATGAAAAGCGGAGGCTGCAACCATTAGGTGCAGCCTCCGTTCTTTTCATAGGTATGCTCGGCACGAGCATTGTGTTGTCTTTAGCAAATCTTGCGTGAGCCGTCGCCGATGACCACGTCGTAGACCTTCGGCTCGTGTCCGTATTTTGCGTTGAATTTCTCCTTAGCGGTGGCGATGAACGGCTTGTAGAGGTCGTTGCGCACGAGGTTGATGGTGCAGCCGCCGAATCCTCCGCCCATGATACGCGAGCCGGTGACCCCACATTCCTTGGCGATGTCGTTGAGGAAGTCGAGTTCTTCGCACGACACCTCGTAGTCTTTCGATAGTCCCTCGTGGGTCTTGTACATCATTTCTCCCACCTTCTCGTAGTCGCCTTCGTTCAGCGCATCGCAGACAGCCAGCACGCGGTCTTTCTCGCCGAGCACGAACTTGGCGCGCTTGTAGTCTTCTTCTCCAACTTCAGCCTTCACCTCTTCGAGCTGTTCCCATGTGCAGTCGCGCAGCGTCTCAAACTTCCCTTCCGGGTGTTTGGCAGCGATGTGGCGCACCACGTTCTCGCAGGAGTTGCGGCGGTCGTTGTAGGGCGAGCCTGCCAACTGGTGCTTGACCACGGAGTCGAGCAATACCAAACGATAGCCGTCGGGCTTGAAGGGGAAGTATTCAAACTCGCGCGAGCGGCAGTCGAGGCGCATCAAGCATCCAGCCTTTCCGAACACGGAAGCGAACTGATCCATAATGCCGCAGTTGACTCCGCAGTAGTTGTGCTCGGTGGCCTGTCCGGCGAGCACCATGTCCCACTGGCTCACCTTGTTGTCGCCGAAGATGTCGTTGAGTCCGCAGGCGAAGCAGCTCTCCATGGCTGCCGAGGAGGACATTCCAGCTCCTAATGGCACGTCCCCGGAGAAGGCGATGTTGAAGCCCTTGACGGGCACTCCGAGTTTCTTCATCTCCAGGGCAATGCCGTAGATGTAGCGTGCCCAGCTGGCCTTAGGACCATCGGGGTCGGAGAGTTTGAAGTCTACGCGGTCTTTCAGATCAATGGCGTAAGCCATAACCGTGTCTTCCGTTCCGTTGGCGCGCATCTCTGCCACTACGCCCTTGTCCACAGCTCCCGGGAACACAAAGCCCCCGTTGTAGTCTGTGTGTTCACCGATGAGGTTGATGCGTCCCGGTGACGCGTAGACGTGTCCTTCCTTGCCGTCGAAATGTTTGGCAAAGCGTGTTCTTACAGATTCGATATTCATTGTCGTTGTTGTTATTGCTTGATGAGAAAATGTTTTATTCCACGGGGATGTCCTTATTCACGTTCTTGCAGCCTACTACTGCATAGAAGAACATATAGGCCATGGCGAGTAGGTAGACGAAGTAGCTGGGCATATAACCCATAAAGTTGGAGAACCAACCCTGTACCAGTGGCAGGATGCCTCCACCCACCACCATCATCATGAAGATGCCGGAAGCCTGTGCGGTGTATTTGCCCAGTCCCTCGGTGGAGAGGTTGAAGATGGACGGCCACATAATGGACGTGCAGAGTCCGCAGAGTACGAGTAGCAGTGCGCTGACGGGCACCTGTGCGCTGGTCAGCGAGAAGGTCATGAGGTTGAACAGCGGGATGTCCACGATGATGGTCTTGGGCATGAAGATGGCAGCCAGTATCAGCAGCATACCGAAGAAGGTGGCTCCCAACATGAGCTGGCGCGAGGACACCTTTCCGGCGATGAAGCCCGACACCAGTCGACCTACGAGCATTAACAGCCAGTACATAGCGGCCACGGCACCTCCGATGGTGGCGGCGTTGGCCAGCAGTCCGGCTCCCTTGTCGGTGGTGTCCGATAGGTAGAAATTCAGTGCGCCTGGGATGCCGACCTCTACGCCCACATAGACGAAGATGGCAATCACACCGAGTGTGAAGTGGCGGAATGCCCAGGGCGAGTGTTCGAATTTCGTCTCGCTGGTCACCTTGCCCAGTTCCGGGTCTTGGATGGGGATGAAGGTCAAGATGCAGAATGCACCGGCGAATACGGCCATGGCGATGTAGAGTACGAGGTTGACATCTGCCATCTGTGTGCTCTTAGTCACCTCACCGATGAGTGCGCCAACGAGCATCGGGGTCAGCGTGCCTGAGAGGCTGTTCAGCGTGCCTCCGATGAGGTTGAGCTGGTTGCCGCGGTTACCGCCTCCGCCGAGCAGGTTCAGCATCGGGTTCACCACCGTGTTTAGGATGCAGACGGAGAAACCCGAGATGAAGGCTCCCAACAGGTATACGCAGAAGCCGGGGATTCCTTCGGGGAAGCTGGAGAGGTACTGCACCAGTACACCGAAGAAACCTACGGCAATACCGATGAGTGCCGATTTCTTGTAGCCCACCTTGGTCAGCATCTTTCCTGCTGGAATGCCCATGAAGAGGTAGGCGAAGAAGTTCATGAAGTTACCCATCATACCCAGCATATTGTTACCATCAATGCCGGGCTGGCTCTTCCAGATGACTCCGATGGGTGCGCCAAGATTTGTTACGAAGGAAATCATGGCATAGAGGAAGAACATCGTGATGATGGCAACGATGCTTCCGTTTTGTTTTTGGTTACTCATTTTTGTATAAGGTAATATTTTTCTTGTAAGGTAAACGAATGGGGGCGTGTGTTATTTCTCAGCACCGAACTTGTAGATGGTCTTCTGCTTGTACTGTTCGCCGGGACGGAGCACAACGGAGGGGAAGTAGGGACGATTCGGTGTGTCGGGGAAATGCTGCGCTTCGAGGCAGACGGCACTGCGCCAGGGGTAGGTGGAACCGTGGGTTCCTGATATTCCCGACTCGAAATTGCCGGTATAGAGTTGCAGTCCCGGTTCAGTGGTGTACACCTCCATGATGCGTCCGCTGTTGGGTTCCTTTACCTTGGCGGCGAAACTCAGTTCGCCCTCTTCCTTCTTGTTGAGCACGTAGTTGTGGTCGTATCCTGAACCGTTCTTCAGTTGCTCGTTGTCGGCGTTGATGTCGCGTCCGATGGCTTTCGGTGTGCGGAAGTCGAAGGGTGTGCCCTCCACCTTGAGGATTTCTCCCGTAGGAATCGACACGTTGTTGATGGGGAGATAGAAGTCAGCGTTGATCTGCAGTTCCACGTTGTCAACAGCCGGTGTGGGATTGGCAATGCCTGCCAGCGAGAAGAAGGCGTGGTGGGTTAGGTTGATGATGGTTTTCTTGTTGGTGGTGGCCAGATACTCAATGACGAGCTCGTTGTTGTCGGTGAGGGTGTATTCCACGTTGATGCGGCACTCTCCAGAGTAGCCTTCCTCACCATAGGAAGAGATATAGGAGAGGGCGAGGGTGCGCGGTCCCATCTGTTTGGCATCCCAAATGCGTGTGTGGAATCCCGTAGGACCACCATGCAGGTGGTTCGGCCCGTCGTTGAGTGCCAGCTGGTATTCTTTTCCGTTGAGGGTGTATGTTCCTTTGCAGATGCGGTTTCCGTATCGTCCGATGAGGGTGGAGAGGAACGGCTCCGGACTATTGATGACCTCCTGGATGTTGTCGTGTCCCTGGATGACGTTGGCCACGTTTCCGTCCTTGTCGGGCATCATGATGGCCACGATAGCACCTCCGAAGTTCGTTGCGGCCACCTCATACCCCTTGCGATTGCGGAGGACGTAGAGGTCGGTCTTTTTTCCGTTTACTGTGGTTTGGAAGTCTTTGCGGTTCAGACCGCACAGATTGTTGTTTTCCTTTGTGTTCGCCATAACGAGTTGTTTTTAGTTACTAAATTGTACTGCAAAGTAACCAAAAAAAAACGGGTCTCGCAAATTAAATGGCGAAAAAGTGTGCGGAATGAGTGTTAAAAACACCTAAACGCAGTCGCGGAGTAGTTCTCCGACGATGTAGTTGCTGCCTCCCACGAACACCGTACCGTCGTTTCCTGCTTCATACTGGGCTTCCCGGAAGGCTTCGCTGACGGATGAAAAAGCCTGTCCGTCAAGGTGATGCTTGTGTGCGAGCTGGAGTAGAGCCTGTTCGTTGAGTGCGCGTGGGGTCTGCGCTTTGGTGAAATAGTATTTGGCCTCCTTGGGCAGCATACGGACAACAGCCTCCACGTCCTTGTCGTCCACCATACCGAAGACGATGTGCAGCCGTGTGCCTTGTTCGATGATTTGCTGGAGCTGGCGGCTGACGTAAGCCCATCCTCCGGCGTTGTGTCCCGTGTCGCAGATGACGCGCGGCGCGGTGGCGACGGTCTGCCAGCGGCCGGCCAGTCCGGTATCTTCCGTCACGTGGCCCAGTGCGTCAAGCACGCTGCTGCCGTCCTGGTCGGGAGTGAGGGAGAGGATGCCCTTGTCTTCCAGGATGTGGAGGGCGTGGAGCACGGTGTTGATGTTTTTCCTTTGATAGAGTCCGCCGAGGTCGCAGTGCAGTGTGCCGTACTTCTGCGTAGCGCACACGATGCCGCCCTGCGCGTTTTGTTGAATCTGTCCGACGAGGGCATCATCCTCGGCAAAGACAATAGGGGCTTCCATTTCCTTGGCCTTGCGCTCGAACACGGGGCGCGTCTCGCTTTGGTTCTCGCCGATGACCACGGGTGTGGCCGGCTTGATGATGCCTGCCTTCTCGTGGGCGATGGCTTCGAGGGTGTGTCCCAGGAGTTGCGTGTGGTCGAGGCTGATGTTGGTGATGATGGAGAGGATGGGGGATATGATGTTGGTGCAGTCGAGCCGTCCTCCGAGTCCCGTCTCAATGACGGCGATGTCCACGTGCTGCTCGGCGAAATACTTGAACGCCAAGGTGGTGGTCACCTCAAAGAACGAGGGTGCCAGCGGTTCCCAAAACGCCCGGTTGTGAGCCACGAAATCCACCACATACTGCTCGGAGACGGGTTGTCCGTTGATGCGGATGCGCTCCCGGAAGTCAACGAGGTGCGGCGAGGTGTAGAGTCCCACGCGGTAGCCGCTGCGCTGTAGCACGGCCGCCAGCATGTGCGAGACAGAGCCTTTGCCGTTGGTGCCTGCCACGTGGATGGTGGGGTACTGGCGGTGCGGATGTGCGAAGTACGCGTCCAGTGCCAGCGAGTTCTCCAGTCCCTCCTTGTAGCCGCTTGTCCCCTGTGTCTCGTACGAGGCAGTGCGGCAGAAAAGATAGTCGCAGGTCTCCCGGTAGTCCATGGTCTGCTCTATGTGTTTCCGTTGTAGGCTGTTCTGCATCCCCCTTGTCCTGGTAATCAGCTGAACCGATTCTTCAGACGTTGGAAGAGGTTCTGCCGGGTCGAGGCGTCGCCTTTGAAATTGTCACTCTTCTTGAAACTCTCCACGGCCTTCTTCTCCTCGCTGCTGAGTGTTTTCGGCACATAGACACTGATGTTGACCACGAGGTCGCCCGTGCCGCGTCCGTAGCCCTGCACGGCGGGCAGTCCCTTGCCGCGCAGCCGCAGCGTCTTTCCCGGTTGTGTGCCTGGTTCTATCTTCACGCGAAGCCGTGTGCCGTAGATGGTGGGGATTTCTATCTCTCCTCCGAGCGCGGCTGTTGGGAAGTCCAGCAGTAGGTTGTATATCAGGTCGTTGCCGTCGCGGATGAAGGTGTCGTGCTCGATTTCCTCCACAAACACCTGGATGTTTCCGTTGATGCCGTTGTTGTGTCCAGCGTTGCCCTTTCCTGGCACGTTGACGACCATACCTTCGGCTACACCGGCTGGGATGGCGATTTCCACTACCTCTTCACCTTTCTCCACGCCTGTGCCACCGCAGCAGCGGCATTTGTTCTTGATGACGCGTCCCGTGCCACCGCAGGTGGGGCAGACCCCCTGTGTCTGCATCATGCCGAAGAGGCTCTGTGTCTGATGGACGACGACACCGGAGCCGTGGCAGGTGGGACAGGTGTCCGTGCCGCTGCCGTCTTCCGAGCCAGTGCCGTGGCAGTGTGAGCACTTCACGTCCTTGCGCACCTTGAATTTCTTGGTCACTCCCGTGGCGATTTCCTCCAGTGTGAGCTTCACCTTCAGTCGCAGGTCGCTGCCGCAGTGCTGTTCGGGTCGTGCCGACCTCCTGCCGCCGAAGCCGCTGAATCCCCCGCCGAAGCCACCTCCGCCGAAGATGTCGCCGAACATGGAGAAGATGTCGTCCATGTTCATGCTCTGTCCGCTGAAGCCACCGAAGCCACCACTGCCCTGCGGCCCGTTGAAACCGAATTGGTCGTACTGCTTGCGCTTCTCCGGGTCGTGGAGCACGTCGTATGCCTCCGCAGCCTCCTTGAACTTCTCCTCGGCCTGTTTGTCGCCGGGGTTTCTATCGGGGTGATATTTGATGGCGATGGTGCGGTAGGCCTTCTTGATCTGGTCTTCCGTGGCGTTCTTGTCAATGCCGAGCACCTCGTAATAGTCTCTCTTTGCCATAGTCGTAGGGTCTGTGTGTGAGTGTTGGTTTACTGTCCGACGGCCACTTTAGCGTGGCGGATGACCTTGTCGTTGAGCATATAGCCCTTTTGGATGCAGTCGATGACCTTTCCTTTCTTGTCGTCACCCATTCCGGGCACCATGGCCACGGCCTCGTGGCTGTCGGTGTCGAAGTCGGCGTCGGTGGTGTCAATGGGCTTCACGCCGAGAGCCTCCAGTGCCTTGACGCATTTGTGGTAGATGAGTTCCATGCCCTCGCGGAGCACGGTGGGATCATCGGTCTTCGCGCCGTTTTCGATGGCGCGCTCCATATCGTCAACCACGGGCAGCAGGGCGACGACAGCCTTCTCGCTGCCGCCCAGTATGAGTTCTGCCTTCTCCTTGATGGTGCGCTTACGCAGGTTTTCAAACTCGGCGGCCTTCCGCAGCACCTGGTCTTTTAGCCGCTCTATCTCCTCCTGTGCGGCGACCAGTGGATCCTGCTCCTCTTCGGGCTGTTCCTCCTGTGCATCATTAGGAGTCGTTGCCGTTTCCTCCTGCGGTGTCTCCTTATCGGTGTCAGTCTGTCCGGCAGCCTGTTCCTCCTTGTTCAGTTCCTGCTCTTCGCAGTCTATTTGTTCTTCCTTTTTGTCCTTCATAGTTTTTCGTGACTTGATGTTTCCGAAAAGCGTGTGCAAATTCCGTGCCATAATCCGCCTCTTAGCTGTACATGGCAGCACGCTGTTCCTTGATGGCCTCGTCGTAGATGTAGTCGTCGTAGGTCATCAGCTTGTCGATGGTGCCCTTTGGCGTGAGTTCGATGATGCGGTCTGCCACAGTGTTGATGAACTCATGGTCGTGGGAGGCGAAGAGGATGTTTCCCTTGAAGTTGACGAGGTTGTTGTTGAAGGCCTGGATGGACTCCAGGTCAAGGTGGTTGGTGGGGGTGTCGAGGATGAGGCAGTTGGCGTTTCTCAGCTGCATCCGCGCAATCATGCAGCGCATCTTCTCGCCTCCAGAGAGCACGTTGACGTGTTTCAGTACGTCCTCCTCCTTGAAGAGCATACGCCCGAGGAACGACTTCATGGTCACCTCGTTGCCCTTGCCCCACTGCGAGAGCCACTCCACGAGGTTCATCTCCGAGTCGAAGAAGGCGGTGTTGTCCAGCGGCAGGTAGGCCGTGGTGATGGTTACGCCCCAGCGGTATTCACCGGCGTCGGCCTTGCGGTTGCCGTTGATGATTTCGAAGAGTGCCGTCATGGCCTTGGGGTTGTGGGAGAGGAACACGGTCTTCTGTCCTTTCTCAATGGTGAAGTTGACGTTGTCGAAGAGCACCGTGCCGTCTGCATCGGCGGCCTTGAGACCCTCCACTTCGAGAATCTGTGTGCCTGGTTCGCGCTCCATGGTGAAGATGATACCAGGGTATTTGCGGCTGGAGGGACGTATCTCCTCCACGTTCAGCTTTTCGAGCATCTTCTTGCGCGAGGTGGTCTGCTTCGACTTTGCCACATTGGCAGAGAAGCGGCGGATGAACTCTTCCAACTGCTTGCGCTTCTCCTCGGCTTTCAACCGCTGGTTCTGCGCCTGACGGAGGGCCAGCTGACTCGACTCGTACCAGAAGGAGTAGTTGCCAGAGAAGAGGGTAATCTTTCCGAAGTCGATGTCCACCGTCTGTGTCGACACGGCATCAAGGAAGTGGCGGTCGTGGCTGACCACGAGCACGCACTGCTCCAGGTTCGAGAGGTATTCCTCCAGCCACTGCACGGTGTCCAGGTCGAGGTCGTTGGTAGGCTCGTCCAGCAGCAGGTTGTCGGGGTGTCCGAAGAGTGCTTTGGCCAACATGACGCGCACCTTCTCGTTGTTAGATATTTCCGCCATCTGCTTGTAGTGTTGTGCCTCGGCCACACCCAGATTCTGCAGCAGCTGTGCGGCCTCGCTTTCGGCTTCCCAGCCGTTCATCTCGGCGAAGGCCATCTCCAGGTCTGCGGCGCGTGTGCCGTCCTCTTCCGTCATCTCCTCCTTGGCGTAGAGAGCCTCGCGCTCCTTCATATTCTGCCAAAGTGGCTGGTGTCCCATGAGCACGGTGTCCATCACCGTGTACGCATCGTATTTGAAGTGGTCCTGTTCCAGCACCGACATCCGTTCGCCCGGTCCCTGTTCCACCGAGCCTTTGTTAGGCTCCAGTTCTCCGCTGATGGCTCGCAGGTAGGTGGACTTTCCTGCGCCGTTAGCCCCGATGATGCCGTAGATGTTTCCGTTTGTGAATTTCATGTTGACGTCCTTGTAGAGCGTCTTTTTCCCGAATTGTATTGCCAAATCCGTTACCGTTATCATGCTTTTCTCTTGTTTTGTTGTACAACTATATATATTTCAGCCTGCAAAGGTACGATTAAGCGAGAAGAATACAAAAGAAAAACCCGTTTTTCTTTATTATTCTCAAGCGAATGTACCTTCGACCGAAGGGCAGAGGTACGATTAAGCGAGAAAAATAAAAAGAGAATGCCCTTGTGTGGCACTCTCTTTTCTTGCGCGTTTTGCGGAAGGTGAGGGATTCAAACCCCCGATACCCAGAAGGGTATACCGGATTTCGAGTCCAGCGCGATCGTTCACTCTGCCAACCTTCCTTCGAAAATCGGGTGCAAAGTTAAGGCTTTTTTTCAAGATTCCCAAAAACATTCTGCTTTTTTTCTCTGTAGACCGAATGTTTTTTTTGAAATCGTTTGGACATTAGAAATATTATGAGTACTTTTGCAGTCGAAATAATCATTTCCCTTGTTTCCGTTCGCGAAACAGAACCCTATGGCGACACATTCCCGTCGCTGTCATCGTATCAGAATACTAAGAATAATATGTACTTAAAAGAAGATTTAGAGAAAATGGAAATCTCCCGTCTTATGGAGATTGCCCACGATGTTGGTGTAAAAGTGTCATCCAACGATTCTCAGGAAAATGTGATTTACGCCATCCTTGACAAATATGCTATCGATTCTGCTGCAGAATCCATGGCAAACACCAAGCGCAAGCGGACGCGCATAACGAGTAAGGATAAAGACAAGGTGTACACGGTCAATGGCAAGGAGGGGGAAAATCTTGATGCCAAACCTGCCAAGCGTGAGAAGAAACCATCACTCGACAAGCTGTTGGCAGCAGCGCAGCAGCAGGACGTGACAGAGCCGACAGAACCCGTGGTACAGACGGAATTGTTCCCCACGATGGCGGATGCAGCAGAAGAGCCTGCCAAACCTGCTCCCAAGAAGCGTGGACGCAAGTCGAAGAAGGAACTGGAGGCCATTGCGCAGCAAAAGGCTGCCGAAGAGGCCGCCCTTCTTCAGCAACAGTCTGCATCCACAGCCGTTGCCGAACCAAGTGCACCGGCTACGGATATCGTCGAAACGGCGGAAGAACAGAAGGAGAAAGAGCAGCTTGAAGTAGCGGTGCAGCCGCAGGACAACGCAGAAAATCCGAACATAGAGCCCTCGGACGAAAATGGGGTGTGGGCTGGAGACCCGGCCGACGGAACCGACTTCATCGCTGTGGTAGACCTGCCCATTGAGGATCAGGAAGCTCTGCCATCGCTCGACATCTTCGACAGACCTGTCAACAATGTCAACAATGCTTCGGCAGCAGACAGCTATACGGCTCCTGCACCGCAGCAGGCTTCGAGTGAGAAATACAATTTCGATGGACTCATCGCAGGAAATGGGGTACTGGAGGTGCTGCAGGATGGCTACGGATTCCTGCGTTCCAGCGATTACAACTACCTCTCGTCGCCCGATGATATCTATGTCAGTCCGCAGCAGGTGAAAAACTACAGCCTAAAGACGGGTGACGTGGTGGAATGTACGGTGAGGACACCGCACGACAACGAGAAATACTTTGCGCTGAGCGAGGTGAAACGCATCAACGGACGCAACCCGCAAGAGGTGAGAGACCGCGTCAGCTTCGAACACCTCACACCACTCTTCCCCGACGAGAAGTTCAATCTTTGCGGCAACCGCGCCACCACCAATCCCAGTGTGCGCATCGTCGACCTCTTCTCGCCTATCGGAAAGGGACAGCGTGCCCTCATCGTTGCCCAGCCCAAGACGGGTAAGACCGTGCTGATGAAAGACATTGCCAACGCCATCGCAGCCAACCATCCCGAGGCCTATATTATGATGCTTCTCATTGACGAACGCCCCGAGGAGGTGACCGATATGAGCCGCACGGTCAACGCAGAGGTGATTGCCTCCACGTTTGACGAGCCTGCCGACCGGCACGTGAAGATTGCCGGTATCGTACTGGAAAAAGCCAAGAGAATGGTGGAATGTGGCCATGATGTCGTCATCTTTCTGGACTCCATCACGCGCCTGGCGCGCGCATATAATACGGTGAGTCCTGCATCCGGCAAGGTGCTCACCGGTGGTGTGGACGCCAATGCCCTGCAGAAGCCCAAGCGCTTCTTCGGAGCAGCACGCAACATCGAGAATGGGGGTTCGCTCACCATCATCGCCACCGCCTTGACCGACACGGGTTCCAAGATGGATGAAGTGATTTTCGAGGAGTTCAAGGGCACCGGCAACTCCGAGCTGCAGTTGGATCGTGCCTTGGCCAACAAGCGCATCTTCCCAGCTGTCAACCTCGTGCTGTCCTCTACGCGCCGCGACGACCTGCTTCAGGACGAGACGACGCTGAAGCGGATGTGGATTGTGCGCAACTTCATTGCAGACATGAATCCGCTGGAGGCCATGAATACCGTGCGCGACCGCATCGTACACACGGCAGACAACGAGGAGTTTCTGGTCAACATGAACGGATAACCGCAATATCAACCATTCCCAACACAATACGACAATGCAAAGAGACAACACGATTTTTGAGCTTATTGAGAAGGAACACCAGCGCCAACTCAAGGGTATTGAACTGATAGCATCGGAGAACTTCGTCAGCGAACAAGTGATGGAGGCTATGGGTAGCTATCTCACCAACAAGTACGCAGAGGGCTACCCCGGTCACCGCTACTACGGCGGATGTCAGGTGGTGGACGAAGTGGAACAGATTGCCATTGACCGCGTGTGCAAGCTCTTCGGAGCAGAATACGCCAACGTGCAGCCGCACTCCGGTGCGCAGGCCAATGCCGCCGTACTCCTTGCCGTGCTCAAACCCGGTGACACCTTCATGGGGTTGAACCTGGCTCACGGAGGACATCTCTCCCACGGCTCGTTGGTCAACACCAGTGGTATTCTCTACAAGCCCGTAGGCTACAATCTCGACGAGAAGACTGGTCGCGTGGACTACGACGAGATGGAACGGCTGGCCGTGGAGCACAAACCCAAGCTCATCATCGGTGGAGGCTCTGCCTACAGCCGCGAGTGGGACTATCGGCGTATGCGCGAGATTGCCGACAAGGTCGGCGCACTGCTGATGGTCGATATGGCTCACCCCGCTGGACTCATCGCAGCCGGACTGCTTGACAACCCGGTGAAATGGGCACATATCGTCACTTCCACCACACACAAGACCCTCCGTGGCCCTCGCGGCGGTATCATCCTCATGGGGAAAGACTTTGAAAACCCCTGGGGACTGAAGACACCGAAGGGTGTGACGAAGATGATGTCGCAACTGCTCAACTCTGCCGTCTTCCCGGGACAGCAGGGCGGACCGCTCGAACACGTCATCGCGGCGAAAGCCGTGGCCTTCGGTGAAGCCCTTCAACCCGAGTTCAAGGAATGGGCGAAGCAGGTGCAGAAAAACGCCAAGGTGCTGGCCGAAGAGCTCGTGAAACGCGGATTCACCATCGTCAGTGGCGGCACGGACAACCACTCCATGCTCGTTGACCTGCGCTCGAAATATCCCGAACTGACGGGTAAGGTGGCGGAGAATGCCCTCGTGGCTGCCGACATCACCGTCAACAAGAACATGGTGCCTTTCGACAGTCGGTCGGCCTTCCAGACCTCAGGCATACGCCTCGGAACGCCAGCCATCACGACACGTGGCGCAAAGGAGGACTTGATGGTGGAAATCGCAGCCTACATCGAAGAGGTGCTCAACGATCCGGAGAACCCAGAGGTAATCGGAAGCGTGCGCAAGCGCGTCAACGAACGCATGAAGGCCTACCCGCTCTTCGCCTATTAAGTATCAAGCATCATCGCAGAATAAAAGACAAAGGGCCGTATCGGTTTGATAGGGATACTCATCAAATTACTGTGAAAACCGGGATTATTTCCTGTTCAATGGCGGGCCACAGCCCCTTCGGGGGTGTTCGGCAACGAACCGGTGGATTACAAAGGCAGGAGCGTCCCACATCTTCCAACCAAGGAGTTTTCATCACATCGCCGGTGCGGCCTCTTTTTTCTTAAACCCCAATAAAATATCGCAGAAATGTTTTCCGGAATCATTGAAGGAATGGCCACCGTGACCGCAATCCGCCACGACCGCGACAACATCGACTTCACCCTCCGTTGCCCTTTCACCGACGAACTGCGTATCGACCAAAGTGTGGCACACAACGGCACCTGCCTTACCGTGGTGCGGATAGAAGACGGCTGCTACACCGTGACGGCGATGAAGGAAACGCTGGAGCGCACCAATCTCGGACAGCTCCGCGTGGGCGACAAGGTCAATGTGGAACGGTCAATGGTGATGAACGGACGCTTGGACGGACATCTCGTACAGGGCCATGTGGACTTGACAGCCCGGTGTGTCGGCAGGCAGGATGCCAACGGGTCAACCTATTTCACCTTTGAATACCAGGAAGACCGCGCCATGGCCCTCAACGGCTATTTCACGGTGGACAAGGGTTCCGTTGCTGTCAACGGCGTTTCGCTCACCGTCTGCCATCCGACCGCCAATAGTTTCCAGGTTGCAGTCATCCCCTATACCGCCGAACACACTAATTTCTGCGACATAGAAGAAGGCAGTATCGTCAACATCGAGTTTGACATCATCGGCAAATACCTGGCTCGGTTGCAGCAGTTGAAATGACAGCAGGTCTTGCCCTCATAGACGCGTATTATAGCCCTGTAAAATCGGAAAAAACAC
>CAVFBU010000001.1:43536-69791 GCA_963620725.1 Vescimonas coprocola
GCGTATGAAAGCCCCAGAAAACCAGAAAAAACACTGATAATTAAAAAAAATAGGAAATATATTTCCGTTTTACGCTGAAAATCAGTATCTTTGCACACCGAAATTAAAAAAGTAAGAAATAAACCGTTAGAAAACCATGACGAAAGCAGAAATTATCAACAAGATTGTCCTTGAAACGGGCATTGCTAAGAAAGACGTAGCAGGCACCATTGAAGCCTTCATGGAGGAGATACGTCAGAGTATGTCGGCAAGAAAGGAGAACGTGTACCTGAGAGGCTTTGGAACGTTTGTCATCAAACACCGTGCTCAAAAGACGGCTCGCAACATATCCAAGAACACCACCGTGGTCATCGAAGCACACGATTTCCCCGCTTTCAAGCCGGCCAAGAGCTTCATCGCTAAGATGAAATAATCGAGTTATAATAACAATTTAATTCATATATATTATGCCAAACGGAAAGAAAAAGAAGGGTCACAAGATGGCTACTCACAAGCGCAAGAAGAGACTGCGCAAGAATCGTCACAAGAGCAAGTAAGCCTCGGGCTTGACCGCTTTAGCGAGAAAATGAAAGGAGTGTACCGGGAAACGCCGTTCGACGGCAATTCCCTGTGCACCCTTTCTGTATTCAACCCTACACACACAGCACATTTTATATAAAGAATGACAAGTGAATTAATCATTGACGTACAACAGAAAGACATATCCATAGCCCTTCTTGAGGACAAGAATCTGGTTGAGTACCAGAACGAGAAGCGCGAGGCATCTTTTTCTGTCGGGAATATCTATCTGGGCAAGGTACACAAACTCATGCCTGGGCTTAATGCCTGCTTTGTCAATGTCGGCTCGGAGCGGAATGCCTTCCTGCACTATCTTGACTTGGGACTGCACTACAGTTCATACGAGAAATATCTCAAGCAGGTGCAGAGTGACAGGCGCAGGCTGTACCCCATCTCCAAGGCGACACGGTTGCCAGACCTGCCCAAGGAGGGAAGTGTGCAGAACACCCTCAAACCCGGACAGGAAATCTTGGTGCAGATTGTCAAGGAGCCTATATCTACCAAGGGGCCGCGACTGACCTGCGAACTGAGCTTTGCCGGACGCTATATGGTGCTGATGCCTTTTCAGGACAAGGTGTCGGTGTCCACGAAGATAAAGAAAGGAGAGGAACGGGCACGTCTGAAACAGCTGGTGCAGAGCATCAAACCGAAAAACTTCGGTGTCATCGTCAGAACCTCTGCGGAGGGGAAGCGCGTGGCGGAACTCGATGCGGAACTCAAACAACTGGTCAAGCGATGGGATGAGGCCATCGAGAAAGTGCAGAAGGCCACGTCGTCGCCCCAACTGGTTCATGAAGAGACAGGACGCGCCGTGGCATTGCTCCGTGACCTTTTCGACCCCACCTACGATGGCATCTATGTCAACGACAAGGAGGTCTTCCAGCAAATCAAGGACTATGTTGGGATTATCGCGCCCGAGAAAAAGGACATCGTCAAGCTGTACACGGGCAAGGTGCCCATCTTCGACAACTTCAATGTTACGAAGCAACTGAAGCTGTCGTTCGGCAAGACGGTCAACTACAAGCGCGGAGCCTATCTGATTATCCAGCATACGGAAGCCATGCACGTGGTTGACGTGAACAGCGGAAACCGAACAAGGGCGGAGAACGGACAGGAGGCCAACGCGCTGGAGGTGAACCTCGGCGCAGCCGACGAACTGGCCAGACAGCTGCGTCTGAGGGACATGGGCGGCATCATCGTCGTGGACTTCATTGACATGAACTTGGCGGAAGACCGGCAGATGCTCTACGAACGGATGTGTAAGAACATGCAGAAAGACCGCGCCAGGCACAACATCCTTCCGCTCAGCAAGTTCGGACTGATGCAGATTACCCGTCAGCGCGTTCGTCCGGCCATGGATGTCAACGTAGAGGAGGTCTGCCCGACCTGCCTCGGCACGGGAAAGATAAAGTCGTCCATCCTGTTCACAGACCAGCTGGAACGGAAAATAGACCAGTTGGTCAACAAGATAGGTATCAAGCGCTTCGCCCTCCATGTCCATCCGTATGTGGCCGCCTACATCACCCGTGGTCTCTTCTCCATCAAGCGCCGTTGGCAGATGAAATACGGCTTCGGCATCCGCGTCATTCCCTCACAGAAGTTGGCTTTCCTCCAGTATGAGTTCTATGACCGGCAGGGCAACTTCATTGATATGCGGCAGGAAACAGAAGGATAAACGCCTCGTTATGGTCTGTTCAGTGGTCAAACATACGCGTGTACTCCAACGGGCAATCGGCCTGTTGCTGACACTGGTGTTGGCCGTGCAGGCCGCTGCCTCCTGCCACACGGCAGGGCAGGAGGGAGAGGCCGTGACGTGGATGCAACCCACACGCCTGTATGCTCCCGGCTTGCAGACCCTCACCGCTGTGGTTGGCGACAACTGGCAAACCTTGCCTGTGTTGCATCTTGGCAACAGTATGGAGCGTCTGGAGATAGGCTTCGATGAGATGTCGCATGAAATCCATAACTACACGTGTCGTGTAGAGCGTTGCGAGTGGGACTGGCAGCCGTCAACATCGGTTTTCGAGAGCGACTGGCTGGAAGGGTTCAGTGCCTTTCCCGTTCAGAACTATCTCCATTCCGTCAACACCACGGTAGACTATACACACTATACCGTAGCATTGCCCAACGAGCAGTGCCAGATTACCATGAGCGGCAACTATCGATTACTGCTGTTCGACAGCGACAGCAGCGACGAAGAACCCGTGGCAGAGGTGCGTTTCATGGTCTTGGAGGCAAAGACGGGGGTGAGCCTGTCGGTGACTACCGCCACCGACAAGGATGTCAATGGTCGCCACCAGCAGCTCTCGGCAGCCGTAGACTATTCCGCCCTAAAGGTGACAGACCCAGAGCGGCAGTTGCGTACCGTTGTCTTGCAGAACTGGCGGTTGCCGCGCTTCAATGTCCGCCCTACTTACCAGACGGGAAGCGGTCTGAGATGGGAACACGAGGAACAACTGATATTCCTGGCAGGCAACGAATACCATAAGTTTGAAATACTTGCCACAAGCCACCCCACCATGGGCGTAGAGCGCATGGCGTGGGACGGCCACCGCTATGAGGCGTTTCTCCAGCCGACAGTTTCCAGTCCTTGCTATCTGACCGATGAGGCCGCCAAGGGCTTTGCACTGGTGCGCAACAGTGACCGCCGTGAGAGTGACATCACGTGCGACTATGTCTCTGTCAACTACCAACTGAAGGCGCAGTACGAGGGCGACAGGTACATCTCAGGGCAGTGGACCAATGTGGCAGACCCGGAGTGTTACGCCATGCGTTACGACCAGGACAGTCAGTCGTACCGTGCCAGCATCCTGCAAAAGCAAGGATATTACTCCTATATATATACCGACGCTTCTGGACGGCCTGCCCCGACAGAGGGCCATTTCTTCCAGACGCGCAACAACTATCAGATGCTCGTCTACTATCGTCCGACAGGAGGCCGGACGTGGCAGATGGTCGGTTTTTGTGAGAAAATAGGAGGGAAATAAGCTCGAAATAAGCCCGAACTCCACTTTTTTCGAAAAAAAAGGCGGAAATGTTTGGTCAAATCAAAAAAACACCGTACCTTTGCATCCGCAAATCAGAAATGAGGCACCCAAGGGGTTCCGTAGCTCAACTGAATAGAGCATCTGACTACGGATCAGAAGGTTGTGGGTTTGAATCCCGCCGGAATCACTAAAGAAAATAAGAGAGGTTGGTTATAAAACCACCTCTCTTGTTTTTTTGTATGTAGCGAAGGAAGATTATCGGCTGACCTTGCAGGTCAGTCAGCCGATTCAAAGTAGGGTCAGTCAGCCGATTCAAACTCGCGGAGGAAGCGCACGTCGTTCTCAGAGAACATACGGAGGTCGCTGACCTGGTATTTCAAGTTCGTGATGCGCTCCACACCCATGCCGAAGGCGTAGCCGCTGTAGACGCTGGAGTCAATGCCGCACTGTTCGAGCACGTTGGGGTCTACCATGCCGCAGCCGAGAATCTCCACCCAGCCGGTGTGCTTGCAGAAGCCGCAGCCCTCGCCGCCGCAGATGAAGCAGGAGATGTCCATCTCCGCACTGGGTTCCGTGAACGGGAAGTAGCTGGGGCGGAGGCGTATCTTGGTGTCGGCTCCGAACATCTCGCGGGCAAAGGAGAGCAGCACCTGTTTGAGGTCGGTGAACGACACGTTCTTGTCGATATAGAGTCCTTCCACCTGATGGAAGAAGCAGTGGGCGCGGGCAGTGATGGCCTCGTTGCGGTAGACGCGTCCGGGGCAGATGATGCGGATGGGAGGCTGTGAGGTCTCCATGACGCGTGCCTGCACACTGGAGGTGTGGGAGCGGAGCAGGATGTTCTTGGTCACATCGTTGGGGTGCTGCGACACGAAGAAGGTGTCCTGCATATCGCGTGCGGGGTGGTCGGCGGCAAAGTTCATCTTGGTGAACACGTGGAGGTCGTCCTCCACCTCCGGGCCGTCAGCCAGCACGAAGCCCATACGCGAGAAGATGTCGATAATCTCATTGGTGACGATGGTGAGCGGATGGCGCGTGCCCAGGCCGATGGGGTAGGGCGTGCGCGTCAGGTCGATGTGCTGCGCCTGGTCTTCCTGCGTCTCGGTGCTGGCCTTGAGTTGGGTGATGCGGTCCTGAGCCAGCTGCTTGAGCTGGTTGATTTTCATTCCCACGGCCTTTTTCTGGTCAGCCGGCACATCGCGGAAATCGTTCATCAGTGCCGGGATGAGTCCCTTCTTGCTGAGGTATTTCAGTCGCAGTTGCTCAGCCTCTTCTGCGTTGGCAGCGGTCATCTGCTGCACTTCGTCCATGAGTTGGTTTATCTTGTCGAGTATCATAACCATTGATGTAGGATTAAAAATTTCTGCAAAGGTATAAAAAAAATAAGAATTATGGAGTAGGAGTTGGGAGTTTTTTGTACCTTTGCCGGAAATTTGAGAGAAGACATAAAGAAAAGGGGGCAATGATGCAACGGTATTGGATTGCACTGATTGTTGCAGCCTGTCTGACGGCAGGCTGTCAGGGTGACAGGAAAACGGCAGCTCCGGCAGAGGAAGCACCTGCGGACTCCTCCGCGTCAGTCGACACGACGGCTTCGGCTTCGGCGGTCGAGGACGAGATAGAGGTCATTGCGGAAGAGCCTATGCCGAAGGCGGCAGACGAACTGTTCGACGATTTTATCTTCAATTTCGCGGCCAACAAACGCCTGCAGTACAGCAGGATAAAGTTTCCGCTACCCGTCGTGAGCGGTGGGACGGTGGAACTCCTGCCCAAGAACCAGTGGGAGATGGAGAATTTCTTCATGCGCCAGGACTACTACACGCTCATCTTCGACAGCGAGAAGCAGGTGGACGAGGTGAAGCAGACGGCGATAGCGCACGCGGTGGTGGAGAAGATCTACCTCCACGAGAAGACCATCCGGCAGTATGTGTTCGACCGCATCGGTGGCCAGTGGATGATGCAGAAGATCGTGAACCTCCCCTTGGCGGAGTCGGACAACGCCTCGTTCCTGGAGTTCTACCAGCATTTCGCCACCAGTGCCGACTTCCAGTCGCACCACCTCTGTCCGACCGTCCATTTCGAGACGACAGACCCCGACGACGATTTCAGTCAGATGGAGGGGGTCATCACGCCCGACACCTGGCCAGCCTTTGCCCCGGAATTGCCGTCGGACATGATATACAACATCGTGTATGGCAAGACGCACCCCTCGGGGAAGTGTAAGGTCTTCGTCATCCGTGGCATTGCCAACGGACTGGAGACGGAGCTGACCTTCCGCCTGGAGGACGGCCAGTGGATGCTGTCCAAGCTGTCTACCTGACCCCAAACAAGCGCGTGTGACATGAAAGATTTCCGCAACTACAGTCTGAAAGCCCACAACACCTTCGGCATCGAAGCCCTTTGCGACCGCTTCCTGGAATACGCAACGGTGGAGGAGGCGCAGCAGGTAGCCGCCGTGCTTCGCCAGTCGGCGCAGCCGTTTCTCATCATCGGCGGCGGCAGCAACCTCCTCTTGACGCAGGACTTCAAAGGCACCGTCGTGCGCTCCGCCATCCGGGGCATCCAGGCCGAGGGCGACCGTGTGCAGTGTGGCAGCGGCGAGGTGTGGGACGACGTGGTGGACTACTGCGTGGCCCACGGCCATTACGGCTGCGAGAACCTCTCGCTGATTCCTGGCGATGTGGGAGCCAGTGCCGTGCAGAACATCGGAGCCTACGGCGTGGAGGCCAAAGACCTGATAGAGACCGTCGAGGCCGTGGAGATAGCCACGGGACAGCTTCGGCAGCTTTCCGCCCCCGACTGCCACTATGCCTATCGGCAGAGCCGCTTCAAGGGCGAGTGGAAGAACCGCTTCCTCATCACCCGTGTCACCTATCGCACCTCCTCCGTCTTCCAACCTAAGCTCGACTACGGCAACATCCGCAGCGAGCTGGAGCATCGCCACATCGTGTCGCCCACGGCACGTGCGCTGCGCGAGGTCATCATCGCCATCCGCCGTGAGAAACTGCCCGACCCGTCCGTCACGGGCAATGCCGGCAGCTTCTTCATGAACCCCGTCGTTCCGCGTGCCCAGTACGAGCTGTTGGCGCGGCAATATCCCGAGATGCCCCACTACACGGTAGATGCCGACCACGAGAAGATACCCGCTGGCTGGCTGATAGACCAGTGTGGATGGAAGGGGCGCACGGTGGGACGCGTCGGCGTACACGACCGCCAAGCCCTGGTACTGGTAAACCGTGGCGGAGCCACAGGAGCGGACGTCGTGGCCCTTTGCCAGCGCATCCAACACGACGTGCAGCAGCAGTTCGGCATTGCCATCGCGCCCGAAGTCAACATCGTCTGATTTCGGTCACCCTCCCCTCTGAACTCGGTCAAAAACCCCGTTTTATTTTCCGTAGCCGCCTCTCCGCCGGAACTCCGAGCAGGTAATGGCCGTGGCAATGGCCACGTTGAGACTCTCAGCATACTCTCCGCTCTGGTGAAAGCTGGGGATGAGCAGGCGGCGGTCGACGCGCTGTCGGACAGCCTCCGAGATACCATTGCCCTCGTTGCCCATCACGATGATGCCCTCTTGCGTCAGCGGTTGGCTGTAGATGTCGTTGCCGTCCAGCAGTGTGCCGTAGACGGGGAAGCCGTCGGGCAGTCCGTCCAGCAGCTGCGGCAGTTCCGTATATATAATAGGGATATGGGCGATGCTCCCCATCGTGGCCTGCACCACCTTCGGGTTATACACGTCTGCCGTGGCCGGCGAGCAGTAGATGCAGTCGATGCCGAACCAGTCGGCAATGCGTATGATGGTGCCGACATTCCCCGGGTCTTGCACATCGTCAAGGGCCAGCGCGAGGTGTCCCTCCGGGGCAGGCGGCACAGGGCGGTCGGGCACGTGGAACACGCCAACCACCTCCTGCGGATGTTGCAGGAAACTGATGCGCCGCAGCTCGTCGTCCGTGACGAGTTGCGTGTCGTCCGTCATCGGGGAGGTGGCAAAGAGCTGTCGCGCGGCGAAGCCGGCGCGCAGCAGGTCTCCCACCACCTTCGGCCCCTCAGCCACGAAAAGCCCCTCGCTGCGCCTATTCTTCTTGAGTTCAAGACTGCGAACCCATTTTATCTGGTTTTTACTAATCATCGGGCTTAAAAGGGTTTTTCTGTCAGTCCACCATAACTTTCGGCGGCTTCCTGAAGGGCTTCATCTGTCGTGTACGCCTGATAGACGGTACAACGGGTGACGATGGTTTGTGGAGAGCATCGGTTGCCAATCACATGTACCAGTGCCCACCCCTTCTTCTCATCGGCAAACTCCTCGCCCACAAGAGCCAGATATCCGTCCACCGTTGTAAACTCCGTATATGCCACCTCGCGTTTACTGAACCGCACCTGGGGTATTACAGCTTCGGTTTGCACTGCGGTATAGAGCCACCAGGTCTCGTTGTAGTTCCATTGTGCTTGCTTCAGATTCGTCAGTAGGGCTGCGACACCATCCATCTCGCCCAGTTCCTGCTCTACCGTCGGCAGCGTGCCATCACTGACAGGTATGCCGGGCATCAATAACGAGGCATACGGCATACGGTCTTTCTGCAAATATACAGCAGGCAGGCGGTTGGCTAATGACGTGAAGTTCAGATACGCCGTCTGGTGTTCGGTAAACATGGGTTTGCAGTACTTTAGTTTTTGCCACAGTGCAATGCTATGACGCATCTTCTGTCGTTGTATGAACTGCGGCAAGGTGTTACTGCGTTTCTCGTCCGATGTGGCCGTGCGTATAATCTGCTGTCCGTTACGCTGATAGATGGTAATTCCAGACTGGCGGAGGCTCCCTGTCATCCGCGGTCCGGCTGTCTTTTTCTGTTTCATGTCTCTCTGTCTTTATAACTCACTATATATGATATGCACCGTAGTACGCAGCCATCTGCGCCGCACTTCTCGGCGAGCAACGCCCATCGTTGTCCAGTACTTGTCCAGTACTTGTCCAGTACTTGTCCAGTACTTGTCCGATGTGGATTGGACATATAATGGACATCTACTGCACACATACTGCACATATAGCGAGGTTGCTCCTTGGCAAGTCGCTGCCTGATGCGAGGCTACACCTTGCGTGCTCTAAGTGCAAAGGTAGTGCAAACCGAGCGAAATACAAAGAGAAACGAAGTTTTTCTTTTATTTTCTGCCGCCTACCTTCGACCGAAGGTCAGAGGTAGTGCAAACCGAGCAAAATACCAAATTTTTTGTTTGACAGACTTATAGATTCCCAATTTTTATGTACATTTGTAGTAGATTTAGAGTATCAGGAAGCTTAAACAGGAATTTATGAGAATAATAAGACAGCAACAGATGTGCGGACGAGGACTGATAGAGACCGTGCGCATCGTGAACAGCCATGGCGCATCAGCCAGTTTCTGCAATGTCGGAGCAGGTATCGTTGGCGTAGAGGTGCCTGACAAGGATGGATGTTTTTCCGACGTAGTATTGGGGTACGCCAATCTTACCGACTATTTCCATGATGCCCCGTGTGCGGGGAAAACCCCGGGGCGCTTCGCCAACCGGATTGCCAAGGGGAAGTTTTCCATAGATGGGAAAGCGTATCAGTTGGACACCAACAACGGACTGAATGCTCTGCATGGTGGAAAAAATGGTTTCCATAGTGTACTGTGGCAGACAGAGCCTATGTCCGATGGCGTCCGTTTTACCTATCATTCCAAAGATGGTGAGGAGGGCTATCCAGGCAATTTAGTAGCACATGTGGAATACCACTGGAACGACCAATGCGAACTGACCATCTTTTATGAGGCAGAAACCGATGCGCCAACCATTGTCAACCTAACGAATCATGCCTACTTCAATCTTGACGGTGAAGGTGCGGGAACATGCCTGGATCAGACGCTGCAGTTATTCTGTCATACATGGCTACCCACAGATGATACTGACATACCCCTTGGCGATGTTGCTTCGGTGGACGGAACACCGATGGACTTTACCAGTCCCAAGACACTGGGGCGGCACCTATTGGCCGACTTCGGTAATCTGCGGCATGGTAAGGGATACAATCATTTCTTCCCTGTAGACGGATGGACGGGCGATGAAACGTTGCGCCGGATAGCCCTGCTACATTCAGAGAAGAGTGGGCGCACGCTGGAGGTTGCCACCACTCAATATGGGGCAATGCTCTATACGGGCAACTGGCTTGACGGCTCGCCAGTGGGGAAAAATGGTCGTCCCTATCGTGACTATGACGGTGTAGCTATCGAGTGTCAGGGAGCACCCGATGCCCCCAACCATGCCTGTTTTCCCTCGCAGGTTCTCCGGCCGGGAGATATCTACCGACATATTATCGTCTATCGGTTCTTTTGATGCATCCTGTGCATTTTTTGACCAGTTTTTTGCTACGCAGAAACCATTAGTCTCGCTAACTTTGCAGTCTGAATACATAGATGTAATACTAACATAGACGAAAAAACGATGAAGCGTAGACTTTTGACCGGTTTATCCATTCTTGCTATTATGACCTCGTCAGCACAAGTCCTGTGGTATCAGCAACCTGCCCGTGAGTGGATGCAGGCACTTCCCATTGGCAATGGCCGCCTGGCGGGTATGGTATATGGAGGCATCTACAAGGAGCGAGTGGCACTGAACGAGATTTCCCTGTGGTCGGGACAGCCTGACGAAACGGACAATGACCTTTGCGGGCGCGACAAACTCGATGAGATGCGTCGGGCGTTCTTCGCTGGCGATGCCGAGGAGGCCAACCGGTTGGGCAATGAGTGTCTGACGGGCAAGGGGCGTTCGTTCGGGACGCATTTGCCGTTGGGCGACTTGGTGATGGACTTCAACTATCCCGAAGGGCTCGTGACGGACTATCGTCGCGAACTGGATCTCGCGAAGGCCACTGCGACGGTGCGTTTCAATATCAGCGGTACGGAGTATCAGCGGCAGTATATTGCCGACTATCCCGACGATGTGATGGCCATCCGCTGTATGGCATCAAAGCCAGGCAGCATCGATGCCACAGTGAGTCTAAACCTGCTGCGCGATGCCAGGGTCGTGGCCTCGGGTCAGGGTCTGACGTTTATGGGCAAGGTCAGTTTCCCCATGCACGGCCCCGGTGGGGTAGACTTCTGTGGCGAGGTGCGCCTTGTGGCGGAGGGCGGTACGATAAATGTCCATGGCGGACAGGCCATGGTGATGGGAGCCGATGCACTGACCCTTATAATAGATGTACGCACGAACCTCTTTCATGACGATTATGTATCGAAGTGCCAAGAAACCATTGGAGCCGCAGCGATGCAGCGGTTTGACACGCTGCTCAGCCGCCATGTTGCGGATTACCGTCAGCTGTTTGACCGCATGAGCATCCAGTTGGGGCGTGCTGAAGACAGCAGCCTGCCCACTGACGTGCGGCTGGCCATGGCCAAGGATGGTATGCGGGACGGCTCGTTTGATGCCTTGTTCTTCCAGTACGGACGCTATATGCTGATTTCATCGTCGCGTCCCAGCGGTATGCCGCTGTGCGCTAATCTGCAGGGGGTATGGAACGACAACGGAGCCTGCAATATGCCATGGACTTGCGACTACCATCTCGACATCAATACAGAGCAGAACTATTGGGCCGCTAACCGTGCCAACCTTGCCGAGTGCAACGCCCCGCTGTTTGCCTATGTGGGTCTACTGGCCAAGTATGGCAGCATAACCGCCAGACAGGTGTATGGCAGCCGTGGCTGGTGTGCCCATACCGTGACCAATCCCTGGGGGTTCACCGCTCCAGGATGGAGCGTTGGCTGGGGGATGAACGTGACAGGTGGTGCCTGGATGTGTACACACTTGTGGAGTCATTATCAGTACACCCGCGATATGGACTGGCTGCGTTGTGAGGGCTACCCCCTGTTGAAGGGATGCGCCGAGTTCTTTGTTGATTATATGGTTGTTGATCCTGCCACGGGCTGGCTGGTTACTGGACCCAGTATCTCGCCCGAGAATGGTTACATCAACGAGAACGGCAACTCGCTGAGTCTCGCTCTCATGCCCACCATCGACCGCAACATTGTCTACGACATCTATCAAGCCTGCATCAAGGCTTCGAAGCTGTTGGGTGTAGACAAGCCGTTCCGCCGCCTGTTGGAGAAAGACATCAGGCGGTTGCCTCCCTTGCAGATTGGCAGCGACGGCCAGATACAGGAATGGCTGCACGACGTGCGGCGCGCCGATCCCTCGCACCGCCACTCCTCGCATCTGTTGGCTCTATTCCCTCTGAACCAAATTTCCTATACCCGTGAATCTGAGTTGATGGCCGCAGCCAAGCATGGACTGGAAATACAGACCGCCTCGGAGCACTGGGAAAACACCGAGTGGAGTTCGGCCAATATGCTCTGTTTCTACTCCCGCCTCAAAGAACCCGAGACGGCTTACGATTGGTTACAGGAACTTTTTAAACGGTTCACCCGCGAAAATCTGATGACCGTCTCGCCCAAGGGCATAGCCTCGGCCGAGTATGATATCTTCAGCTTCGATGCTACTGAGGCCAGCGTGGCTGGTATGTGTGAGATGCTGTTGCAGAGCTATGATGGCTTCATTGAACTTCTGCCTGCCCTGCCACGTGCCTGGAGAGACGGCAGTGTCCGTGGACTTTGTGCCGAAGGTGGTCTGGTGGTTGACATGGACTGGACGGACGGACGGGTGAGTAGTGCCACGCTGTACGCCACGGTCGGCAACCGTTTTGCACTGCGTGTGCCCGGTCAGGAAAGTCCTGTTATGGTGACCTTGAAAACCGGTGAGTCAAAAACTATAACTTTTTAAGCATGGCGTGCAGAATCCTGTTGAAACGGATGTCAAATGAAGCAGAAATTATATTTTTTGGTGGATTTTTCCCATTTTGTTGTATGGCAATAGTGTAATTTTGCAGCGTCAAACCAAATCAGTAACTAAACTTGTTAATAAAAAACCAAAACAATTATGAAAAGAAAAAGACTATTTATCCTGCTGGCTTTATCATTGATGTACGTGCAGGTGATAGTGGCACAAACGAAAATTGGCGGCGTTGTGCTTGACGAAATGTCTGAGCCGCTGATTGGTGCCTCTGTCGTTGTCAAAGGCTCATCGACGGGTGTCATCACCGACCTAAATGGTGCGTTTTCGCTGGCCGCTGACCGTGGAACCACATTAGTGGTATCATACGTGGGCTACAAGACCCGCGAGGTAAAAGTTCCACAGGCGGGGCGCATGAAGGTTGTACTTGAGAGTGAGGCCATCACCGCCGAAGAGATTGTCGTGGTGGGTGTGTCAATGAAGAAAAGCGACCTGACCGGAGCTGTTTCACACGTTGACTCGAAGACTCTGATGGAGAAGCCTGTCACCAACATCAACGAGGCACTGCAGGGTCGCATCGCCGGTCTGAGCGTCATCAAGGGAACCAGTCCCAGCGACGATGCTTCCATCAAGGTGCGTGGTACGAATACTATCAACTCCGGGTCATCGCCCATCTATGTGGTCGATGGTCTGGTTATGGGCAACGATTTCGGATTCTACAACTCCATTAATGTCAACGATGTGGAGTCTATTGAGGTGCTGAAGGATGCCTCTGCCACCGCCCTCTACGGTTCGCGTGGTGCTAATGGTGTCATTGTGGTTACCACGAAGAAGGGCCGCAAGGGCGAGGGCGAAATCTCGTACGATGGTTGGATAGGCTTCTCCAGTATGGGGCACCGTCCAGAGACCATGAGTGCGCAACAGCTGTTCGAATTGCGCACCGAAGCCTATGCTAATGGTTATATGTACAACAACCCGACGGCCAATCGTCAAGATTACATTGACAACACGCTGATGAAGACCAATATTGCATTTCACGATCAGGAGTTCGAGGGCTACCGTAGCGGAAACAGCTACGACTGGCTGAAGCAGGTCACCCAGACTGGCGTGCAGCACAGCCACAATGTCAGCTTCTCGAAGGCTACCGACAACACCAGTGTCTATCTGAGCTTGAACGCCAATAGCCTTGATGGTGTGGTGAAAGGTACTGAGCAGACCAAGTATGCCGGACGCGTGAATGCTGAGGCCAAAATCAAGCCCTGGCTGAAGGTGGGTACCAACACCACCTATAGTTACACGCGTGACGAGATGCCCAGCGGCTCGGTCTACAACCACGCCCTGTACAAGTCGAACCCGCTCATCAACTATGAGCCATATATGAACGATGCCACCCGTCACGACAAGGAATACCTGACGCTGTTCTGGCGCGTACATTCGGAGGAGAACAACAACGATTTCAACCCCTTCAACTCGATGGAGATTCAGACAGACCGAAACCGCTATCACCTGACCTCCTCGAACTACATCAATATCAACCCTATTGAAGGGCTGAACATCCGTTCGACGTTTGCCGTGAACCGTGCCGAGCAGAGTTGGAACCAATTCGTGCCCACGGGCATCCAGGAGTCGGAACGCTACTATTCCGGCGACAGCTATGCCACCCAGCAGCGTTTCGGTGACACCCAGTGGCAGTGGGATAATACCATCAGCTACGACTTTACGCTGAAGAATCTGCATCGTTTCAATGCCTTCATCGGCACCTCTGCCTCGCGTAATACCTATAACGTAGTGAAGGCTGGTGGCCGACGCTTCCCCAGCAATGATCTGAGCTACAACGTGCTTGGTGCTGCTGCTGACCTTGAGAACAAGGAAATCAGTAGCGACCTGCAGAACTCCTCGCTGATGTCGTATGTGGGCCGTGTGAACTACAACTACGACTACCGCTACTACGTCACCTTGACAGGCCGCTATGACGGTTCTTCAAAGTTCGGTGAGGGTCACAAGTGGGGTTTCTTGCCCTCTTTCTCGCTGGCTTGGGATGCTACGAACGAAAAGTTCTTCCCAGAGCAGGATTACGTATCACGTGTAAAGGCACGTGCCGGCTACGGTATGGTGGGTAACCAGGACATCTCCAACTACCGGTATGTGACGCTCTACTATCCGCAAGCCTCCAACGGCATAGCATCCTACGGAACTGATGGTCGCCGTGGCACACCCAATATCACTTGGGAGAAGCAGAAGCAGGCCAACTTCGGACTTGACCTTGGTTTCTTCCGCAACCGTCTGAACGTGACGATGGATCTCTTCTTCATCACCAACTCCAACCTGTTGATGACCCATAGCCTGCCCAACACGTCGGGTTACACCTACACGGTGGAGAACATCGGTGAGCTGAAGAACAAGGGATTCGAGTTGACCATTAACGCTACGCCCATCCAGACCAAGGATTTCACCTGGAATATCGGAGCCAATATGTCGCTTGACCGAAATGAGGTGACCAAGCTTTATGGCGGCGTAGAACAGATACTGAGTGGTGGACGTACGGGCAACATCTTCATCGGCGAGTCGTTGAGCAATATCTACACGCTGAAGTGCGGAGGCATTGCCAACGAGAGCAATCGCGACCTGTGGGAGGGCATCGACTACAATGGCCGTACCATTGGTCTTGGTGACCTGTTCCCCCTTGATATCAGCGGCCCAGACGGCACACCCGACGGTGTAGTGGACAGCTACGACCGTTATATCTATGGCAATACCGACCCGAAGGTATATGGTGGTTTCTCCACCGATTTCTCCTGGAAAGGTCTGACGCTGAACGCGATTTTCAACTACTCGCTGGGTGGCCACCGCATTAGCGACTACTACGAGAGCCTTATCAGCTCCGTAGGTCAGAGCTATGCCTCCACCGACCTGCTGGACCGTTGGACAGAAGACAATCCCAACGGCTATTTCCCCCGTCGTATGACCAATGTCAGCGGATACAGCGCATACAGTGCCGGTGAGACCGACCGTTACATCCAGAGCACCAGCTATCTGCGTCTGGCCAATCTTACGCTGGCCTACAATCTGCAGCCCAACCTGCTGAAGCTGATTCATCTCAACTCGCTCCGTGTGTACTTCACGGCCAGTAACCTGTTCACCGCCACCTCCTACAAGGGCTTTGACCCCGAGATTGGTGACTACAACTATCCCCCGGCACGTACCTACACTTTCGGTCTGAATTTCAGTTTCTAATCACTTAAACAAAACTTATAGCAATGAAATTACAAAATAAAATACTGACACTGGGATTTGCAGCTATGGCTGCCGTGACCTTCTCATCGTGCTCTGACTTCTTGACAGAGGACAGTAAGACAGCACTACCGGAAGAAAAGATATTCTCCGATACGGAGTATGTGGAGACAACGCTGCAGTCAATTTACACCAGTTGGCGTAGCCTGTTCACCGACCGCTTCCTTTGGGAGCAGATGGTAGGAACGGACGAGATACAGTCGGGAGCCTTTCAGGCTCTGAAGGGTGACGATATGAAGCGTGGCGCGCTGGATCGTTATGATGCGCTGCTGAACTCCGAGTTGTCCTATCCGAAGGAGCAGTGGAACAATCGTTGGCCGCGTGTCAGTGAGGCCGCAAAAATCATCCAGGCTATGAACAAGAGTCATGTGACCGTTGGTACCAAGGAAGCCCAGTTGCTGGGCGAAGCAAGCTTCATCCGTGGTGCTTTGGACATGGACTTGGCCATGCTCTTCGGACGTATTCCCATCCTTGATATGGACAAAGTGGCCGAAACTGGCTATGGTCGCCAGCCCCTGAAGAACGTGTGGGAGTTTATCATCAACGACTTTGAGCGTGCTGTTGAGTACCTGCCTACGGAGAACGACAATGGCCGTGCCACCAAGTATGCGGCCTCCATGCTGCTCGGCTATGCCTATATGGCTGCTCCTGAGGAGACGGGTCTGCGCGACTTCTCCAAGGCAAAGGCTGCATTGGAGACGGTCATCAATGGTCCGTTCGAACTGGTGGACTACTACGACCTGTTTGACTATAGTGTGAGCAACTCCAAGGAGAGCATCTTCGAATGGCAGTTCTCCAACGTATGGCCTGACAACAATATGGTGCAGTTCCAGATAGGCTCGCGTGCGGTGCAGTCGATGGGTGGCGACCAGTGCTATATGAGTGGCTATGACCATGCCGTGCCTACGGTCTGGGCCTACAGCGATGTGGAGGATGGCGGCATTTGGGAAGAGGGCGATATCCGCAAGGAAGAATCCATCCGCTATGATTTCTCCTATTATGGAAAGTATCCGACATTGGAGAGCGTGGCCTGGGAGGACATCGGTGAAGACCATGACGAGTTGAAGCCCCATATTAAGAAATATGAGGACTTCCGTACCGACGTGCACTCGGGTATGGGTTTCAACAATATGTGGTACTCGGGTAAAAACATCCCTTGGCTGCGTCTGGCCAATGCCATGCTGCTGCATGCGGAGTGCCTGAACGAGCTGAACCAGACCAGCGAAGCCGTGGCAGAGGTGAACAAGGTTCGTAGCCGCGCTTGGGAGTTCAATCTGCCCAGCAATATGGCCTGGAGTACGGGAATGTCGCAGTCGGAGTTCCGTGACCGAATTATGACCGAGCGTGTGCGCGAACTCTTCGGTGAGCGCTGGCGCAAGTTTGACCTTATCCGTACCAACAAGTTCTTGGAACTGGTGAAGACTCGCAACAAGTGGGCCAAGCGTGCCAACGCCATTGAGCAGTATAACATCGTGTGGCCGATTCCCTTGACGGAGATTGAACAGAACGATGACATCTCGATGGAAGACCAAAATGAAGGCTACCGGTAATTGTTAGTCATTTGGTCGTGTGACTTTTGGCACGAAAGTTGCCGACTGACAATATTAAAAGGTAAAAAAGCAATAAGGCAAGATATGAGACAAAACGTAATAACAAGGGTATTAAGGATGGTAATGGGTATTTTGCCTTATTGCTTTTGGACCTTTTTACCTTTAAATGCAAGTGCTGGTGACCTTGACATTGCTGACGGTGTATGGAACATCACCCTGTCAAGCAATAAGACCCTCACCTACGCACAGTCAGGAACTACCCTGCTGAAAGGGGTCTATGTGAAGGTACTGAACGGCAGCGAGACAGAGCTGCTGTCGAAGGACTATCCCAAGGTGACACTCAGCAAGGAGCCTGTCAGCGACGTGTTTGGAACGGGAACCAAGTACACCTATACCTATTCGGGACTTTCCGGCAAGGAGAATATCGAACAATCGTTCTATATTTATCCCGATATGAACTATCTGCTGGTAGATGCCAAGATTGTGGCCACAAGCGGAACTGCGAAGACCAACTACATTGCTCCCATCGTGAGTACAACCAGCAATAGTTTTCTGCCGTCGGGTGGTCAGAATGTCATCTACGATATGCCGCACGACAATGACAACTGGGTGGGTTATTCGGCTCAACCTTGGAGCATTGGTCAGTTGAACACCTCCTGTGAGGTGTCGGGCGTGTACGATGTACTGAGCCGTAAGGGGCTGATAGTCGGTTCTATAGAGCACGACAACTGGAAGAGCGGTATCTCTATCACCCCCAATGGTCAAAATCGCATCCGCAATTTTACGGTGGCGGCAGGTGTGGTCAGCGAGCGCACCAACGACATTTGGAATGGACGCCCGTCGCTTTCAAAGCACGGTAGCATTACTGGTGCATCGGTGGCTTCGCCCCGCTATTTCTTTGGCTATTACAGTGACTGGCGCACGGGACTTGAAGAGCTGGGTGAGGCTACAGCGAAACTCTGTCCGAAACTGTCTTGGGATGGTGGTACCATCTTTGCCTGGCAGAGCTGGGGCGGTATGGCAGAGCATGTGAACTACGAGGGAGCCGTCAATGTGGCGGACTTCTTCCATGAGCAGTTGGAACCGCAGAACTTCCACAATGAGAACGGCGTGTGCTACATCGTGCTCGACTCTTACTGGAGCAACCTCTCTGAAGATCAGTTGCGCGCCTTCGCCAAGCACTGCAAGGAGAACGGCCAGCATCCGGGCATCTATCACACTCCCTTCTCCTATTGGGGCAGCGTGAGCGATGCCGAAAGCTACCGTCCTTACGATGGAAGCCCCTATACCTGGGCCGATATCTGCCTCCGTGCCAATGGTGAGATTCGCAAGATTGCCTCGCTGGCTCTTGACCCCACACACCCTGGCACCATCGAGTATAACCGCCAACGGTTTCAGAAGTTCAAGGACTGGGGGTTCGAATATGTGAAGCTTGACTTCATTAATAATGGCACCTTAGAGGCTGACAGCTACTATGCCGATGGCATCACTACGGGTATGCAGGCCTATACCTACGGCATGAACAAGGTGATTGAGCAGTGTGAGGGTTTGTTCATCGACCTCTCCATCGCCCCCATCTTTCCGGCTAAGGGGCATGCCCGCCGTATCTCCTGCGACAGTTGGGGTGAACTTGACAACAGTATGTACAGCCTGAACAGCATCAATCTGGGCTGGTGGCTTGACCGTGTCTATCAGTACAATGACCCCGACCACTTGGTGCTCTCGCGGGCAGAGGACGAGGGTGCAGCCCGCATCCGCTATACCTGTGGTGTCATGACTGGTACCGTGTTGCTTGGCGACAACTATAGTCTGCAAGGCTCCTACCTCGGCAAGCAGAGTGAACGTGACCTGGCTCTGAAGATTGCCACCAACGCTGACGTGAATGCCGTGGCGTGGATAGGCCGTTCATTTCGCCCTGTTGAGGGCAGTTTGATGAACAGCTTCAACCGCTGGGGACAGTACAGCTATGGCGTGGACAATGAATTCATGCTGGATACCGATAAAGCACTTTACTATGTGGTGTTTAACTACGACACGTCGGGGACGCTGAGCAAGACAGAGGCTTTCAGTCGCTTAGGCATCAGTTGCAATGACGTGAAGCGTATTACGGAACTATGGACAGGACAGGATGTTAGTTTCTCTGTTAATGGCATCTCCGTTAGCGTGCCGAAGCGCGATGTGTGCATTTACCGCTTGGAGAAGGATCAGGGGAGTTCAGGTGTCGAGACGGTGAAGGTCTCCGATAACAACGATGTCCAAATCAGTTATAACCTTGGCAGCCTCCGTGTGGAGGCTGCCAAGGCTTTCTCACGCGTCTCGCTCTATGGCGTTGACGGTCACGTGGTGGCCAGTGCAAAATATGCAGACGCTACTCGTGCGCAGCTCTACACCACCAGTCTCTCTGACGGGATATTCATTGCCAAGGTAGACTTTGCCAACGGCAGTTCTGCCACGCAGAAAATCCGAATAAAAAAGTAAATAGTGATGAAGCAGTTAGTCCTCAGTATAGTCTGCCTCTTTTTGGGCGTGTCAGTTTTTGCTGGTAATCCAAACTATACGTTTATGCGTGTGTCCAGCAAGACGGGGCTGTCATCCAGTATGGTGAAGGCCATTGTGCAAGACAGCTATGGGTTCGTATGGTTTGGCACCAAGAATGGTCTGAATCGTTACGATGGAACAGACATTAGGACATTCAACTGCTACGATTTCTCAATCAATCAGGGTAACAATAATATCGGCGCTCTTTATGAAGATCGCCATCGACGGCTGTGGGTGGGCACAGACAGGGGCGTTTATGTCTATGACCCACCGACAGACCGTTTTACGAAGATGACAGCCAGGGACGTGCGGACAGCTATAGGCGCAGACAACTGGGTACAGACCATTGTCGGAGACCCGATGGGTAATATATGGGTTCTGCTGCCCGACGAAGGTATCTTCCGCTATCATGGTGACAAGGTGTCTCACTACAGGGGTGAAAGAAAAAAGAACACCAAGAAGGTTCATCCAGCCCAGATTTGCATTGACAAGAAAGGAAATGTTTGGACTTGCAGCACATCGGGCGGAATATACAAGTATAACCGCCAGGGTGATAGCTTCGATATGGTTTGTGCAACGGACATTCCCTTTAATACCATGTGTGTTGCGAAGGATGGTTCACTTCTTTTGGGTGACTACTACTGCCACCTTTACCGTTATGACCCTGCAACGTCCCATTTTTCAGCCCTAAAAAGAAAATTGTCGGTTGGTAATGCTTATCTTCATGACTTGAAATGCTTTGACGATGAATTATGGGTAGGTACGTCAAATGGTATTTTCCTCATCGACCTCACTACGATGGAGGAAACGCACTTGACGGAAGATCCGTCCAATCCCTACAGCCTTTCCGACAATCTGATTTATACCATCTACCGTAGTCCAGACAACGATGTATGGGTGGGCACCTACTTCGGTGGGGTGGATTATATGCAGCGTAGCCGCTTTATGTTCACGGTCTGCGGAATCCAATCCAATCTGCTTCACAAGCGTTTACGCAATATGGCTTTCGCACCTGACGGCCGTCTATGGATAGGTTCAGAGTTTACTGGAGCCTATATTTATAACCCTGCCACAGACGAGGCTGTCCCTAATCCTTATGGTCAAGGCAATGCTGTACTGATGGTGAGCCGCAGCGGCGATGATATCTGTGTGGGCTATGCCAGACAGGGCATTGATGCCATCAGTCCGTCAGGTACTGTCAGAAAACTCTTCTATATAGCGAACGGCTCAGACAACAGCGTATATTCCTACTTGAGGGACAGCCGAAATTGTGAATGGGTCGGACTGGGTTGGGCACTCTACCGCAGAAAGGCAGGCGAGGGAGATTTCCATCTGGTGGCCGATACGGGCTACGACTGGATTTTTACTATCTTCGAGGCTCATGACGGCACCATTTGGATGGGCACAATGGGTAACGGCATTTGGCACTATACCCCAACTAACGGCAAGTACAAGAAATACGAATACCGTGAAAACGGCAGCAATGGCCTGCGTTCAAACAGCGTCAGTTCCATTATGGAGGACAGCCGCGGCAATCTATGGTTCTCCACCGACCGCGGAGGCATCAGCCGTTACAATCCACAGACCGATGACTTTACTTCGTTCGGAACGGCCGAGGGTCTGCCGGACAATACAGCCTACGATATTCTGGAAGACAAGAACGGATTCTTTTGGTTTGGTACCAACAAGGGACTGGTGAAGTTCAATCCGCAGACAGGCGAGTCGCTGGTTTATACGACACATGACGGCTTGGTGGGCAACCAATTCAACTATAACACGGCGGTCAAGACACCCGACGGACGGTTTTATTTTGGTGGTATCAATGGTCTCATCGCTTTCTCGCCAGAGGCTGAGCGGCAGACAGGACAGGTGCGTCCGGCGTTCTTCACAAACCTGACCGTCTTGGGCAAGGAGGTGACAGCCACCACGCCAAACTCCCCTTTGAAGACGAATATTGCCTTTACAGACAGGATAGAACTGCCATATAATTGTGCGAACTTCTCCATCAGCGTTGCTGCGCCCAATTATGGTGCGACAGGCTCAGTGGAACTGATGTACCGGCTGGAACCCGTCGGCCGCGAGTGGTTGAGACTGAATGACTCAGATGTTTCGTTCGCCAATTTGTCTCCTGGTCACTATAATCTACAGGTAAAGGTCAGACATAACAATACGGAACAAATCAGCGAACTGGCTATCGTTATCCTGCCCCCTTGGTGGCAGACCTGGTGGGCTTATATGCTCTATGCGCTGCTGGTGGTTGCGGTTTTGGCTACAGCATTCTGTGCCTACCGCCGACGCAAGCAGCGGCAGGTGGCAGAGGCACAACGACTCTATGCTGTAGAGAAGGAGAAAGAACTGTATCAGAGTAAGGTGCAGATGTTCACCACCATTGCCCATGAGATACGTACCCCACTGTCACTCATTGACTCCCCATTGGAAGCCATCGAGGAGATTGGTGTCAAGGATGGCCGTGCCAAGCGTTACTTGAAAATTGTGCGACAGAACACCCAACGGCTGCTCTACCTGACCAGCCAGTTGCTTGACTTTCAAAAACTTGACTCTAACAACCTGAGGTTGAACAAAGAAAATCTTGATGTGACCGAACTGGTTAGCGAGACGCTGGAACGTTTTGAACCTTCCATCCAGTTGAAGAATAAACGGTTAGAGCGTATGCTGCCCGACCATCCCGTGGTGGCTTTTGTTGACAGGGAGGCACTTACCAAGATAATCAGTAACCTCATGAATAATGCCTTGAAGTACTCGCGCAGCCTCATCATCGTCAGTCTGACCGACGATGGCCAGGAGTTCTGCCTGCGAGTGACCAGCGATGGTGTTGCCATTACGGGCAATGACCGCCAACGCATCTTCGAGCCGTTTTATCAGATTGGTAACGATGCCCGTTCCAATGGGGGCGTTGGCATCGGACTGCCTCTTTGTCGCCAGCTGGCACAGCAGTCAGGTGGCACGCTGACTTTGGACGAAGAGCATGGCAGTGGCGAGAACACTTTCGAGCTGCGCCTGCCACTTGACAAAGCGGGTATGGAGCAGTGGCAGCTCTCAACGGTCAACTCCCAGCTCTCAACGGTCAACTTCTTGATGGACGAGGAGTCGAACCAGACCCGTGAGGGGACTAAAGGGAACACCCTACTCATCGTAGAAGACAACGATGAGTTGCGTACATTCCTTGCCGAACAACTCAGTTGCACGTTTACTATTGAGACGGCTGTCAATGGACAGGCCGCACTGGAAAAACTGACAGACATCAACCCCGACCTTATTGTGACCGACATCATGATGCCGGAGATGGATGGTTATGCACTCTGTCGCGCCGTGAAAGCCGACATCAACATCTCGCATATCCCCGTCATCGTTATCACGGCCAAGAATGACCTGCAAAGCAAGGTGAAGATTCTGCAATGTGGTGCAGAGGCCTATATAGAAAAGCCTTTCTCCGTCAAGTATCTGCGTCAGCTCACGCTGTCGATGCTTGACAATCGTCGCCGTGAACGGGAGGCTTTCTCTAAAAAGCCCTTTTTCAAGGTTGACAATATGCAGATGAACAAGGCGGACAAAGAATTTATGGAGAAGGTCATCCGACTCATCGAGGACAACATCGTGGATGAGGACTTCAACGTTGACGCGATGGCCGAGATGATGTGCATGAGCCGTTCCACGTTGTTGCGTAAGATTAAAACCATATTCAATCTCTCTACTGTTGAGCTTATCCGGCTGGTGAAGCTCAAGAAGGCTGCCGAGTTGATACAGGAGGGAGAGCACTTGATTGGTGACATCTGCTATATGGTGGGTATTGCCTCGCCCTCTTACTTTGCCAAAATTTTCTTTAGGCAGTTCGGCATTATGCCCAAGGACTTCGAGAAGAATTGTCAGGAGCAGGGGCGCAAGACGCTGACCATCAATAATAACGGACTAAAAATAGAAGACTAATCCTATCACATTAACGATGTATATACGCTCTTTATTACTTATTGTGGCAGTATGTGCCACAGGCTTGCATGCCAAGGCCAAGATTACGTTGCCGGCCATCTACAACGACAGTATGGTAGTGCAGCAGCAAAGCAAGATGACAATTCCCGGCAAAGCCATCCCGAA
The DNA here is from genome assembly GCA_963620725.1 of Vescimonas coprocola. GTDB lineage: Bacteria > Bacteroidota > Bacteroidia > Bacteroidales > Bacteroidaceae > Prevotella. The sequence continues at coordinate 67,364 of CAVFBU010000001.1, forward strand.
CAGTATGGTGCAGGTGACTGCCTCATGGAATGGGAAGGCTGTCCGCGCACAGGCTGATGCAGACGGAGCCTTTATGGCAGTCCTGCAAACGCCCAAGGCCGGAGGCCCCTATACGCTTACCTTCAATGACGGCAGCGGTAATATGCTGACGCTCCGCGACATCCTCGTGGGCGAGGTGTGGCTGTGCTCGGGTCAGTCGAACATGGAAATGCCTGTAGGTGGCTGGGGTAAGGTACAACACTACGAACAGGAAATTGCTTCGGCCATGAACGACCAGATTCGTCTCCTGCAGATAGCCAAGACTACGGCCTTCCGACCGCAGTCTGACGTGCAAGTGAATATGGGTGGCTGGCGAACAGTACAGCCGAAGACAGTTGAAAATTTCTCGGCCTTGGCTTATTTCTATGCACGTCAGATGCAGCAGAAACTGGGTGTACCTGTGGGTGTCATAGATTGCACTTGGGGCGGTACGCCTGCCGAGGCTTGGACGAGCTTTGAGGGGGTCGGGAAGATTTCTGGCTTTGAGCAGAGTGTACGGACGTTACAAGAAGGTAACTTCGAGGTAAAGACCATCAAGGAAATCTATGAAAAGAAAGTAGCTGAGTGGACGACTGATATGCTTGGGTCGGAAATGAAAGTCAACCCTGCTGAGGAACATGCGGAATGGAGCCAGATGCCCATCCCCTGCGAGTGGGAACTGGCCAACATCGGTATGGATAACTTCGATGGCATTGTATGGTTACAGCGAACGGTGGAAATTCCTGCCGCATGGGCTGGAAAGCCGTTGACCCTGCGACTGGGTATGATTGACGATGAGGATGTGACCTATTTCAATGGCGTGAAGATTGCCGAGGGTTCTGGCTACGACACTCCACGCCTATATACGATTCCTGCTCATTTGGTCAAGGAGGGCAAGGTACTCATCTCCATCCGTGTGACTGACTTTATGGGCAATGGTGGACTTTATGGTAAGGCTTCTGATGTCTATATTCAGGCGGATGGTAGTCAGCCCATTTCCTTGGCAGGGAGATGGAGCTATCGTCAAGCGGTGGATTTCAGTAAACTGCCTGCGCGGCCTGTCTCGCCTGAAAGCAGTAGCTTCCCGTCTGTGCTTTATAATGGTATGCTCCATCCGTTGCGCACCATGAAGGTGAAAGGAGTGCTGTGGTATCAGGGCTGTGCCAATGTAGGACGCGCTGAGCAGTACTCTCCCTTGTTCCGTCAACTGATACAAGACTGGCGCCAGCTTTGGCAGGAAGAGCTGCCCTTCTATTTTGTACAGTTGGCAGGCTACCTGCAGCCGCAGACCGTGCAGCCCGAGTCCGCTTGGGCCGCCCTGCGACAGGCACAAGCCGATGCGCTTGTCTTGCCTGGTACGGCTATGGCCACGGCCATTGACATCGGCAATCCCAACGATATCCATCCTAAGAATAAACAGGAGGTGGCTCGCCGTCTTTCCCTGTTGGCTCTGCGTTATACCTACGGAAAGGATGTAGTGGCCGAGGCTCCAACGGTGTCTAAGATTCACTATCAAGGATCAACAGCAATAGTTGCCTTTACGGACAAGGTTTGCCCGAAGGGAACCGCAGTCAAGGGCTTTATCGTCCGCACCACTGATGGAACATGGCATAGGGCAGAGACACGGCAGACAGACGATACCCATATCCTGCTCTCGGCTTCTGCGACCATCAATGCCGTGAAGTACGACTGGGCCGACTGTCCCGATGGTAACCTCTATGGAGGCAACGACTTGCCCATCGTTCCCTTTCAAGACTTCCAGTAGTTCCTCTATATGAGTCAAGTCTTGCATGCCGATGCCGTAAAGATGGGCGTATAAAGAAGATTTTTGTCTAAGGATATAGGAATAAAGAAATTCTAAAGTAAAAATAATACGACAATGAAACGATTCAGAACACTCACATGGCTTGCTGCAATGGCACTCTCAGCCATGACAACGCTCAGTGCCGCAAACGAACAGATCATCGTGGAGACCCAGGGTACCAGTTTGGTCTACCGAGTCGGCGATGATGGCCGCCTCTACCAGATTTACTTGGGTAAGCGCCTCTCCAATTCCAGTGACTACACCCTGTTGCCGCAGGGAAAGGAGGCCTACCTGACCCACGGTATGGAGGATTACTTCGAGCCAGCTCTCCACGTGGACCATGCCGATGGCAACCCGTCGACGCTGCTGACCTATCAAGGACATACTACTACGACTGTTGATGACGGGGTTCAGGAGACTGTCATTACCCTTTCAGACCCCGTCTACCAGACACAGGTGAAACTCCACTATATAGCCTACGCCAAGGTTGATGTCATCAAGACGTGGACAGAGATTACCAGCCGCGAGAAGAAACCGGTCGTGTTGGAGAAGTACGCTTCGTCGCTGCTTCATTTCTATGCTCCGCATTACTATCTGACGCAGTAC
>CAVFBU010000001.1:69801-71436 GCA_963620725.1 Vescimonas coprocola
GTACGATGGCGACTGGAGCAGTGAGGTAAAGGCTCACGACCAGGAACTCTTTTTTGGAAAGAAGGAACTCGATACCAAGCTCGGTGCGCGTGCCAATATGTTTACCCCACCATTCTTCCAGGTGGCTATCGGTGCGCCTGCCACAGAGACGCAGGGTCAGGTGCTGGTGGGCACGCTCGGCTGGACGGGTAACTTCCGTTTTACCCTGGAGGTGGATCAGTTGGGGTGTCTCCGCGTGTTGAGCGGTATCAACCCTTACTATTCACAGTACACCCTCGCAAAGGGCGAGACTTTCCGTACCCCAGAGTTTATCTTCACGCTGAGCCAGTATGGCAAAGGCCAGGCCAGTCGCAACCTGCACCGCTGGGCACGCAACTATCAAGTGAAGGATGGTAACGGTGACCGCATGACGCTGCTCAACAACTGGGAGGCTACCTACTTTGACTTCAACGAAGAGAAGCTCTGCCAGCTGATTGACGAAGCCAAACAGTTTGGTGTTGATATGTTTTTGCTTGACGACGGATGGTTTGCCAACAAATATCCTCGAAACAGTGACACGCAGGGCTTAGGCGACTGGAAGGAGACGGCCAACAAACTGCCCAACGGCATTGGACGACTGACCGAAGAGGCCAAGAAACAAGGTGTGAAGTTTGGACTGTGGATAGAGCCGGAGATGGTCAACCCGAAGTCCGAACTCTACGAGCAGCACAAAGACTGGGTCATCACGCTGCCCAACCGTAAGGAGTACTACTTCCGCAACCAGCTGGTGCTTGACCTTAGCAACCCCAAGGTGCAGGACTATGTCTATAGCGTGGTAGATGGTCTGAAGACCAAATACCCGGACATCGCTTACTTTAAGTGGGACTGCAACAGCCCCATCACGAACATTTACTCGAACTATGAGCGTCAGCAGTCGCACCTCTATGTGGACTACGTGCGCGGCCTCTACAAGGTGCTCGACCGTCTGAAGGCCAAGTATCCGGATTTGCCCATGATGCTCTGCTCTGGAGGCGGTGGACGCACCGACTATGAGGGTCTGAAGTATTTCACCGAGATGTGGCCCAGCGACAATACCGACCCTGTTGAGCGACTGTTCATCCAATGGGGCTACTCGCAGGTGTTCCCCTCGAAGGTACAGTGTGCCCATGTTACTACGTCGAACCGCGATGCCAGCATCAAGTTCCGCACCGAGGTGGCTATGATGGGAAAGCTCGGCTTTGACATCAACCTGCACGACCTTTCGCAGGCCGACCTCGCCTGGTGTCAGCAGGCCATCAAGACCTACAACCGCCTAAAGCCTGTCATTCTTGACGGTGACCAGTTCCGTCTCGTGTCGCCCTACGATGGCAATCACACCTCGACCTCCTACGTGTCAGCCGACAAGAGCCATGCCGTGGTCTTCGCCTTCGACCTCTATCCCCGCTATGCTGAGAGGCTTCATCAAGTGCTGTTGCAGGGTCTTGACCCTACGGCTACCTACAGCGTTCGCGAGATTAACCGTACAGATGGTTCCAATGGTGATGTCAAGGATTATAGTGGCGACTACCTGATGACGGTGGGACTTCCTCTCTTCTCGACAAAAAAACTGAGTAGCCGAGTCTATGAGGTCAATAAGAAGTAGTATGGGTTGAACAG
>CAVFBU010000001.1:71446-77225 GCA_963620725.1 Vescimonas coprocola
TTGCTATGGTGTCCGATGATTAATAAGAAAGACGGTTTTCTGGGTGAACGCTCCGTCGTGCTGCCTCCGATGCTGACACAGTTGGAGGAGCAGGACGAGTTGTGCCGGGGACTTTTTATCACGGATATTGGCTATTACCCCATGGCAGAACATCATCACCGAATCCGCGAGCAGGGTGTAAACCAGTATGTACTCATCTACTGCGTGGACGGCTGCGGCTTTTATGTCGTGGACGGGAAACGGTATGAGGTGAGGAAAAACCAGTATTTCGTCCTGCCAGCCTTCAAGCCGCATGAGTATGGGACAACGGAAGGCAATCAATGGACGATTTACTGGGTACATTTCAGAGGCATCTGCGCCCATATATATGCGGAAGAAGCGGCTACACCGCAGGACATCAACGTGACGCAGAACTCGCGTATCAGTGATCGCATCAGTATCTTCGAAGAAATACTCACCACCCTCCATTATGGCAATGGACTGGAGAACTTGCGCTATGCAAGCAGTCTCTTGCATCATTTCCTGGCCTCCATGCGTTATCTGAGTCAGTTTCGCAGGGCGAAGTCTGGGGAACACGATATGGACATCGTACAGCAGGCCATCCATTATATGCGCGAGAACATAGAACGACACATTGCGATGGACGATGTGCTGCGCTATGTGGGCTATTCGCAGAGTCACTTGTCTACGGTGTTCAAGAAACGGACGGGGCAGAGTCCGCTGGCTTACTTCAACCAGCTGAAGATAGAGCGTGCCTGTCATCTGCTGAAGACCACCGACTTGAAGGTGAACCAGATTTGTTATAAGGTGGGGATAGAGGACTCGCTCTATTTCTCGCGTCTCTTCTCGAAGATGATGGGTATGAGTCCCACAAAATATAAGGAAAGCCCCACTTGCGAGTGAGGCTTTCCTTGTCATCCTTTTCTTCTTTTTTAGATACCGGCATCCATCAGTGTACGGAACTGACGGGCACCCATGTGGTTGTTGTCAAGGGCTTCGACCTCAGTGAGGTATTTCAATGCCTTCTCCTTGTCGCCCATGCCGTAGTAGCCGAGGGCGAGCATATATTTGCAGTGAATCTCGTTCTTCGTGTCGAGGCTGTCCTCCCAGATGAGCAGGTCGGGCAGCGAGACGGCGAAGAAGTCCATCGTTTGCTTCTCGAAGAGGTGCTGTTTGCCGTAGTTGATGAGCTTGTTGAACAGCGACCGAGCCTTGTCCTCGCGGCCGAGCTTGCGATAGCAGAGGGCGGCATAGAAGATCTTGTCGGGCTTCGCATCGTTGTAGTACATGGCGGCAGCGGGTTCTGTCGGCCCTGCCGTGCCTTCCTCGTAACGTCCAAGGAAATAGAGGAAGTCGTTGTCCTGAGAGCCATAGAGCTTACCCTCGCCGAGGTGGTGTGGGAACACGAGGCACTCCTCCAACAGTTGCTTGGCGCGTGTGCTCTTCGGGTCTTTCTGCAAGAGTTGCTTGGCAATTTCCAAGCGGCTCATCTGATACTGTCCGCTCACCTTGCCTTCGCCACCCTCCCACGGGTGGAAGATTCGGTGGTCAATCAGCTCCTTGGCCTCCTCATAGCGTCCCAGCATATTGAGCAGGGTGGCTTCTTCGAGCACGAGGTCGTCGCGACGCTTGATGAGTTCGGGATACTTCTGCAGGAAGTCGAGACGCTCCTGATGCGGTTTGTGCAGACGCTTGTAGAGCTGGTCCAACTCCATCAGCATACGCGCATCGTTCTCGTCGAGGTGGAAGGCGCGTTCCATGTATTCGAGTGCCTCCTGCTCCCGTCCCTGCTTGTTGAAACGAGCAAGGGCAAGGTTGCGCCAGACGGTGGGGAACTGCGGTTCAAGACGGGCAGAAAGTTCCCAGTTCTCGATGGCGAGGTCGTACTGACGGGCGGCATAGTAGAGGCAGCCTAAGTAGTAAGGAGCCTTGGCACCCTTCGGGTTCTTTTCCTTGGCAGTTTCAAGGGCGATGACATCCTCGGGACGGTTGGGGAAACAATAGGAGGAGTCAGCCTGCTCTGCCTTGTCGTACTCGCCTAAGTAATAGTAGGTCATCGGCGTGGTGGAACCCTCCTTGATGGCTATCTGCCAGATGGCCTTGGCCTCATCGGTGAGTCCGGCGGCGCAGTAGTCAAGTGCCACTTCATCGTAGTTCTGTGCCGACTTTCGCAGCATTGTCTTCATCTCGGCCAGTATATCATCATCCTGCTCCAGCAGGTATTTCTCGTAGCGGCAACCATAGTTAAAGCGGTCATACTCCAACGACTCGTCAATGAGCATCAATGCCTCGTCGGTCTTTCCCAACTTACGGAGGATGGCGGCTTTCAGCGCACGGGCTTTGTGGTTGTGCCAGTTGTTATTGAGGCAGCGGTCTATCTCGTCGAGGGCGTCTTCATAGCGGCCTTGTATGGTCGAAATCTTCGCAGCCTCGAAGTAGCCGGCATCGGCCCAGCCTTTGCTCCATGTGGCCTTCCAGAAGAGTTCGTAGGCTTCGCTGGTCTTTCCCTGGTATTTCAAGGTGAGGGCGAGGTTGTAGAGCGGCTCGCTGTCGTAGGGGTTGGGGTTGCGCTTGATGGAGAGCTTGTATGCCTTGCGGAGATACTCCTCTGCCCTGTGGAAACGCCCCTTGCGAATATACCATAGTCCCATGGCGTTGAGACAGCGGATGTCGTTGGGATCGCGGCGCAGAGCCTCCTCGTAGTAGTCGAGTGGGTTCCAAGTGGCGTGGCGGTATTGCTCCAGGTGGCGTCCCGTGATAAGCAATTGCTCGTTGGTCTTAATCTGCTCGGGCAGCAGGGCGGCCTCGGCACTGTCGGGGATGGGACGAATCTCATCGGCCTCAGCGTGCCAGGAGAGCACGGTGCGCTGACCATAGACGAAAGTCTTCACAATCTCGAAGGTCAACTCATTGAGTTTGGCACCCTTGACATCAATGGTCTCCACCAGCACCTGCTCTGGCGAGAGCGTCATCTCCTTCTTGTAATAGACCTCGCCATTATCGTTGCGAAGGATAATGCAGAGGTCTTGTCTATTGGTGGCGAAGACCTTAAATGCCATCTTACCATCGGCCACTTCATTGATGTTGAATACCAAGTCTTTCGAGGCTTCCTTCACAACGCCCAACTCCCGATAAGGCATGAAGTACTGTGTGAACATCTTCTCCTCGTAGGGCATCAGCCAGGTGAAGTCGGGCTGGTTCTCGGTATAGACACCGGCCATCAGCTCGATGTAGGGACGGAATCCTTCCTCGGTGAAGCCCCATTTCTCGCGCTCCTCGGGAGTGCTTTCATCGGTGAGATTGCGGTCCCAGGCACGTCCGAAGTCGCCGTTGCCCCACGTCCACTGTTTCTTGCCGGGTGAGAAGTGGTGCGACGCCACGTGCAGCATGCCTGCCTTCGTGTCGTTCTCGTAGCCACCCTCGAAGTTGAAGCGTGAGTTTACGCCCATATAGCTCGTTGGAACGAAGATGTTCTTGTAGTTCGAGATGTCCACGCCAGCTGAGTAGTCCATCTTATAGTAGGTACCCGTGGCGATGGGGAACGACGAAACGGCCCGTTTGCCATGGTCAAACACCGCATTGATGTCGGGCGGAAAGACGCTTTGGTAGGCATCGTTCACATAGACGGCAGGGTTTGCCCACCACAGGAATGTCTGTGGCACATCGGTACGATTGTAGACGCGACCCTTAATTTCCAGATAGGCACAGCCGGGACGCAGCGTAAAACCTGCCATTCCCTTCTGGTGGAACATTTTTTCCATTTCGCTCACCCATACGCTCACTGATCCGTCAGCATTTTCTTCGATGCAGGTGTCCACAGGCATATAGGTGGTAGGACGGTGGTGCTGCGGCCAGTTGAACTCAATGCCGCCCGAAATCCACGGCCCAACGAGACCCACGAGGGCTGGCTTGATGACGTGGTTGTAATAGACAAAGTGACGCTTCGCAATCTTGTCGTAGGCCATCTGCACACGGCCACCCAGCTCGGGCAGCACCATCACCTTGATGTATTCGTTCTCTAACCAGATGGCCTGATAGTCCTTATCGACCTTCTCGTCCGACATCGTCTCAATGACGGGGTAGGGATAGACCACGCCACTTGAGCCTTGATAGACCCGTTTCTCCAAGAACATCGGGTTCTTCTCCGGCTTTCCGACCTCGTACGTCGGGATAGTCACTCTTTCTCTCCAAGCTTTTACTGACATCATCGTATTTCTTTAGTGGTTAATGAGTTCTTTTTCCAATTGTTCCAAGCTCTTTCCTTTGGTCTCTGGCAGACGGCGGAAGAGGAATACGAAACCGAAGAGACACACCAGCGCGTAAATCCAAAACGTGCCGTAGGAATTTAATGTCTGGTTCAGCAGAGGGAAGGTGTACGTCAGTGTTGACGAACCCACCCACAGGGCGAAGGTGCAGGTGGCCACGGCAGTGGCACGCACGCGGTTGGGGAACAATTCTGATATAAGCACCCAGGTACAGGGACCGAGGGTCATGGCGTAGCAGGCGATGGCGGCCACCACAAGGACAATCATGAAGAAACCCGTGATATGCTGGAAGTAGCAGAAGCCAAGCGTGGCATAGATTAGACATAGTCCGCCAGCACCGATAAGCATCAGCTTACGGCGGCCTAACTGGTCAATGGTGAAGATGGCAATTAGGGTGAACACCACATTGGCCACGCCCGTAATGACGATGTTGAAGAGCACATCGCCCACGCTGTAACCGGCAGCCTGGAAGACCTCCTGCGCATAGTTGAAGATGACGTTCGTGCCACACCACTGCTGGAAGACTGCAATCACGATGCCAAGCACCAGTACCAGTCGGAAAGGTTTTGAGAACAGGGTCGAGAGACCTGCTTGGTCTTTTGTGGCAGCATGGGCGGTGGCGATAGCCTGCATCTCCTTTTCCGCATAGGCTGCACCACCGATGCGTGTCAGCGTCTGCTCCGCCTGAGTCTTAATGCCTTTCATCGCCTGCCAACGGGGACTCTCGGGGATAAAGAATGCCAACAACAGAAAGGCAACAGACGGCACTGCTGCAGCCCAGAACATCCAGCGCCAAGCCATCTGACCATTCCATGAGCCGGCGATGTCGGCAGGTGTAAATTCCGCAGGAATGGGTTCTGCAATCTGCCAGTTCACAATCTGAGCGGCCAATATACCGATGACGATGGTCATCTGATTCATACTCACCAGTTTGCCGCGGATATGCATCGGAGCAACTTCTGCAATATACATCGGTGAAAGTCCCGATGCGATACCGATACCGACCCCTCCGAAAAAGCGAGCCACAAGGAACTGGTTGAACGTAGAGAAAGCACCAGTGGCGATGCTGGACAGGAGGAATACCACTGCCGATACAATCAACAGTCGTTTGCGCCCAATCTTGTCGGCCAGCCAACCGCAGGTACAGGCACCTATCATACACCCTATCAGGGCAATAGTCATCGCCAGTCCTTGGTCGGACGCGGAGTCGGCAATGCCGAAATACAATTCATAGAACGGCTTCGCACCGCCAATCACCACCCAGTCGTAGCCGAAGAGCAGACCGCCCATTGCTGACACTAAGCAGATGAAATAGATAAATCCTTTGTTAAATCCTTGCATAATTCTAAGAGTTTTTAGTTTCCGGGTGCAAAGGTACGCTGTTTTTCGCATCCAGAATATAGATTAAATGCCGTTAGAATATGGATTATTTTGCACTCTACGCTCGCTCGGTTTGCACTACCTCTGACGCTACGCGTCGAAGGTACTCACGCTCGGAAACGAAAAGAAAACGA
>CAVFBU010000002.1:0-53701 GCA_963620725.1 Vescimonas coprocola
TCCTTCCCGCTTCGGGCTACAAAACCGGCACGAGTGTCACAGGACAAGGGGAAAATGGTGGACAAGGTCTCTATTGGTCCAGTTCGTTCGGCATGGCCAACACCTCATCTGCCTACCTCCTCAAGTTCGTTTCTAACTCCGAACTCTCCTGCCCCGTTACCGAATGTTACACCGGTTGTACCATCCGCGCCGTCGTAGACAAGCCGACAACCTTGGAATAGTCAGAATCGACACCCTCGTTTTTCATTTCCCTGCCCAGAGAAAAATTTTTCTCTCGGCAGGGAAATATTTTTTTTCAATAATCGGCCCTGGCATAAAAGAAAGAACCTTGAATCATTCTACGAAGAAAAGAAAAAACGGCTTTTTCTTTGTATTCTGCCCACTTATTCGTAACTTTGCACGCTCAAAACGGTATATAATATAATTAATAAGGTATAAACGAGAGATGAATATTTCATTTGAGGCTCCCGACAAAATCAACGGTCAGATGACCCTTGTCGTGGAGAAAGAAGACTACCAGACAGAGGTAGAGAAGACGCTGAAGGACTATCGCAAGCGCGCGAACGTGCCCGGATTCCGCCCGGGACAGACTCCCATGGGATTAATCAAACGCCAGTACGGCACGGCCGTCAAGGTGGATGTGGTCAACAAGATGCTGGGAGAGAAGCTCTACGAATACGTCCGCGAGAACAAGATACAGATGCTTGGTGAGCCGCTCAACAGCGACAAACAGAAGGATCTCGACTTCGAGGGCGATGGACCGCTGGAGTTCGTGTTCGACATCGCTGTGGCTCCCGAGTTCCAGGCCAACCTCACCGGGAAAGACAAGATAGACTATTACAACATCACCGTTGACGACAAGTTGATTGACCAGCAGGTGGAGATGTACCAGCAGCGTGGCGGCAGCTACGAGAAGGTGGAGCAGTTTGATGCCGAACAGCGCGATATGCTGCACGGAGACCTGCGCGAGCTGGACGAAAACGGCAACGCCAAGGAAGGCGGCATTGCTGTTGACGCTGCCATGCTCATGCCCCAATACATCAAGGACGACCAGAAGAAGCTCTTCGAGGGTGCAAAGACGGGCGACGTCATTACGTGGAATCCCCGCAAGGCATTCCCTGACAACGATACAGAGATCTCGTCGCTGCTGAAAATCAAGAAAGAGGAAGTGGCCGAACACACCGGCGACTTCACCTATCAGATTACCGAGATTTCCCGATACACCAAAGCACCGGTAGACCAGAATCTCTTCAGCCAGGTGTTCGGTGACGAGGTGAAGGACGAAAAGACGTTCCGTCAGAAGATTGCCGACCAGATCCGTGCCCAGTTCCAGCAGGATTCCGACTATAAGTTCCTGCTTGATGTGCGCAAGCACATGGAGAAGAAGGTAGGCAAGCTGGAGTTCCCGGAGGCACTGCTCAAGCGCGTGATGCTCAACAACAACAAGGACAAGGGCGAGGACTTCGTGGAGAAGAATTTCGAGGCCAGCATCAAAGAACTCGAATGGCACCTTATCAAGGAAAAACTCGTGGAGGCTCAGGGCATCAAGGTGGACGATGCCGACCTTAAGTCCGTGGCCAAGGAAGCTGCCCGCGTTCAGTTCGCCCAGTATGGAATGGCGAACATACCCGAAGAGTACCTCGACAACTACGCTGCCGAGATGCTGAAGAAGCGCGAGCACGTGGACGGACTCGTAGACCGGGCCGTCGATGTGAAGCTCACCGCAGCCCTGAAAGGTGTGGTGAAACTCAATGAAAAAGAGATTTCGATGGAGGACTTCCAGAAGATGCTGAAGGACAAATAAGCATTTTTAAGAAAAAAACCTCATAAAACCTGTGGGGTTACCAACTTTTTTTCGTAATTTTGTATCTACAATTCGCGCAAAAAGGGTTGGTAACCCCACTCTTTTTTGTGTCAAACCAATAAAACAATGAACAACGATTTTAGGAAATATGCTACCAAGCATTTAGGCATCAACGGCCTTGTACTGGACGAGGTGATGAGCACACAGGCACAGTATCTGAATCCCTACATCCTTGAGGAACGGCAGTTGAACGTGACCCAGATGGACGTGTTCTCGCGACTGATGATGGACCGCATCATCTTTCTCGGCACGCAGATTGACGACTATACGGCAAACACGCTACAGGCGCAGCTGCTCTATCTGGACTCTGTGGACAGTGGGAAGGACATCAGCATCTACCTCAACTCGCCGGGCGGCAGTGTGACGGCAGGACTGGGCATCTACGACACCATGCAGTTCATCTCTTCCGACGTGGCCACCATCTGTACGGGAATGGCCGCCTCCATGGCCGCCGTGCTCCTCGTGGCAGGTACTGAAGGCAAGCGTTCGGCGCTGCCCCACAGCCGCGTGATGATCCACCAGCCGCTGGGCGGTGTACAGGGACAGGCTTCCGACATTGAGATTGAAGCCAAGGAAATCATGAAATTCAAGAAAGAACTCTATACCATTATCTCCAACCACTCGCATACCCCCTACGACAAGGTGTGGGCCGACTCCGACCGTAACTACTGGATGACGGCGGAAGAGGCCAAGGAATACGGTATGATAGACAATGTATTGGCCAGGAAAGTATGAAGAAACAATGTAATTTCTGCGGACGTTCGGAGCGCGAAGTACCGATATTGATTACGGGTATTCACGGTTGCATCTGTGGCGACTGCGTGGCACAGGCCTACCAGGTGTTGCAGGCCAACGGACTGAGTCCAGAGACGACAGAGAAGGGAACCGCGCCGCAGCTGAAGAAAGTGCCCAAGCCGAAGGACATCAAGAAATATCTCGACGAGTACATCATCGGGCAGGATGAAGCCAAGCGTTACCTCTCCGTGGCCGTCTACAACCACTACAAGCGTCTGCAGCAGCCTGTGGACAAGAATGGTGTGGAGATAGAAAAGAGCAACATCATCATGGTGGGTTCCACCGGCACCGGTAAGACGCTGCTGGCGCGAACCATTGCCAAACTCCTCGACGTGCCCTTCACCATCGTTGACGCTACGGTGTTTACCGAGGCCGGCTATGTGGGCGAGGACGTGGAGAGCATCCTCTCGCGGCTGCTGCAGGTGGCCGACTACAATGTGGAGGCTGCCCAGCGAGGCATCGTCTTCATTGACGAGATTGACAAGATTGCGCGTAAAAGCGACAACCCCAGCATCACGCGAGACGTGAGCGGCGAGGGTGTGCAGCAAGGACTGCTCAAGCTGTTGGAGGGAACGATGGTCAACGTACCGCCCCAGGGTGGTCGCAAGCATCCGGACCAGGAGTACATCCACGTGGACACCCGTAACATCCTGTTTATCTGTGGCGGAGCCTTCGACGGCATTGAGCGCAAAATCGCCCAGCGGCTCAACACGCACGTGGTGGGCTACAACTCGGTGCAGAACGTGCGCAAGATTGACAAGGGCGACTTGATGAAATACGTGTTGCCACAAGACCTAAAGTCGTTCGGTCTGATTCCTGAAATCATCGGACGACTGCCCGTGCTGACCTACCTCAATCCCCTTGACCGGGAGGCCCTGGAGAAGATACTGGTAGAACCCAAGAACTCGATTATCAAGCAATATGAAAAGCTGTTCGAGATGGACGGCATCACACTGACCTTCTCGCCCGAAGCCTTGAAACTCATCGTGGACAAAGCCATGGAGTACAAGCTCGGTGCCCGCGGTCTGCGCTCCATCGTAGAGTCCATCATGATGGATGCTATGTTTGAAATCCCATCGAAACGGACGAAATCCTTTGAGGTGACCGAAGCATACGCCCAACAGCAGCTTGACAAGTCACATTTACAGTAACTAAGCCTATCGCAATGGATGTCAACCTTACCCAAGCACTCAGAAAGTATTTTGGCTTCAACCAATTCAAAGGTGACCAGGAGCGCATCATCCGCAACCTGTTGGACGGCAACGACACCTTCGTGCTGATGCCTACCGGTGGCGGCAAGTCGCTGTGTTACCAACTGCCATCGTTGCTGATGGACGGGACGGCCATCGTCATCTCGCCCCTCATCGCATTGATGAAGAACCAGGTGGACGCCATCAGCATGATGAGTGAGGAGGGTACGGCACATTACCTTAATTCATCGCTTAACAAGACGGCCACCGACCTTGTGAAGGCTGACATCCGTGCAGGAAAGACCAAGTTGCTCTATGTCGCCCCGGAATCGCTCACCAAGGAGGAAAACGTGAATTTCCTCCGGCAGACGAAGATTTCCTTTTATGCGATAGACGAAGCCCATTGTATCTCGGAATGGGGACACGACTTCCGTCCCGAATATCGACGCATCCGACCCATCATCAACCAGATTGGCGAGGCTCCCATCATCGCACTCACCGCTACGGCGACCGACAAGGTGCGGACGGACATTAAGAAGAACCTCGGCATCAGTGATGCTATGGAGTTCAAAAGCTCGTTCAACCGCCCCAACCTCTACTATGAAATACGCAACAAAACCAAGGATGTGGACAAGGACATCATCAAGTTCATCAAACAACATCCGGGAAAGAGCGGCATCATCTATTGCCTGTCGCGCAAGAAGGTGGAGGAACTGGCGGAAATCCTGCGTGCCAACGACATCAAGGCCATGGCCTATCATGCTGGACTGGAGTCGGCGCTGCGCTCCCAGACGCAGGACGATTTCCTGATGGAGAAGACCGACGTCATCGTGGCCACCATCGCCTTCGGTATGGGTATCGACAAGCCGGACGTGCGTTTTGTCATCCATTACGACATTCCCAAATCGCTGGAAGGCTACTACCAGGAAACCGGACGAGCCGGACGCGACGGCGGCGAAGGGCTGTGCATCGCCTTCTACTCCCGGAAGGATCTGCAGAAGTTGGATAAGTTTATGGAGGGAAAGCCCGTGGCGGAACAGGACATCGGGCGGCAGCTACTGCGGGAAACGGCAGCCTATGCCGAGACCTCGGTGTGCCGCCGTAAGATGCTGCTCCACTATTTCGGCGAGACCTATCCGGAAGCCAATTGTCACAACTGCGACAACTGTCTGCATCCGAAAGAAAAGATTGAAGCACAGGAGCAACTGGCCGTGCTGCTGCGCACGCTGATAGCCGTTAAGGAGAACTTCCGTGCTGACTATGTCATCGACTTCATCACGGGACGGGAAACGGAAGAGATACTGGCGCACAAGCACCAGGAACACGAATTGTTCGGGGCTGGTGAGGATATGAACAGCAAGCGGTGGAACCCGATTATCCGACAGGCACTTCTCGCGGGGTACATCCAGAAAGACGTAGAAAACTATGGTCTGCTGAAGGTGACGGCTGCCGGAAAGAGGTTCTTGAAGAAGCCCGAGCCGTTTATGATCGTTGAGGACAAGGACTTTGACGAAGACTATGAGAACGCATCGGAACATGACGGGATGATGTCTGCGCTGGACCCAACGCTCAGTGCGATGTTGAAGGAGCTGCGCAAGAAGGTGGCTCAGAAAATGGAGCGTCCACCCTATGTAATATTCCAGGATGTGAGCATCGAACAGATGGCCACGGACTATCCCGTCACGCTGGAAGAACTCAAGAACATACAAGGTGTGGGCGAGGGGAAGGTCAAACAACCCTATGCCAAAGAGTTTGTAGACTTGATTGCCAAATACTGCACGGAAAACGAAATCACGCGGCAAACCGACCTTCGCGTCCGCACCGTGGCCAAGAAGTCCATGCTGAAGGTGAAGATCATACAGGCCATTGACAGACAGGTGGCACTGGACGATATCGCCAATGCCCAGGGACTGGAGTTCGGAGAACTGCTGGACGAGGTGGAGGCTATTGTCTACAGTGGGACGCGGCTGAACATCGACTATTTCCTCGACGAGGTAATGGACGAAGACCATCTCGACGACATCTACGACTATTTCTCCGACAGCGAGACGGACTCCTTAGAGGCCGCCATCCAGGAACTGGGTGCAGAATGTACGGAGGATGAAATCCGCCTGGTGCGCATCAAGTTTATCAGTGAGATGGCAAACTGACCCCACTGACCCCACTGCGTTAAATCGTATTAATAATCGGTGAAACCCTTGTCGGTGTGGGAAAAAATAAGTAATTTTGCACGCAATAAAATTTCAAGGAGTTATTTATGTCATCATTTATTGCAGAAAAAATTGTGATGGACGGCCTTACATTTGACGACGTCCTGCTGATTCCCGCTTATTCGGAAGTGTTGCCCAAGATGGTAGAGTTGAAAACACAGTTCTCGCGGAACATCCAGTTGAATGTCCCCTTTGTGACTGCTGCCATGGACACTGTGACGGAAAGCCAGATGGCCATTGCCATTGCCCGCGAAGGAGGCATCGGTGTGATTCACAAGAATATGTCGATAGAAAACCAGGCCCGTGAGGTGGCCATCGTCAAGCGTGCCGAGAACGGTATGATTTATGATCCGGTGACCATCCGCCGTGGCTCTACCGTGCAGGATGCACTGGCACTGATGGCAGAATACCATATCGGTGGCATCCCTGTGGTGGACGAGGACAACCACTTGGTGGGCATCGTCACCAACCGCGACCTGCGCTTCGAGCGCCGTCTGGACCGCGCCATTGACGAGGTTATGTCGAAAGAAAATCTGGTGACCACCCACCAGCAGACGGATCTGACAGCTGCTGCACAAATCCTGCAGGAAAACAAGATAGAGAAGCTCCCCGTGGTTGACAAGGACAACCACTTGGTGGGCTTGATTACCTATAAAGACATCACGAAAGCCAAGGACAAGCCCATGGCTTGCAAGGACGAGAAGGGACGCCTGCGCGTTGCTGCCGGTGTCGGTGTCACCGTCGACACGCTCGACCGTATGCAGGCACTGGTGAATGCCGGTGTCGATGCCATCGTCATTGATACGGCCCACGGCCACTCCAAGAGCGTCATCGAGAAGCTGCGCGAGGCCAAGGCTTCGTTTCCGAACATTGATGTCGTGGTGGGAAATATCGCCACGGGAGCTGCCGCCAAGATGCTGGTGGACAACGGGGCTGATGCCGTCAAGGTGGGCATTGGTCCGGGTTCCATCTGCACCACGCGTGTGGTGGCCGGTGTCGGCGTGCCCCAGCTGAGTGCGGTGTACGATGTCTACAAGGCCTTGCAGGGCACTGGCGTGCCTTTGATTGCCGATGGTGGTCTCCGCTATTCTGGCGACATCGTCAAGGCATTGGCTGCCGGTGGTTCTTGCGTGATGATTGGCTCGTTGGTGGCCGGTACAGAAGAGAGTCCCGGCGACACCATTATCTACAATGGCCGTAAGTTCAAGAGCTACCGTGGTATGGGTTCGCTCGAAGCTATGGAGCACGGTTCGAAAGACCGCTATTTCCAGGCCGACACGAAGGATGTTAAGAAACTGGTTCCGGAAGGAATTGCCGGACGTGTGCCCTATAAAGGAACGGTACAGGAGGTCATCTATCAGATGGTGGGTGGTCTGCGGTCGGGCATGGGCTACTGCGGTGCCCCCACTATCGAGAAACTGCATGATGCCAAGTTCACCCGCATCACCAATGCTGGCGTGAATGAGAGCCATCCGCACGACATTACCATCACCAGCGAGGCTCCCAACTACTCTCGCCCCAACGACTAAGATGGTACAGCGGCTGTTGCTTGCACTCCTGATGATGCCTGTCACCGCGATGGTGCAGGCACAGACTGACCCGACGCTGCTGACGATTGGCGACACGGCTGTGAAGCGTTCCGAGTTTGTGCAGGCATACCGCGCATACTGCAGCGCAACCGTCGATGAGCCTTGTGGTACGGATGAATTTCTGGAGATGTATGTCAACAACCGATTAAAGGTGATGGCCGCCAAGGCCTTACGGATTGACACCACGTCAGCGTTTAGGAGTCTTCTCGCCTCCGAGGTGTGTCACCACCAGACAGCGCAGCATGAAAGTGACCGTGACCGTGTCCAAGGCGAGCCGTCCGATGCGGATTTTCGCCGGATAGCGCAATGCAATGGCGCGGACGAAGAGGTGGTGAACCTGTCCCAGATTTTCCTGAAGGTGCGTCAACGGGGGTATCGCCACGAACTGCAACAGGCAGGTCTGCGTGCCGACTCCGTCTATCGCGTCCTGCAGCAAGGCGGCGATTTCGCATCACTGGCCAGCAAGGTGTCGCAGGACGAGGCCTCTGCCGCACGCGGCGGACAGATGGGATGGTATGGACATCACCAACTATTAAAGGAGATGGAAGACGAGGCCTTTAGCCTGCAATGCGGAAGGTACAGCCGACCAATCCTCGCCGCTGACGGCTACCACATCCTGTTGCTGAACGACAGGAAAATGGTGGGCACATTCCCGGGACTGGAGCAGTGGCAGGCCTCCGAACGGACGAGACAACAGCTGGTGCGCAGCGTTTCTGTCCCGTCCCGTGAGATCAGTGCGACAACTGCCAGACGGAGACTGGGTGAAAAAAAAGACTTGTCCCGGACGGCAGCCTTGCCATCGCTGGTTGACAAGGAGGTCTATGAAGCGTTGCTGCTCCGTGTCCTGTCCGAGCAGTCGCCAGCCAGACAAGCTGCTGCCGACGAAACGGCTATGGCTCGGTATTTCAAGAAACACAAGAAGAAGTATCGCCGGAAGGGGTTCAAGCCCAAGCGTTACACGGAGGTGGAAGAGCAGGTGGCCCACGACCTGTATGTAGAAATGGAAAAACACTGGATAGACGACCTCAAGGAGCAATATCCAGTGACCATCAATAAAAAAGTATTCAAAACCATCAAACAAAAATCATTGAAATGAACATTCGCAGTATATTATTTACCGCATTGGCATTGGGATGCACGACTTTACAGGCAACAACCGCCAACGACAGCATTCCTGCACAGAGCACCGTGGATGAGGTGATATGGGTTGTTGGCGACGAAGCCATCCTCAAGTCGGACGTAGAGGCTACGCGTTTGCAGGCAGAGCAGCAGGGCACGCGTTGGGAAGGCAACCCCGACTGCGCCATTCCCGAGCAGTTGGCCGTGCAGAAGCTGTTTCTTCATCAGGCTGCGATTGACAGTATCGAGGTGACGGAGGCACAGATTAGTGCCGGCATTGACCGCCAGATAGAGTATATGATTTCCGTGGTCGGCTCGCGAGAGAAACTGGAGGAGTACCACAAGAAGAGCATGACGCAGATTCGCAACGAGTTGCGCGACTCCTATCGTGAGAACCAGATGGTGGAGGAGATGAAGAACTCGCTGGTGAAGGATATCGCGGTGACCCCCGCCGAGGTGCGCCGCTATTTCAAGGAACTGCCCACAGACAGCATTCCCTTTGTGCCTACCGAGGTGGAGGTGCAGATCATCACACAGACTCCTCGCGTGTCGCAGGACGAAATCAACCGCGTGAAGGGTGAGCTGCGTGAGTACACCGACCGCATCAACAAGGGCGATGCCTCGTTCCAGACCCTTGCCCGCCTCTATTCCGAAGACCCGGGCAGTGCCCGTCGGGGCGGTGAATTGGGGTTTATGTCGCGCATGGAACTCGACCCGGCCTTTGCTGCCGTGGCTTTCAATCTGACAGACCCGAAGAAGGTTTCGAAAATCGTGGAGTCTGAATTCGGCTTCCATATCATCCAGTTGGTGGAGAAACGCGGCGAGAAGGCCAACGTGCGCCACATCCTGCGCCGTCCGGTGGTTAGTGAAGAAGCCATCACGAAATCGTTGGAACGACTCGACTCCCTGCGCAATGACATCAACGACAATAAGTTCACCTTCGACCAGGCCGCTTCGGTGCTCTCGGACGACAAGGATACGCGCAACAACAAGGGTGTGATGTTCCACGACGAGATGGGTGTCCGCACCTCACGGTTCCAGTTACAGGCCCTGCCCTCGGAGGTTGCCCTTGCCGTGGACGGACTGAAGGACGGCGAGATTTCCAAACCGTTCCAGATGATGAAGAATGGTCGTACGGTTTGCGCCATCGTTAAGTTGAAACACCGCACCGAAGGCCACAAGGCCACCATCACCGAGGATTTCCAAGTGATGAAGAACGTGGTGCTGGCCAAGATGCGCAAGGAGAAGATTCACCAGTGGGTGGTGGAGAAAATCAAGAACACCTACGTCCGCATCAACACCCGCTACCGCGATTGTGATTTTGAATATCAAGGTTGGATACGATGAGACTCCGTGCCGTTGCCGTCCTGTTGCTCTGCGTGCTGGGGGTAGGGCTGATTGGTGCTATGCAACCTGCGCGCAAGCGTACGGTGAGAAGCCGAAAGCCCGCCACCGATACCAAGCGCATCTATTTGGTGCATGCTGACGAGCTGCGTTACAACCAGTATGAGAACGGTGATGCTCAGATTCTGACCGGTCATGTCCACTTCCGCCATGCCGGGGCGAACCTCTATTGCGACAGTGCTAACTTCTTCCAGCAGAGCAACTCGTTCGAAGCCTTCGGCCACGTGCGTATGGTGCAGGGCGACACCCTGCGCCTGAACAGCGACTACGCCTACTACGATGGCAACGAGCAGATTGCACAGGCGCGGTATAATGTGGTGTTGAAACATCGCAAGACGACACTGTACACGGACAGTCTGGACTACGACAGGATGTATAGCTTCGGCAATTTCTTCGAGGGCGGAAAACTCGTGGACAACGGCTCTACGCTGACCAGCGACTGGGGCGAGTACCATACCGACTCAAAGATGGCTATGTTTTATTATGATGTGCGCCTGCGGAACAAGAAATTCTTCCTGACCACCGACTCCCTTTACTACGACACGCGCCTGTCGCGTGCCCACATCGTAGGGCCGTCGAACATCACCTCGGGAGCCAGCCATATCTACAGCGAGAATGGCTATTACAATACCAAAACGGAGCAGTCGGAACTGTTTGACCGCTCCGTCATGCGCAACCAAGGACGCATGATGGTGGGCGACAGCGTCTACCACGACAGCAAGAACGGACTCAGTCATGCCTACAGCAATGTGGTCTATGTTGACTCGGTCAACAAGAACAAGATGACGGGCGACTACTGTGAATACAACGATGAGACGGGCTATGCTATGACGACCAAGCGCGCCGTGGCCATCGACTATTCCCAGCGCGACTCCCTGTTTATGCACGCCGACACGTTTAAGGTGTTTACCTTTAACATCAACACCGACTCCGTCTACCGTAAGATTCACGCCTACCACAAGGTGCGTGCCTACCGCATTGACGTGCAGGCCGTGTGCGATTCGCTGGTGTATAACTCGCAGGACTCGTGTATGACCATGTACCATGACCCGATTGTGTGGAACAACAATCAGCAACTCTTCGGTGAGGAAATCCGTGTCTATATGAAGGACTCCACCGTTGACCGTGCTCATGTGACGGGACAGGCCTTCTCCATTGAGCAGATGCCCGATACCGTCCATTTCAACCAGGTGTCGTCGAAAGAGATGACGGCACTCTTCCGCAACGGTGAGGTCTATGAAACCGATGCCACGGGCAATGTCTTGATTGTCTATTATCCGATGGACGACTCCGACAGCACGCTCATCGGTCTCAACTATACCGAGACTCCCAAGCTGCGTATGTTTCTGGAGAACCGCAAGATGAAGAAAATCTGGATGGAAAAGCCAACGGGTGTGCTCTATCCCATGACGCAGATTCCGCCGGCGAAGTATTTCCTGCCCGGCTATGCTTGGTTTGACTATATACGGCCACTCAACCGCGATGACATCTTTGTGTGGCGCGGCAAGAAAGAAGGACAGCAGCTGAAAGAGCAGACCCACTACGATGCTCCAAAGCAAGCCCGAAAACCGGAAGGAATACCGAAAGGAGGGCCGCAATGAGTGATGTGATACAGCTGTTGCCCGACTCCGTAGCCAACCAGATAGCTGCCGGCGAGGTCATCCAACGGCCGGCCTCCGTCATCAAGGAACTCGTGGAGAATGCTGTCGATGCGGGGGCAAAGACCATCCGCGTGCTGGTGGTTGATGCCGGGCGCACGTCCATACAGGTGATTGACGACGGGAAGGGTATGTCAGAGACCGATGCCCGTCTGGCCTTCGAGCGCCATGCCACGTCGAAGATCCGCAAGGCGGACGACCTCTTTGCCTTGACCACTATGGGATTCCGGGGGGAAGCACTTCCTTCGATAGCCGCCGTGGCGCAGGTGGAGCTGCGCACGCGCACTGCCGACGACGAGTTGGGTACCTGTCTCACCATCTATGGCTCTAAGGTGGAGGGACAGGAATCTGTCAGTTGTCCCGTGGGCAGCAATTTCAAGGTGGACAACCTATTCTACAACGTGCCTGCACGCCGCAAATTCCTGAAGACCAATGCCACCGAGCTGAGCAATATCCTGACGGCCTTTGAGCGCATCGTACTGGTATATCCAGCTATCACCTTCACCCTCCACAGCAACGGACAGGAACTGATGAACCTCCGCGCAGGCTCTTGCCGCCAGCGTATCAGTGAGGTCTTCGGTAAACGCTACGGGCAGGAACTGCTGCCCTTGGAGGTGGACACGGCCCTGTGCAAACTGACTGGCTTTGTCGGCAAGCCTGAGTCCGCCCGCAAGAAGGGAGTGCACAGCTACTTCTTCGTCAACGGGCGTTTCATGAAACACCCCTATTTCCACAAGGCTGTCATGCAGGCCTATGAGCGTCTGGTTCCCGTAGGGATGCAGGTGCCCTATTTCATCTATTTCGAGGTCAACCCTGCCGACATCGACGTGAATATCCATCCGACGAAAACCGAGATTAAGTTCGACAACGAGCAGGCCATCTGGCAGATTCTTACCGTGGCGGTGAAGGATGCCATTGGGAAGTTCTGTGAGGTGTCTCAGATAGATTTCGATACCGAGGGTCGCCCGGACATCCCCGTCTTCGACCCCTCGGGACGGGTCGTTCCGCCACGCCCCTCCTATGACCCTGACTATAACCCGTTCCACCAGCATACTGAGAAACCCAGGCAGATGGAGGGCTGGCAACAGCTCTACGACAGCCTTCCTGTCCGTAAGGCGGATGCAGAAGACCTCTTTACAGCACCGCAGGATGACGGCGACGACATCCTGGCCTCCCGACAGATTACGCACGACACAGACGGCATAGGGGGACAGCCGGGTCACATGGTCCTGGAGGACAAGTCGCCCATACACTATCAGTACAAGGGCCGCTACATCATGACGGCCGTTAAGTCCGGTCTGATGATTATCGACCAACATCGTGCCGATGTGCGCATCCGCTACGAACGCTATATGGAACAGTTGCGCAACCGCCAGTCTTCCAGTCAACGGGTGCTCTTCCCCGAGGTGGTTCGTTTCTCCCCGTCCGATGCCGTCATGCTGCAGAAGATACTCCCGGAGCTGGAGTCCATAGGCTTCGAGCTCACCGACCTCGGACAGTACGCTTATGCTGTCAATGCCATTCCGGCCGGTCTGGAGGGACTGAACAGTGTGCAGCTGCTCTGCGACATGGTGGGCGATGCTGTCGAGAAGGGTGTCACCCAGACCGACACCATCCATACCACGCTGGCCTTGAGTATGGCGTGCCACGCCGCCATCCCACAGGGACAGGTGCTTGACAACGACGAGATGGAGACCATTGTCAACCAGCTCTTCGCCTGCTCCAATGTCAACCACACGCCCGACGGCAAGTCCATCCTATGCATCCTTCCTCAGCGCGACATCGACCAACTTTTGGGGTGAGCACTTCCGTGGTGTTGCACGTCTATGGTAGAGCAGCGTAATAGAGGAGTTTGTAGGCGTTGAACAACGCGCAGACGGGGCGTGAACCGCAGAGGTTTCGCCTCAGTTTTCCGCCCAGGCAGCGATGCAGAACGCGTAGGAGAGGAAGCAGGCCCAGGCGTTTCATTCGTGCAACCTGTTTTAATAGGCGGGAGTGGGAGTGGAGTTCCGAACGGAAGTCATAGAGCGTGTGCATTGCTTCTTCCGTTTTTGCCAGAAAGGTGGCGTTCGGTTCATACTGTGTCATCCACACGGCATTGTCGATGTGAGAGACGGGGATGCCAGTCTGTTGCAGGGTCTTCCCGAACCGCACGTCTTCGTAGCCGTAGCGGCGAAACCGCCCATCAAACCGACAGGTGTCCATGACCCAGTGGGCGATGAGGACGTTGGCCGTGTGGAAGTCCATGCCCGTGTGGTCTACGTAGCAGCGGACAGGGTGCCGCTGCTCAAACGCCCGCTCGTAGCGGTAGCGCAGGTTGTGGCGCAGTCGGTGTGCGTCGCCGCCGATGCGTATGCCGCCACAGACCACGGGGGCTTTCTCCCTCAGATAGCATTGGAGGAAGTCGGGCTTCCGCACCTCCATGTCGCAGTCCAGATAGAGCAGCGTGTCATATCGCGCCTCGTCGGCCAGACTGTTGCGGATGGCTGCACGTCCCCGGTTTTCCGGGTGGGCGATGTGGCGAACCCCTTCCAGCTGTGCCAGCGTATGGTTCTGTTCAACAGATGCCCGGTCGGTAGAGCCGTCCTCCATGACAATAATCTCAAAGGTCGTGCCGGTGGTCATGGCCTGCGCGTGCAACTGCCGCACCAAGGTGCCGCATGGGCGGTTGAACACGGGAATCAGTATGGAGAGTCCTTCTTCGTACATCGCTACAAATTTAGGCATAATTTTCCAAATAGAAGCCTGAGAACCTGAGAAACGCGCAGTTTTTGGTCTTGTTTGTGTTAAAGAAATGTTAAAACGCAGTTTCCACTATTGAGTTTGCCGCCTTTTTACGTTATTAGTACAGCAGGCAAGGAAAAATCCCGAGTCCAAAAAGAAACAATAAAAACTACGACAATGACGATGCAGAAGAAAAGTATGATGGCAGCCTTGGCGTTGCTGCTGGGTGTGCTGACCGCCACCGCAGGAACGAAGACCATGGTGAGCAAGACGTTCGAGCCTTTCACGGTCTTGAATGTCTTAGGCAGTGCGAACGTCGTCTATACGCAGGGCGATGGCTACAGCGTGCGTATGGAGGGCGACCAGAAAGAGATTGATAAACTCAATATCTACCAGACGGGCAAACAACTCCATGTCGGTTACAAGACCACCAAGATAGGCGGCATCTATTACAGCAGTTCGGAGGGTGACGATGTCATCATCTATGTCACATCGCCCTCCGTTGAGGTCATCAATCTGACGGGCAGTGCCTCGGTGAAGATGGATCGGCTGGAGCAGTCGTCCATCGAGCTGAATGTGGCCGGCTCCGGTGGGATGCGACTGGGGAAGGCGAAGCTCACCACCGCCAGTATCAATGTGGCCGGTTCCGGGGGGATTACCGCTGACCACCTTACCGCCGTCACCGCCAGCCTTTCGGTGGCTGGTTCCGGTGAGGTGCAGGCTCAGGTGGACTGTGACGCACAGCTGACGTGCAGCGTGGCCGGCTCCGGCAGTGTCCGCGTCTCGGGCAAGGCCGGCCACTATTCCAAGAGCGTCTTCGGCTCGGGCAGTGTGGACGATGACGGGCTGACCGCCACCACCACACAGAGCGATGACGGCTGGCAGCAGACGGGAAAGAGAAATAACCCGCAAGGCGTGGTGGCCAAGCCCTGACGCAACGACCCACAAGACCCCGAAAGGAAACAATAAGGTGAACCAGCAACAGTTTGAACACGCGGCGCGGCAGTTGCGCCAGCAGGCTTGGCAGACCGCTAACCGGATGCTGTCCGACAGTGCCGATGCCGACGATGCGGCCAGTGAGACGATGCTGCGCCTCTGGGCGGTACACGACACGCTCCGCGATGCCACCCACGCCGTCCGCCTGGCCGTTGTCGTGGCACGCCACGTGGCCATCGACCAGCAGCGGCGACGGCGACCCTCCGTCCGTCTCGACGGCGGTGCGACGGCGATCCCCGTCAACATCCCCGTCACGGACACGCCAGACTGCCAACTGCAATGGCACGAAGACGAGCAATGGCTCCGCCGCCGCATCGAACAGCTGCCACCCAGAGAGATACAGGTGCTCCAGCTCCGCCAGACCGAGCGACGCAGCAATGCCGAGATAGCAGCACTTCTCGGAATCGGCGAAGCCTCTGTGGCTACCTTGCTCTCCGCCGCCCGCCGAAAACTATTCAACGATATCAAAGAAAGGAACCGACAATGACAAAACCACAACTCATCGAACTGCTCGCACGCTTCATGGACGGTGCGACGACCGTGGCGGAAGAGACTCGCCTGGCCGACTTCTTCCGCAGTGCCACGGAGGCCGACCGCCCCGAGGAGATTTCAGCTGCCGACTGGCAGGCTTACGGCGAGCTGTTCCGTATGTTTGACGTAGAGCAAACCGCCACCGAGACGCGAAAGCCCCGACGGATGGCGTTGCGCTGGACGGCTGTTGCCGCCGCGTCGGCTGCCGTGCTACTGCTGGGTGCGCTGACGCTCTGGCGCCATCCCTCCGAGGATGTCGCACCTCTGACACAGGTGCAGCAACCTGTCATTGACACCGCCAGCGACAGCGTGGCCGTGGATCGGAAAGTCCCTGCCGACAGCATAGTCGTCCCTGCTGTGAAGCCCCGGAAACGGAAGAGGCATCGCCTGCAAAGTATGCCGCCCATTCCGAAAACCTACCTTGCCGAGGCTCCTGCAGACAAGGCATCGGAGGGGACGGAAACCTCCACCTTTAACATCAGCCAGGAAGACCTTGAAGCGGCCATGCGTCAGGCTGACCGTCTGCTCCAGGCTATGCAGATGCAGCAGGAGGCGGCTTTCGGTGATGCCCAGTCGGAGTTCCTCCAGGCCATGGATGCCCTCGACACTGACGATGAAGAATATATCGAACAATAACGCAATAACAATACTATAATGAAACAGATGATTATAACCACGGTAGCCTTGCTGGCCACCACTAATCTTCAGGCACAGGAAACGTTCCAGAAGACGTACCAGGAGGTTCTGAAAAACTCGGCTGTCACCCTGCTGTCCCATTCCGACTATCAAGATCGCCCCGATTACCCCACGACCTACTGCAAGTTCACGGAGTTCCAAGTACCCGTCCGCAACGAGTCCCTCGTCAGTCAGTTGGAGCAGGCTATCCTCAGTGAACAGGACAGTGCCTATTCCTTCTACGTCAAGAAACCCGATGGCGGCAGGCTGACTCTCAGCAGCTCGACGCGGTATGTCTACGGACCGAACAACGAGTATGCCGTATTGTTGGGTGCGCAGAAGTCCCACTACTACTACGGTGCCTGCTTCAAGGAGCCGACCGACTCCCTCCGCCGCCATGCCTACCTGTTTGTGTGGTTCAAGGAAGGGAAGCACTTCCACTGCTACTATTACCATATCTACGGCAAGAACCCCAACTTCCTCAAGAGCCTGCGACCGCTCGACCGGACTTCAGAGAAGCGTATCGGCAGCCGCCGCGCCACCATCTCGGGCAACACCCTGGTGGTGGAGGAATATGACGGCCAAGGAAAATTGAAGAGCCTCAAGTCGGAACCACTGTCCGACGGGGAACAGAAGATCAACAACGATGTGGAGTTCATGACGCAGTTTGGACTGCTCCGCGCCGCCTTCCTCGATGCCATCAAGGATGCCGACCAGAAGATGATGCAGGTGGGTATTGCCGGCAAGATGGTGACACTCTGCAAGAGCCATGGTAACCTGCTGACCGCCGTGGAGCGGCAGACCTGTAAGAAGGCCCTCGCTGACCTTCGTGCCACCGTCGGCAAGACCCTGCCCGACACCTTCCTCGACGGCATGCTCCTGCAGGCCGCCACCTATCTCGGTGAAGACTAACCACACTGGAAGACAATGATAAAAACACTCTTATATATATAAAAATGTATCTTAGGATAATGAAGAAAAACACCTTGGCAGCCCTGCTGCTCCTCCTGTGCCCGACCATGAAGGCACAGACCGACTCTACCGCCGTTGCCGGCGACTCCGCCGACATCTACAAGAATATCGGACTGGGCGAACTGACCGTCAGTGCCCAGCGCCAACTGGTGAAGACCCAGGACGACCGCGTCAGCTACGATGTGACCGCCGACCCCGAGGCCAAGACCAATCCCCTGACGGAGATGCTCAAGAAGGTGCCGTTCGTCACCGTCGAGGCCGACGGCACCATCAAGGTCAAGGGGTCTACCGACTTCAAGATTTTCCGCAACGGCCGTCCCGACCGTTCCTTCACGAACAACGCCAAGGAGCTGTTCAAGGGCATCCCGGCCAGTATGGTGAAGCGCATCGAGGTCATCACGGAGCCTGGTGCGAAGTATGATGCCGAGGGACTGGTGGGCATCCTCAACATCGTGATGGATCGGCAGAGCCAGCTGTCCGGACTGACGGGAACGCTCAGCTCCGCTGCCGGTCTCGGTCGCGCCTCCAATCCCTATAACGGCACGCTCTACCTGACGGGACAGAGTGGTAAGCTGACCGTTGCCCCATACGTCGGCTGTGCCTTCCAGAAGTGGCGGCAGACCGAGAATGTAGACTATACCTACACGGAAGGCGGCAACCGCTATCAGGCCACCAGCCTCACCCGGAACCCCGGCCGTAATGTGTGGTACGGCATTGATGCCAGTCTGGAGCTGGACTCCTGCAACCTCCTCACGCTCGCTGCCAGCGGCTTTGCCTATAACGTGGGGAGCAAGGGCAACAGCTACAGCCGGCTGGACGATGCTGCCGGCAACGCCATCTATGCCGTGCGCATGAGCGACCGCGACATGGACTACCGCTATTTCGACATCGACCTGCAGCTCTCGTACCAGCACAGCTTCCGCAGGAAGGGCGAGACCCTTGCCGTGGACTACCTCTACTCCACCACGCGCTCCCACAACGACGGCTTCATCGACCTGTCCGACTGCATCAACTACAGCGACTACGACAGCCAGTGGAAGGACAACCGCACCAAGTTCAACGAACACACCCTGCAGATTGACTACGAGCGACCCTTCGACAGCCACCACTCACTCGATGTGGGCGGTAAGTATGTGTTGCGTCTGAACAACAGCGACAACCTGCGCCGCGAGTACCTCGCCGATGCACTGCTGCGCTCGCCTGCCACGAAGTTCGACCACACCACCGACGTGGGAGCCGCCTATGCTGAGTATAAGTACCGCCTTGGCGGACTGACCGCCGCCGCCGGACTGCGCTACGAGACCTCGCGCATGAAAGGCTCGTGGCCCGACGGCTCGCAGGACGACTTCAGCCGCCGCTTCAACGACCTCGTGCCCTCTGTGCGTGCCACGTGGCGCATCGGCGACCACCACGCACTGAAGTTAGCCTATAACATGCGGCTCTCCCGTCCTGGCATCAGCTACCTCAACCCGTTCCGCAGCGAGACACCCACCTCGCTCAGCTACGGCAATCCGCAGTTGGGTACGTCGAAGGCCCACAACATCACGTTAGGCTATAACCTCATGACCGCCAAGGTGACCTTCAGCCTCAATGCGGCCTACAGCCGCTGCGACGATGCCATCGCCGCCGTGAAATGGGTGGAGGACGGCCGCTTCGTCTCGACATACGACAACTTAGGACGGAACAACTACTTCCAACTCGCGCCCTACATCCAGTGGGAAATCACGCCTACCACCAAGTTTACGAACAACAGCACCTTCCGCTGGATGGACAAGGCCAACGCATCGCAGGGACTCTCCATGTACCGCTGGCAGTTCAATACCTACAACCAGCTGACGCAGAAACTGCCTGCCAAGTTGACGCTCTCCCTGTCCGCCTATCTCGACTTTTCCACGCCGACCACGCTCTATAGCTACGAACGCACGTGGC
Organism: Vescimonas coprocola; assembly: GCA_963620725.1. Taxonomy (GTDB): domain Bacteria; phylum Bacteroidota; class Bacteroidia; order Bacteroidales; family Bacteroidaceae; genus Prevotella. Next base: position 19,657 of record CAVFBU010000002.1, read on the forward strand.
AGCAGTACACCGTCTCGCTGCAACGCTCTTTCCTCAAGGACGACCGCCTCACCGCCTATCTGCGCGGCCATTACCGCAACGACGAAAGCACCCATTATGTCAAGGGCGACTATGTGGGCATCGGTCGTCAGGATGTGCCCAACTGGTCTGCCCAGATTGGCTTCTCCTTCCGCTTCGGCAATCTGAAGGCTTCAGTCAAGAAGACCAACAAACAGGTGTCGAATGATGACCTCATGGGGCGGAAGTGAGGGCTTTCTTTTAATGGGAATGGATGGGAGTTGATGGGAGTTGATGTTTTTTCTGCATTCGCTGCTCCAAAATTTGCTGGTTAGCTCATTTTGTTGTATCTTTGCAGTCGCATAGTTCCCATAATTCCCATCCCCCTCCCATCCATTCCCATCAAAAGAAAGAAAAAATGCCTTCCCCCAGCAATTTCCTCGTTCAAAAGGGCGACTACAAACGCCTCATCGCCTTTCGGAAGTCGGAGTGCATCTATGACATCACCGCCTACTTCATCGAGCACTACCTGCCGAAGATTGGCGACCGTACTGTAGATCAGATGAAACAGGCGGCGCGTTCGGGCAAGCAGAACATCGCCGAGGGCAACGAGACTGGCACGACCTCTATGGAGGCCTGCATCAAACTGGTGAACGTGGCGAAGGCGAGTCTCAAGGAGTTGCAGGAGGACTACGAGGACTATCTGCGCAACCACGGCCAGCAGATATGGGGCGTGGACAGCCCACAGTGCCGGAATGCTCGCCTCTGGTGTAAGGAACACTCGAATCCCTCCGACTATATCCGTGTCTGCCATTTGCGTGACGACATCACCGTGGCCAATATTGCACTGGTGCTCATCCACCAGACCGACTACCTGTTGCGTCGGTTGCTGGAGAAATTCAAGGCCGAATTCTTGGAGCATGGCGGCATCAAGGAACAGATGTCGCAGGCTCGGCGCAGCTGGCGGGAAGAGCATGGGATGGGGTATCTTAATGGGAAGAGTGGGAATAATGGGAGGAATGGGAATGATGGGATTTTGCGCTGACCGCACCATTCTTAAGACAGCCTATTGCAAGGAGGAGTGCCAAGCGTTGCTCGGCACTCCTCGCGCAATTAGTAACTAACCAATTTTACTAACTGATTTGCTTTTAGGCAATGAGATGTTACTTCTTGATCTTGATGACTGGCGCTATGTTGTTGAGGCGTTGGGTCGGGAGGGTGACGACGAGGCCGTCGGCCGTGCGGTGGAACGGAATCTTGCCGTAGCCGAGCAGTTCCACGCGCGAAATTTTCTTGGGATAGAGCGTGCTGTTCAAGGCCAGTGCCTTGACCGTCACCTGAGTCTCTTTGGGCCATGCCAACAGCGTGACATAGAGAGCCTTATTGGTCTGTGTGAAGCGTTTCTCCTCCGCTGTGGCATTGGTGTATGCCCCCTCGTTGAATCCCTGTGCGTTGATTTTGATGTCTGAGTCAGCTATCGGCCCCTCGCCGAAGATTTTCCAGGGGCGCGTGTCGTAGATGGCTTCCTTGTTGATGGCCATCCAGTCGCCGAACTCGTTGAGAATCTTCTCCTCCTTCTCGTCGAAGGTGCCGTCGGCGCGCAGGGGTACACTCAGCAGCAGGTTGCCGTTCTTGCTGACGATGTCCACCAACAGTTTGGCGACCGATGCCGCCGACTTATAGCGGTTGTTCTCATAGACGGACGTGTTGTAGTGCCAGTCGCCCAAACACGAGCACGACTGCCAAGGCTCCGGCAGAATCTGGTTGGGTGCTCCGCGCTCCACGTCCCATACCAACGCCTTGCGCTGGTTCTCATCGAGAATCTTGCAGAGCATGACAGCCTCCAACTTCCCTTTGTGGACGGCCATATTGTGGTTGTAGAAGTGGGCCGCAATCTTGAGACCCGCATCGCTGATGGGGTAGAACGGGGCTACCGTCACGTCGAAGTAGATGAGGTCGGGGTTATATCGGTTGATGGCATCCACCGTGCGGTTGTAGAAATTGGTGACATACTGCTGTGTCGGCATGGCCACCCCGTTGCCCCATGCCCACTGGCGGTGGATCATGCCATCGGCCCAGCTGCCCTCGCTCATCGGGTGGTTCTGTGCATAGAGGTCCTGCGGGTCGTAGCCCTCCCACCACTTGCCTTTGCCGTCCGCTTTGGTCAGTGTGCCATCGTAGCGGATGCCCATCTTGTCGCCGTTGCGGTCATACCGCTGTGACGGCTCGTACCATGTCCACGCGTGGTCGGCATGGAAGCTGATGCCGAAGGGCAGTCCCTGCTTCTTGGCCGCTGCAGCCCATCCGGCAAGGATGTCGCGCTTGGGTCCGATGTTCCGGGAGTTCCACGGCTGGTATTTCGAGTCCCAGAGGTCGAAGTTGTCGTGGTGGTTGCCCAGGGCGAAGAAATACTGCGCCCCGATCTTCTTGTAGAACGCCACTAACTTGTCGGGGTTCCAGTGCTCCGCCTTGAACAGCGGCAGGATGTCTTTGAAGCCCACCTCTGAGGGATGACCATAGTGTGCCACATGGTATTTGTACTTGCCGTTGCCCTCCATGTACATCTCTCGTGCCATCCAGTCGCCCGAGCCTTCCACGCACTGCGGTCCCCAGTGTGCCCAGATGCCGAACTTGGCATTTCTGAACCATTCGGGAGTCTGGTAGTCCGTCTCCAGTGATTCCCAAGTAGGTTTGAACTTTCCGGTTTGCATCGGTTCGTCCGCTTCGGACACCGGCACTTGGTAGTCCTGTGCCTGAAGTCCGTTCGACACGGCGAAGAGCAGTCCTGCAGCCAATGCCGTTTTCTTCATGAATAAACAGGTTTTCATAATTATAGTATATGTTTTTGTTAAATTCTGCTGCAAAGGTACAGCATTTTCCTCTACAAAGGTTGGATAATCTTTGTTAAGAATAGTACAAAATTGATTTTTTAAGGAAAATGACGGGTGTTTCTGAAAAATAATGCTTACTTTTGCCCCAGAAACCTAAAACGGATATGGACATACCTATAGAATCGCTGAATTTTCAAATGCTTAACGTGGGCTTCGCCAGGCATGACGGTGACTGGAACTGGAAAAATGTCGTGTCGCCGTTCACGCGGGTGTATCTCGTGACGGAAGGGGAAGCCCGGCTCTGTCTGCCCGATCAGGTTGTCTGTCTGAGGCCGAATCACCTGTACATCATCCCCGCCCATACCATGCACAGCTATGAGTGTTCGGGTCGGTTCAGCCATTATTACCTGCACTTCTTCGAAGGCTACAAGAAGGAAACCGACGTGTTCGACTTCTATGAATTTCCCGTGGAGGTGGATGCCGAACCGATGGACGAGTCCCTATTATATAATATGTGTAGCCGCCATCCCGAGGCCGAGCTGCCGGCCAGCGACCCCACGTCGTACGACTATATGAGCAAGTTCATTGGCTATGTGCGCCGTTACAACGAGCTGACGCTCGATGCCAAGCTGGAGCTACGCGGAAGCATCCTGCTGCTCTTCTCTCGTTTCGTGAAAAAGGCAACGCCACGGGTGTGGACGAAAGACAAACGGCTATCCAAGGTTCTCACCTATATACACAACCATATTTATGATACCATCTGTCTGGACACCCTGGCTTCGTTGGCCTGCGTGACCAAGTCGCATTTCGTGCGCCTCTTTGTCAAGACCATCGGGATGCCCCCGTTGCAATATATCAACAGGAAGAAGATCGATAAGGCCGAGCTTCTGCTGATTACGGAAGAATCTCCCATCAAGGAAATCGCTTACGCCTTGGGCTATAGCGACCAGTCTTACTTTATCCGCCTTTTCAAGAAGACCACGGGTATGACTCCGATGGCCTATCGGAAGAATATGCGATAATAGTACAATATTGTCCTATACTCCGACAACAAAATGCTACCAAATCCGGCATTTTGTGCGTACCTTCGCCGCGTCATTCTAAAACTATAGCGAAATGGACGGATACAAACAGAGGAAATACGATGTTGCAGTCAAGCGATATGTGCAGCAACTGGATTTGCATGCAGACGAGGAAGCCATACAGGCGTACCGCAAACTGCACAGTGCGCAATGCCACTGGAAGGAAATCCGGGACGGCATCCGGGCGGTGGGCATCCTGGAAATGGAAATCTACATCTCCGGCAACAGACTGGTGATGGTGGTGGATGCCCCAGAGGACTTCGACTGGCAGACGGCGATGAATCGACTGGCCACGCTGCCTCGGCAGGCGGAATGGGAAGAGCTGGTAGGCCGCTTCCAACGGTGCGGCCAGGCGGCTGCGAGCGATGAGAAATGGCACATGATGGAACGGATGTTCTATCTCTACGACTGAAAACAAATCACAACCTACAACATAAGACAACAGCTATGGAATACAGAAAATTAGGAAATACGGGACTGGAGATCTCCAGTCTGAGTTTTGGAGCATCGTCGCTGGGCAGTGTCTTCCATGAGACGAAGGAAGCCGAGAGCATCGTGGCAGTGGAAACGGCCATTGAGGGCGGTATCAACTTCATTGACGTGAGTCCGTACTACGGCCACTACAAGGCCGAGACGGTGTTGGGAAAAGCCTTGAAGGTCATCCCCCGCGACAAATACTACCTGTCCACCAAGGTGGGACGCTACGGCAAGGACGGTGTGAACACCTGGGACTACAGTGCCCGGCGTGCCACGGAGAGCGTCTACGAGAGCATGGAACGCCTGAACGTGGACTACATCGACCTCATCAACGTCCACGACATCGAGTTCCAGGCTGCCCTGCCGGGCGGTCTGCAGAAGGTCTGCGAAGAGACGCTGCCTGCCCTCGTGGAACTGAAGGCGAAGGGTGTGGTGGGTCATGTGGGCATCACGGACCTGCAGTTGAAGAACATCAAGTGGGTAATCGACCACACGCCGCAGGGCACCGTGGAGAGTGTGCTCAACTTCTGCCACTACTGTCTGAACGACGACGAGCTGCTGGACTATCTGGACTATTTCGAGGAGCGCGGCATTGGTGTAATCAACGCTTCGCCACTCTCCATGGGACTGCTCACCATGCGCGGCGTGCCCGACTGGCATCCGGCTCCCAAGCCGCTGGTGGAGGCCTGTGCGAAGGCCGCGCTTCACTGCCAGGAGAAGGGCTGCCCGATAGAACAGCTGGCCATCCAATACAGTGTGGGTAACCCGCGCATCGCCAGTACCCTCTTCTCATCGGCTAATCCGCAGAACGTGAAGCGCAACATGGAATGGGCCGGCCAGCAGGCCGATGCACAGCTCGTGGCGGAGGTGAGAGCCATCATCGGAGACCAGCTCCGCGTGAGCTGGGCCAATTCTTAAACACGGCATAAGGTATGATTATCGATGCACACAGCCACCTTTGGCTGAAACAAAACACCATGGTGGACGGACAGCCCATCCGCACGCTGTCGCCCAACGCTTCGCGCTCGCTGTTCTTCGGTGAGGAGGTGCAGATGCTGCCACCATTCATGACCGACGGCAGGAACACCGCCGAGGTGTTCCTCTCCAACATGGACTATGCGCAGGTGGGGGGAGCGGTCGTGGTACAAGAAATCATTGACGGCAACCAGAACGCCTATCTTGCCGAGGTGCAGCACGCCTATCCCGACCGCTTCTGTTGTTTGGGTATGGCCACTGACGTGGAGTCGGCGCGGCAGGCCATCCGCATGGGACTGCGCGGCTTGGCGCTTCCTGCGCACCGGCTTCTGAAACAGTCGCTGCTGGACATGCTGCCTGTGTTCAAGTTGTTGGAGGTACAGAATCTCGTCCTTTCCGTCTGTCTGGCCGACGACGAGCGGCAGATTGGCGAGATGGCCGAGGTCATCGCGGAGTGTCCGAAGCTGCGAGTGGCTGTTGGCCATTTCGGTATGCCCACCACGGCCTCGTTCCGACAGCAGGTGATGCTGGCCGACAGGAGCGACCGAGTGCGCATAGAGTCTGGCGGTATCACGTGGCTCTACAACGCCGAGTTCTATCCCTTCCCTACCGCCGTTCGGCGCATCCGCGAGGCGGCAGACTGGGTCGGCGAGGACAAACTGATGTGGGGCAGCGACTATCCGCGCACCATCACAGCCATCTCCACAATCAGGAACTCCGGGTCATCGACATCGAAGACCCGAAACCGCTCGCAGCAGGCGAGGTGCTGCTCCAACTGCAATACGTTGGCTTCTGCGGCTCAGACCTCAACACGTTCCGGGGACGCAACACCATGGCACTCAACCCCATCATCCCTGGCCATGAGGTCGAGGTGGCGTTCCAGACGAAGCTCTTCGTGCAGAAGGAACTCGACATCCGGGGCTCGCGCAATGCCACGCCACAGGACTTCCGTGCCGTCATCCGCTATCTGGAAAGAGGCACTTGTCCGACGGACCAGCTCATCACGAAGGTCATCGCTCCTGATGAGGCTATGGACACTATGCAGTGGTGGGACAAGCATCCCGGCAAGGTGTTCCGCATCCTCGTGGAGTGGGGCAGGTGAATATGTCATTTAGCCACCGTAAGCAAGTCACTTACGGTGGCTAAACATATCACTTACGACTCCTCTTCTATAAGGTTGAGCTGTAACATACAAATCCGTATGTTTCGTGGCATAGGGTGCTCCTTTATCGAAAAAAATACTACCTTTGCAAAAAAAAATGTGGTTTCCCCAGACAAGAAATGGGGAGTCGGCGCATTTAATGGATAGAAACCAAATCTTTTGGTAACATAAAAATGGAACAACAATGAAACGGAAGGCTTATTACTTGATGATGCTTTGTGCCTTGACGATGGTGGGGTGCAGCGACGATGACAATGGTATGTATTTCACGAAAGACGAAGTCGTGGAGGGCGACATCCTGACGGGCAAGCAGACTGGAATCGAAGACAATACGGTCGATGTCTATACCACGGAGCAGACCTCCGTGAACGTTCAGGGGGCTTCGGGCTATATCTCTGCCGTCTCTGAGAATGAGGGCATCGCGAAAGTCATTACTTGCGACAACTCCGTGCCGAAGAAGGTCATTTTCATGGGAGTGGCCGAGGGCAAGACCGGGATTGTCGTGACCGATGAACGTGGAAATACCGCCAGGTTTGTCGCCAACGTGGTGGACGTGAAGAAAGCTTGGATAACAAGGGCGATATATGAGCTTGACGAGAAAAAATGTGTCGTGGAAGGTGTCAGCAAGGCCGACTCGGCGGAAATTGCCTCCTCGGTCCTTGCCAACGACAAGAAGCACCTGATGTATATCCTTTCCCGCGCGTATTATCCTTTTGAAATGTTACGTGTAATCATAAAGGACAAGGAAGACCATTCCCTGCTTGAAGGTATTTTGTACCGCGCGGATGACGGGCAAAACGTGCGTTGTTGGGTTACACCGTATGGGAGCTACGAGGCCGTGGTGCTGGATCAGTTTTGTCAGATGCAGGACAAAGAAACGAAGCAACCATATTTCGTTTGGGATTTGACCAGCAGCTACCAAGGTAAATACCCTACCGTTACATCTGTCAAGCTGTATATTCAAGGAACACCAATCTCTTCCTATTTTATGAAGGAGTGACCACACCCACTCCAACAAACATCGGGACGACACGGAATAGTGTCGCCCCGATTTCATAGCTTTCGTGACATTTCTTTCTGGTGTACCTCGGCGGCATAGTTGCCTCTGGCACTGCGTGCCGAAGGTACTTTCGTTAACCTGCGGTTTTCTTCCTCCTCGCAAGACATAGCCGGAGCACGCTCCGCTCTGCGCTTACTTCGTTCGTCAGTTCGGAAAAACTCAAATAAATTTGGTTTTTCTCTTACTTAATCGTACCTTTGTGTCCAAATAGAATGAAAATATGGATTTGCTCAATCATATTTCCTATCCGAACGACCTGCGCAAACTGAAGGTGGAACAGCTGCCACGACTCTGCCAGGAACTGCGCGAGGATATTGTCAAAGAGCTGTCGGTCAACCCCGGACACTTGGCTTCGAGCCTCGGTGTGGTGGAGTTGACCGTGGCACTCCACTATGTTTTCGACACACCGGAAGACCGCATCGTGTGGGACGTAGGGCATCAGGCTTATGGACACAAGATTCTGACCGGGCGGCGCGAGCAGTTCTGCACCAACCGCAAATTAGGAGGTATCCGCCCCTTCCCGTCGCCATTGGAGAGTCCCTACGATACCTTTGCCTGCGGCCACGCCAGCAACTCTATCTCGGCAGCACTCGGTATGGCCGTGGCCGCCAAGAAGACGGGCAACGACAACCGTCATGTGGTGGCCGTTATCGGTGACGGTGCACTGAGTGGCGGTTTGGCCTTTGAGGGACTCAACAACGTGAGTTCGTCGCCCAACGACCTGCTCATCGTGCTCAACGACAACAATATGTCGATAGACCAGTCGGTGGGCGGCATGAAGCAATACCTGCTCAACCTCAACACCAATGAGACGTACAACACGCTGCGCTTCAAGATTGCCAACCAACTCAACAGGTGGGGACTGCTGTCGGAAGACCGCAAGAAAGGACTCATCCGTCTGTCGAATGCCGTGAAGTCGGCCATCAGCCACCAGCAGAACATCTTCGATGGTATGAACATCCGCTACTTCGGACCGTTCGACGGACACAACGTTGGGGAACTGGTGCGCATCCTGCGGCAGATGAAGGCGATGAAAGGGCCGAAGCTGCTGCATCTGCACACGCAGAAGGGGCACGGCTACGCGCCAGCAGAGCAGGACGTGACGACCTGGCATGCGCCCGGGAAATTTGACCCCACCACGGGCGAACGCCTCGTCAGTCCGTCGTCCGACCGGCCGCAACGCTATCAGGATGTCTTCGGGCACACCCTCCTGGAACTGGCGGAACAGAACCCGAAGATTGTGGGTGTGACGCCCGCTATGCCGACGGGCTGCTCCATGAACATCATGATGCAGGCGATGCCGGACAGGGTCTTTGACGTGGGCATCGCTGAGGGACACGCTGTGACCTTCTCGGGTGGTATGGCGAAGGACGGACTCGTTCCCTTCTGCAACATCTATAGTGCCTTTGCACAAAGAGCATTCGACCATATCATCCACGACGTGGCACTGCTCAACCTCCACGTGGTGATCTGCCTGGACCGTGCTGGCATCGTTGGTGAAGACGGGCCTACCCACCACGGGGCATTCGACTTGGCCGCACTGCGCCCTATTCCCAATCTGACCATCTGCTCGCCCATGGACGAGCACGAGCTGCGCCGGCTGATGTACACCGCGCAACTGCCCAACCAGGGTGCCTTCGTCATCCGCTATCCCCGTGGGGGCGGCGTGCTGACGGACTGGCGCTGCCCGCTGGAGGAAATCAAGGTGGGAACGGGACGGAAACTGAAGGACGGCCACCATACCGCGGTGCTCACCATCGGTCCGATAGGCAACAACGCAGCGAAGGCGGTGGAGGGACTGGACGTGGCCCATTACGACATGCGGTTCCTCAAACCCCTTGATGAGGCTATCCTAACGGAGGTGGGCGAACGCTTTGCGCGCATCGTCACCGTGGAGAACGGCGTGAGGGACGGCGGGCTGGGTTCTGCCGTACTGGAATGGATGGCCGACCACCACTACTACCCCGAGGTCATCCGGTTGGGAATGCCCACCGACCGCTTCGTGGAGCATGGCACCGTGGAGCAACTCGAACAACTTGTAGGACTGGATGCCGAAAGCATCCGTAACGCTATCATGTCATGAAGATTATCATAGCCGGAGCAGGTGCCGTGGGTGTACACCTGGCGAAACTGTTGTCGCGCGACCGTCAGGACTGCGTGCTCATTGACGACGATGCCGAGCGGCTGGCCGGCCTCGACAGTAAGTTTGACATCATGACCGTGGCCGGTGCACCCACCAGTATCCGTACCCTGCGCCAGGCCAATGTCGACCAGGCCGACCTCTTTGTGGGTGTGACGCCCGACGAGAGTCAGAATATGAATGCCTGCATCATCGCCCATGCCATGGGAGCCGCGAAGACCGTGGCACGCATTGACAACTACGAATACCTGGCACCCAGCTTAGAGTCGTTCTTCGGGCAGATGGGCATCAACTCACTTATCTACCCAGAGGTGTTGGCCGCCCTCGACATCACCAACGGACTCAAGATGTCGTGGGTGAGACAGCGGTGGGATGTCCACGACGGCGCACTCGTCATGCTTGGTGTCAAACTGCGCAACACCTGTGAAATCCTCAACAGACCGCTCCGCGAGTTGTGCGGCCCGGAAGAGCCTTATCATGTGGTGGCCGTCAAACGCAACGGCGAGACCGTTATTCCCGGTGGCAACGATGAGTTGTGTGCCGGTGACCTCTGCTATTTCATGACCACCGGGGAATACATCCCCTATATCCGCAAGCTCGCCGGGAAGGAACACTATGCCGACGTGAAGAACGTCATCATCATGGGCGGCAGCAAGACGGCCGTGCGCGTCGGACTGACCGTGCCCGACTATATGAACCTGAAAATCATAGAAAGGGATGAGCAACGCTGCGAACGCCTCAACGAACTGCTGGCAGACACCGATGCCATGGTCATCCACGGCGATGGTCGCGACCTCGGACTGCTCCAGGAGGAGGGCATACAGAATACGCAGGCCTTCGTGGCACTGACTGGCAATGCCGAGACCAATATTCTGGCCTGCCTCACTGCCAAACGACTGGGCGTGCGGAAGACCATCGCCATGGTGGAGAACCTCGACTATGTGGAGATGGCGGAGGGACTCGACATCGGTACCATCATCAACAAGAAGACCATCGCCGCCAGCCACATCTACCAGATGATGTTGGATGCCGATGTGAGCAATGTACGGTCGCTGATGATGGTTGACTCGGACGTGGCGGAGTTCGTGGCGGCTGAAGGGTCGAAGGTTACGCAAAAGGCCGTCAAGGATTTGGGACTGCCCAGCGGCATCACCATCGGTGGTCTGGTGCGCCGCAACCAGGGCATCCTCGTCAACGGCTTCACGCGGATAGAACCCGGCGACTCGGTGATGGTGTTCTGTCACGAGCATAACCTAAAGAAACTCGAAAAATACTTCAAGTCCTCAACACTATGGTAGACTTCCGGCTACAGTACAAGATTATCGGGTCGCTGCTCATCCTGTTAGGACTGCTGATGGGTGGGTGTGCTGTGCTGTCGGTATGCTACCGGGAGGACGACATCATGGCGTTTCTCGTCTCTGCCCTCTTCACCGTATGTTGTGGCTTCGTTCTCAAATACCTGGGACGCAATGCGGCCAACAATATGGGTAGGCGCGATGCTTATCTCGTCGTCACCCTGTCCTGGCTCTTGTATAGCCTGTTCGGTATGCTGCCCTTCCTCACGGGAGGATACATCAACGATGTGACCGATGCCTACTTCGAGACGATGTCGGGATTTACTACCACGGGGGCTACCGTCATTGACGATGTGGAGCGGTTGCCCCACGCGCTGCTCTTCTGGCGGTCGCTGTCGCAATGGATTGGTGGCCTGGGCATCGTGTTCTTCACCATCGCCATCCTGCCATCGCTGGTCGGTGGCAGTGTCAAGGTGTTCTCCGCTGAGGCCACCGGCCCGGTACGCACCAAGATGCACCCTCGGCTGAGCACCAATGCCCAATGGATATGCAGCATCTACCTCGTCCTGACCGTGGCCTGCACCCTGTCCTATTACGCGGCAGGGATGGGATGGTTTGACAGTGTGAACTATGCGATGACTACCACGGCAACGGGCGGCTTCGCCACCCACAACGACAGCGTGGGCTTCTACCACAGTGCCGCTGTCGAGTATGTGTCGCTGACGTTTCAGTTCCTGTCGGGCATCAATTTTACCTTATTATATATCGTGGTGTTCAAACGGCAGCTGCGCCAGCTGTTCCGCAACTCGGAGTTCAAACTGTATTTGGCCGTGGTGACCCTCTCGACGGCGGCGGTTATGGTGATACTGATGTACAGCAACGGCTATGTCGGTGAGCGTGCCTTCCGCAGTGCCCTGTTTCAGGTGGTGTCGTTCATTACCACCACCGGACTCTTCAACGACGATGCGGGGGCATGGCCGCACCTGACGTGGGTGATACTCGGCGGTTGCATGTTCCTCGGTGCCTGTGCGGGCAGTACCAGTGGAGGCTTCAAGTGCATCCGGGGCGTCATGGTGCTGAAGGCCATGCGTAACGAGTTCCGCCAGATTCTCCATCCCAACGCCATCCTTCCCGTCAAGGTGAACGGCCAGAACATTCCTTCCTCCAAGGTGGCTACGCTGCTCACCTTCTTTGCCCTTTACGTGTCGATGTGTCTCGTGGCCGCCGTCGTCATGATTGCTGCCGGGATAGACAGCACCAACGCCGTCACCATCGCCTTGAGTTGCATGAGCAACGTAGGACCGACCTTGGGCACGGAAATCGGTCCCGTCATGTCGTGGGCTGGTCTGCCCGATGCCGTCAAGTGGATCTGTGCCTTCCTGATGCTTGTCGGCCGTCTGGAGATTATGTCTGTCATGGTGCTGTTCACACGGGGATTCTGGACGGACAACTGACATCGGACACGAAAAACAGTAAAGCATTACTATAAACGAAAGAAAAGATATGAAAGCATTCAAGTTTCAGCCACTGCTCAAGCAGACGCTGTGGGGCGGCGAGCGCATCATCCCGTTCAAGCACCTGGACTCCCAGATGGATCACGTGGGCGAGAGTTGGGAGATCTCGGGCGTGAAAGACAACGAAACGGTGGCCGTCGGCGACGGACGCTCGCTCAACCAACTGGTGAACGACATGAAAGAGGCTCTCGTGGGGAAGGCCAACTATGCGCGTTTCGGCACGGAGTTCCCGTTGCTCATCAAGTTCATCGACGCACGCCAGGACCTCTCCATTCAGGTGCATCCCACCGACGAGATTGCCCGTCGGCAGGGGAAGCGTCGGGGAAAGACCGAGATGTGGTTTGTAATGGACTCCGCTCCCGATGCTAAGCTGTATAATGGACTGAAAAAGCAAATCACCCCGGAGCAGTACAAGGCCATGGTAGCTGACGACACCATCTGCGAGGCACTGGCACAGTACCCTGTCAAGGAAGGCGACTGCTTCTTCATTCCCGCTGGTCGCATCCACGCCATCGGCGCAGGATGCTTCCTGGCCGAGATCCAGCAGACCAGCGACGTGACCTACCGCATCTACGACTTCAAGCGCAAGGACAAGGACGGCAACTACCGCCAGCTCCACACCCAAGAAGCATCGGAGAGCATTGACTATACCGTATTGCCCGACTACCGCACCCGTTACGAGGCACGCAAGAACGAGGGGGAACTGTTGGTGGAGTGTCCGTATTTCAACACGGCCGTCTACGATCTGGACGAGCCGATGGATATCGACTACAGCGAACTGGACTCGTTCGTCATCCTGATAGGCATGAAGGGCGAAGGCACGCTGACGGTTGACGGAGAGCGGATGCCGTTCCGCGAGGGTGAGACGGTGTTGCTGCCGGCCACCGTGAGCGAGGTGCGTTGCGAGGGGACGGTGAAGTTCTTAGAGACCTACGTGTTGTCCTGATCCTTGCGGAGAAATGGGCGTATCCAGGTAGGTGGCCAAGTCGGCCTGCAACCGCTGGAAGGGCTCCGAAGCCTTGTAGCCCGTGTTCTTCTTCAACATCTGACGGATGTCCTGCAGCGAGTGCTCGTAGCAGGACATCTCGTTTTTCCGCTGCGTATAATGGCGCGAGGTGTATCGTATCTCGTCCTGGCGTTCCTGTCGAAGTCGGTTGCACACCTTGGTGAGGATGGGCACGACGACATTGTCACATAGCGAGTGTCCCTGAATGTAGAGGTAGGTGGTGTCGGGGGTCACACCCAACGCTCGCAGGTCGTTCTTGGTTTGCAGATACTGCTCCTTGTTGTCAGGAAACAAGGACTGTAACAGGCGGAGCCGTGTACTGACCTTGTGTCGCAGATGGTCGATGGACGGCTGGGGCTTCTCCACGTTGAATCCTCCGGGGGCTACCACCCGTGAGAAGTCGGAGAGCGAGAACTGGTCGTGGTGCCCCGTGCGGTAGGCCCATATCGACCATACGAACAGTGGAAAGATGGCTTGGCTGTATTGCCGGAAATAGTCGTCAAAGTCGAAGATACGGCGGTCGTTGAGGGTCACGGCCACGCACACCTCATGGAGTGCGGGCACGTAGCACTGCATATTCTCAATGGCGTAGGCATAGGTATGGAACACAAAGGGACTCTCCACCACCTTCTTCGACTGGGCGGTGCGCCCTTGCAGCAGGTAGTCATAGTCCGCATCAACACAGGCTATCATGTCCTTGCCCACCCGTCCGTCGGCAAAGTTCATCAGCACCGACTTCTTGCCGCGCTCCAGCTTGCGGTGCGACGGCAGCATCACCTCAAAGTAGCGCGTCTCGTCCTCGAAGCGTCCGAGCACCGTGCGCCAGAAATAGATGTCGTCGTAGCTCTCCACATAGGCCACGATGCGCCTGCGTGCCTGCTTCGAAGCCAGTCTGTTGGCGGCCTCGAAATAGCGGCTGTTGACATGATCGGTCAGTCTGCTGCTCATATCGTGATGTCGCTGACCTCCGTCACCTTGTCCATCCATCCGCTCATGATGACGGCCGGTGAGTGGGTGGTGAGTATAATCTGCACGTTCGGGTTCAGCTCCGTGATCAGCTCGATGAGGCGTTTCTGCCATTCGATATGTAGCGACACCTCCGGCTCGTCCATGAAGAGCACGTAGGGCAGTCCGTCTTCCACCAGTACGGTGAGCAGGATGATGAGCATCTGCTTCTCGCCGCTTGAGAGCTGGTAGGGCAGCAGGGTCTCGCCAATCTGCGTGAAGCGTATCTCGTTCTCCGTGCGCACCATCTTCTTCCCTGTCTCGGCGAAGAGTTCGTCAACGATGTCCTGAAAGTGTTTCTTGGAGGCCGAGAGCTGTTGCGCCGCCTTGGTGTCGCCCCGTTGCAGTGCCTCAATGATGCGGTTGCCGATGTTCACCTGATAGTCCAAATACTTGCGCTGCAGGCGGTAGAGCTGCAGGTCGAGCAGGGAACCGCCTCCCGCACCAGCCAGCACCGAGAGGGCCTGGTGTACGAAGCCATCGCCCTCCGAGAGCGTCTTCGAAAGGTTGCTGTCGAGGGAACGTATCACATCGAAGCGCACGTGGGTGGCATCCTCGGGAATGGTGGATAGGTGTACCCCTTTCAATAGGTGGTTCACGATGTCGCCGTTGGTTTCCACGCTCCTCACCACTTTGTTAAGGATGGTCGATTTGCCGACACCATTGATGCCGCTGAGCACGTTCACCTTCGGGTCGAGGTTCCACACGATGTGCTTCTTGCCGCTCCAGAGCGCGTCGATTTCTATTTTCTGGATATAGTCCGCATATTTCTGCATGGCTCTTGCTGTTAGTATATGGGCAAAGGTAGTGCAAACCAAGCGAAATACAAAATAAAAAACTTGATGTCTGCAAGAAAAAACACCGATTTTAGCTTATTTTATCTTTTCCGTTTCGTTTTTCCCGAGGATTGTACTATTTTTGCCGCATGAAAACGAATAGAGCACTCATAGCCCATCTCGCCATGTTTGGAGCCTGCGCTGGATGGGGACTGATGTCGCCCGTGGGCAAGGATGCCATGCTCCACGGGTTTGACGGTATTTCCATGGTTACGTTTCGTGTGGCAGGCGCGTGTCTGCTGTTTTGGATCGCCTCGCTGTTCGCGCCGAAGGAGCATGTGCCCTGGCGCGACCGCCTCATGTTCATTGGCGCAGCACTGACGGGACTGGTCTTTAACCAGTGCTGTTTCACCATCGGACTGAGCATCACCACCCCCATCAATGCCAGCATCGTCACCACGTCGATGCCCATCTTCGCTATGATACTGGCGGCAGTCATCCTGCACGAACCCATCACGGGAAAGAAAGCCATAGGGGTGTTGATGGGATGCAGCGGTGCCTTGATTCTGATCCTGAGTTCGGCAGCTCATGCCGATGCGAGGGTGGGGGACATCCGTGGCGACCTGCTGTGTCTCTTTGCACAGTTCTCGTTCGCGCTCTATCTGTCGCTCTTCAATCCGCTCATCAAACGCTACAACGTGTTTACGGTCAATAAATATATGTTCACGTGGGCCTTGCTGCTCCTATTGCCGTTCGTCTCGACACACGTCTACGGGGTGGTCAGCCAACCGATTCCGCCCGTGACGTGGTTTGAGGTGTTCTACGTGGTGGTCATCGGCACGTTCCTCTGTTATATCCTCACCATGATTGGTCAGCGCACCCTGCGCCCCACGGTCGTGTCGGTCTACAACTACGTGCAACCCATCGTGGCGGTGGCTGCCTCGCTGGTCATGGGACTCAGCACCATGAAGATGACCCACGTGCTGGCCGTGGCGTTGGTGTTCAGCGGCGTGTGGCTTGTCGTCAAGTCGAAGTCGCGCCGCGACATGGAACAAGAACAGAAAAAGTCCGCGCAAGGTCATTAGAGACCCGGCACGGACTTCCTGTAATATCAATTTGCGCTGTCACTCCGATAGCATCGTCACCTCAATGCGGTGGTCTTGCCGGAGCAGTTCCCGAGCCATCTGTTGGATGTCCTCGGCGGTGATGTCGTCCACCATCTTCTTGTAGTCCTTGTCGAAGTCGGCCTCGTCGTCCAGCTGGTGCCAGATGACGTAGCTCCAATAGTCGTTGGTGATGGCCATCTGGTCGTACTGCTTGCGCAGGTATTTCTTCACCTTGTCCATACTGCTTGCAGCAGGGCCGTGGTCGGCGATATTTTGCAGCTGCTGGTACACAACGGGGTTCAGCTCTCCGTAGCGGGTGGGGTCACACTTGTAGGAGATGCGCACCACCGTGTTGGGGCGGTCTTCCTTCTCCAGTGAGAAGCTGACCCCTACGCCGTAGGTGCCGCCCTTCTCCTCGCGCACGGAGTCGGTATAGGCAATCTGGAGCACGCGTGTCAGTATGTCGAGGGTCAGGTCGTTCTTGGGCGAGAACGGCACATCGGCGGCATAGAACACGCTCACGTTGGCCAGCGGTGTGGCCTGTTTGTGGGCGAACGTCACCACCTCGTTCTTCTTGACAATGTTGGCCACATTGGCCTTGTTGCTCTTCTCCTGCTTGTGGGTGGCAGGCAGGGTGGCCAGGTACTGGCAGAGCAGTGGGCGCAGCACGTCCATGTCGATCTTTCCGATGAACACGGTCTTGAAGTTACTGGCATCGCTGAACCGCTCGCGGTAGATTTGCAGGATGCGGTTGTAGTCCGCCTGCTCGGCCACCTCCTTTGTCACCGGAGCCACGCGCGGATGGTGGCCGTAGACGGTGGCGGTGATGGAGTCGTTGTAGACCACCTTCGAACTGGCGTTGCGGTTCTTCAACATCGAGAGGTTACGGCTCATCATGCTCTGGAAGGCGATGCTGTCCGTGCGCGGTGCGGTGAAGTAGAGGTGGGTCAGCTGGAGCATCGTCTCCAGATCCTTGACCGACGAGGTGCCTGTGATGCGCTGGCCCTCGCTGCTGATGGAAGGTGCAACCTTCAGCGACTTTCCTGCCAACGCCTTGCGGAGTCGTGTGGCTGGGAAATCGCCCACGCCACCCTCAACGACAGCACTGGTGAGGAAGGCGAAATTGGGGATGTCTTCGTTGCCATAGAGCGATGTACCGCCCTCGCCTCGCATACTCATCGTAATTTGGTCGGCCTGGTAGTCGGTCGACTTGACATAGACCTTCATGCCGTTGCTCAGTGTGATCTCCGTCACGCCGAACTTGCCGAATGGTTTTTCAGATACAATCTTGCCGGGTGTGGGGAGGACGGGCATCAGCGTCTTGGGCACTTCCTCCTCTTGGTAGGCATCATAACGCTGCTGCTGGGCTTCCAACACCGTGCGCTCAATCTCCGCCTCCGAGGGAATCGTGAAACCCTCCTTGTCGGGACCGTACATCACAAACACCTGATTGCGGTCGGTGATGATGTCGCTTACCTTGCCGTTCACCTCGCTGAGGGTCACCTCGCCATCAAACTGCTTTACTAACTGCAGGCTGTATGCCGGGGTGAGGATGGGCTCGCTCTCAAGGAAATTTTCCACGCACTGGCTCACGTAGTGGGCGTTCCGATAGTCCTTCTCCATCTTCAGCTGCCGCTCGGCCGCATTGAGGTACAGCCGCTTGGCGCGCTCCAGCTCGCTCTCGGTGAAGCCGTGCTGGCGAGCACGCTCCACCTCGCCCACGGCCACGGCGATGCCGCCCAACACGTTGTCCTGCTTGCAGCTGATGCTGAGGCTGAAGGCTTCTTTTGTGCGCGAGACGAAGAAACCACCGTTCTTCACCGTCGCACTCATAAAGGGTGGTTCTGCCGCCTGCTTCTTCTCCGTGAGGCGACCGTTGAGCATATAGGTGATGAGTCCGCTCACATAGTCGTCGCGCTGGTACTTCACCGTGTTCTTCTCACTATCGGGTGTGGCCTCGCTCTTCATATAGAGGTGGGCGAGGATGATGGGCTGCTCCTTGTCTTTCTCAATGGCAATGATCATCTTGTCGTTGTCGCCCACGGGATAATAGACGCGCTCGGCCGGGTTCTTGTGTGCCTTAATCTTGCCGAAGAGTTTCTGGACTTTCCGCTCCATCTGGTCTACGTCGAAGTCACCCACGACGACAATGGCCTGCAGGTCGGGGCGATACCATTTCTCGTAGTAGTCGCGCAGATCCTTGTAGGGGAAGTGGTCCACCACATCCATATTACCGATAGGCAGGCAGTCCTCGTACTTGCTGCCCTTGTAGATTTTGGGGATGACATTTTCTATCATGCGCTGCAGAGCCATGCCCGTGCGGCGGCTGCGCCATTCCTCGTGGATGACACCACGTTCCTTGTCAATCTCCTTATCCTCCAGCAGGATGTACTGGCTCCAGTCGTTGAGTACCAACAGACAGGAGTCCACGATGCCCTCGCGTTTGATGGGCACTGCACCGATGTGGTAGACGGTCTGGTCTACGGAGGTATAGGCGTTGAGGTTGGCCCCGAACTTCACGCCGATGGTCTCGCACCAGGGTACGATGCCGAGGCGTTTGCCCTTGCCGGGGAAGTGCTTCGTGCCGTTGAAGGCCATGTGCTCCAGGAAGTGGGCGAGACCGCGTTGGCGCGGCTCCTCCAGGATGGAACCCACCCGCTGTGCGATGTAGAAGTCGGCCAGACCGGCCTCTTTGCCGTTGTGGCGGATGTAATAGGTCAGTCCGTTCTTCAGCTTACCCTGCCTTACGGCAGCGTCCTGCTCCACCATCTGTGCCGAAAGGAAGGCGGGGAGCAGGGCGAGCAGGAACAGACACAAAGTTTGTTTTTTCATGTGGTCTGTCGTTTGATGTTTATGTTACGTATGTTCAGAAAGTGCATCATTTCTGCAGGTAGCTGGGCGTGACACCCATCTCGAAGTCTTCGCTGGAGTTGTTGGTGTCCACCCACTTTCCGTCGACCTTCTTGCGGATGACGGCCTTGCCGAAGCGCGCCTTGTCGGAACCTGTTGCGGCCACGTAGGCGTAGCCGGCATCGAGGGCGGCCGACACGGAGTTCCACTGCCATGTGCTGCTCGGGGCGAGGTTGACGGCATCGAGAATCCAGTCGTTGGCCACCTTGTAGTACATGGCCGACATCTCCTTGCCGTTCACGGCGGTGTACTTGGCCTCATATTTGTTGTCGGCCAGGTAGCTGTCCATGTCCTGGCGCATCTTGGCGATGGCGTAGGTCTTGTTGCCCTGGTTGTTTAGGATGAAGATGGTGAGCGTGTAGCAATACCATCTATCGAGGTTGGGCACGTCGGGATTGTCCGTGTCCAGGATGGAGGTACTGCTGCTCTCATCGTAGAACTCATAGTCTGCATTGCTAAGGTCGAAGGAGTTGGCGTTGGCCTCGGTGTGGTTCATGGCATTGAGGGCGAGCACCAGTGACTTGCCGGGTTCTACGGGAACGCTCGTGCCCGTACCCGGAATCATGTAGATGGCATCCACCGACATGGCCTCCGCCATGATGTCGGGCGTGTACTCGCGTTTGGTCGTGTTGAGGAATGCCGCCTCCACGAAGGCGATGCTGTCGGCATAGAGTGTCACATCGGAGTTATTGGAGATGACGACATACTGATCCTTGGTGTACTGCTTCGCTTCGGGGGTCTGTGTGCCGGGGAAGAATATTTCGGAGATGACGAAGCCACCCTTTGCATCGAAGGTGTTGACGGCGAGCTTCACGGCTGCACTGCTTTCACTCACTGCCACGTTGTCGCTCTGCTGGTCGACCTTGGCGGTACCTGCCACACCGTCCTTGGTGAAGGTCAGCGTGCCCTTGATGGCTACGTTGTAGGTGCCTTCGGGAATCGGTTCCATCGTGGCTGTGAACGTGCCGTTGTTGTCGGTGAACTGCGTCGTGGTGTACGCGGTGTTGCTGTTCACGTTGGTGAAGGTGGCCTCCGCATCGCTGAACTGGACGTTGTCCAAGCCCAGCGGCATCTCTACGCTAAGCGTAGCAGGCACATAGGTTTCATCGGTCGAGTCACAGGCTGTGAACGCCAAAGTCAGGAGCATCATGATGCCCAATAACATTCTCTTTTCCATTGTTTTCTTTCCTTTTTTTATGATTACTATTTTATGCTTGTCTTTCTGTTTTTTCCTTCAGAAGGTCACCCCGGCCGTCAGCAGCACATCCGTCTGCCACTCGCCTTCGGAGCAGCGCACCACGCCACCCTTCACCAAGGCAAAGAGACCGAGCGGCGAGTCCTTCAGACTGTAGTCGCCCCTCACCATCACGTTCGTCGCCGTATAGCTGGCCTTGGCGAAGCGGTAGGTATGGTTGATCATATCCGCAAATGTGGCGGTCATATTGGCGTAGGGCATCACGATGCCATCGCTCACTCGCATGAAGTGGCTCGCGCCAACGTTCAGGGTGAGTGCGGTCCGGCGCGCCACCTCCCTGCTCCACTCCCCTTGCAGCGTGGCATAGGCGTGGGCGCGGTTGAGTTTACGTTCTGGGTAGACATAACGCTCGCGGCGACTGCGGAATCCCGTCCGCAGGCTGACCGTCCACGCGCGGCTGCCGTCTGCCACACCATACAATGCACCGAGTGACGCGTCCGTCTGCCACTCCTTGTACAGGGTCAGCGTGCCGATGACCGGGTAATACTGCGAGTCCGCCTTTCCCGTGATGTTCTCGTCGCCACTGCGGCGCGTCAGGTCGAGGTCGGCATGGAGTGCCCAGCGGTGCCGTCCCTCCTGCTTCCATCCGAGGGTTGCTTCCACCTTATTATATATAAGGCGCGAGAGGGGTACCCCGTTTGCACTGGTCAGCTGGCGTTCGTAGCTGCTGCTACCTACGGCCACGTGAGCATAGGTACCACGCCCCTGCAACGGCTGGGCATCCAGTGCCAAGCCGATGCCGCCGCCCCGGTAGGCCAGCTCGGTCTGCTCGCCGGCGAAGCGGCTGTATTCCGTCCCAAGTCCCGTCATGTGGTATTCGGGAGTCTTTCCCAACTCATTATAGAAATCAACACTGTTGGTCTGCTTATAGACACTGCCGCTGACAGCTGCGCCCCACTGATAGCCGGAAACCTCGATGGCTGCCCCGGCTCGCAGGGTCAGCTCCGTCACGATGCCTCGCATACGGGGGTCGCGGTCGCGGTATTCGTGGTCGGCGCGGAGTGTCATCTCTCCACCCACGAGGACGCGGTCCAGCCGGGTGGCGTATCCGCCGGAAAAGGCATACCGCTCGCGATGGGTGTCGCCGCCCAGCGTATCGGCCATGACGTAAGGAGCCAAGAGTGCGTAGTCAGAGGTGGAGTTCCAACGGATGTCGCGCTGCTGCCCTGTCGTATAGGAGGCCGAGCCCCACGCTGCCGTCTTGTCGCTCATGCGGAGGAAGCTGTTTACGGCGAGTGCACCCAGCGTATGGCCACTGCCCTGCTGCTGCACGAAGGCCTGCGACTGGCTGCTGTAGTCGCAGGAGAGAGCCATCTCGGAGTAGGAGCGGCTGAAGGCCACACCGTGGAGTGCCGGGTTGCGGCGCATAGAGACCGAGATGTCGTTCCACAGGGACTGGTGCTCCACGCGTGCCGTGTCGCGAGGTGCGGCGGCCAGCGTGGTGGCAAGGCTCAAGAGCATCATTGCCAGCCAGAATACTTTTCCGTGTGTGTGTGCTACAGCCATATCATGCTCAGTGTTGCGGTGTTTGTATTTTCCTTTTCCAAAGCCAGATAGTCGGCCGAACAGCGGAACTTGCGCACGCTGGTCGCGCCACTGGTGTCGCGGCATTGTGCAGAGCCTTCCACCAGTATGGTGTAAGCCCCACGCAGTACCTGTATCTGTGCCACGTTGCCGCTGAAGTCAGCCGCAGTGACCACCTGCCGCGTGTTGAGGTTGGTGAGGGTCACCGTGCCCTGCACCCGTTCCACGGTGATGCCGTCGCCAGCCTCCAGCGTGAGGACGGCGGTGGTGAAGAGGTCGTCTTCCTCCTGATGGCAGGCACTGAGGAGCAGTGTCGTTGCTGCCAGACCTATCATCAATAGCTTCTTCATATCTTTACGTTCATTTCCAGTCCGAAATACGGGGTGACATTGCGGCGCACCGTCATACCATTACTCTCGTAGTCGGGACTGTAGTCCAGGAGTTTGTTGCAGAACAGGGCGATGGTCACGCCATCGTCGAAGAGACGCTTGGTCACCTTGAAGTTGACATTCATGGAGAACGGCACCCGGTAGATGGCAAAGTTGCTGGCCGTATAGTTGCGCACGAGGTAGCGCAGGTACGTGTCGCCAGCATCCTCAGTCTTCCAGGCGTGCATCGTGCCACTGCCGTCCATATAGCTCACGGGGTAGTTGCTGGTCTCGGCGGTCTGCCGCAGTGTGAACCACAGACACTGCGCGGAGACGGAGAAGCCGAGGCGCAGCTTGGGGATGTCGGTGTCGGCGGTGAAATTGGTGTTCAGCATCTGGTTCTTGCTGCCACCATTCTCGTCGTAATAGCCCACATACTGAATCTGCTTGCCAGCCATCACCGCACTCGGGCGGAAGGCTTCCATCAAGGAGTTGCGGTATATGGTGTAGAACCACGCCCCGTTGATGGTCAAGCGGGTCATGATGCGCGGAAAGCGACGGGTGGAGAGTGTGTATTCCACACCCTGCTTCAGGGTCTGGCTACCATTGGTGTACTGACTGTAGCCGCGCAGGTCGGTGGTCAACTCGTAGGGCATAGTGTCCAGCGACGGCGGAGCGATGAGTGTGGCGGCATCCACCGCCGAGGCATCGTATTTCTTGTAGCTATAGGGCGCGTAGCTCGTCTGGCTACGGAAGCCGGAGGTCATGTTCTCGCGGAAATAGGTCACGGCGAGGCGGTTGCCACCGATGCTGAGGTCGGCACTCACCTCCCACTTGAGGTTGCGCGCTGGCTGGAGCATCAGGTTGGTGGGGTCGATGACGTAGGTCTGCACGTTGATGCGGCGGCAGTTGGCATTGGCGTGGTAGTAGTTGAGCTGGACGAGATCCATGTAGACGGGGTCGGGGAAGAGCTGGCTCATGGTGGGCATCTTGGTATGCTCGCCCACGCCGCCCGAGAGGCGCACGAATCCTGTCTGGCCTGCCACGCGGAACTTGGGAAACGTCCATCCGAGGTTGACCCTCGGGTCAAGGTACACCCTGCCGTGCATCCGGTAGGCACTGGGCAGGCCGGCCATCTGCACGGCACGCACGCCGGCCACTGCCTCCACCTTGTTGCCGCCCACTTGGAAGGCCACACTCTCCTCGGCGAAGAGTCCCCACTGACGGTTGGCCGGGATGTCAGAGAGCCGCCGCTGGCGTAGGGTGGCCGACGTGGTGTAGAGCGGCCGCGTGGGGTCAAACACCTGTCCCTTGCCGTAGTTTTTGTCCATGTTCCAGTCGGTGCCCACCAACAGGGTGTTGGAGACGTACTGTGAGGGAATCTGGAACTTGGCCGTCAGCTTGGCAAAGAGGTTGAAGGGACGGCCGTCCACGTTCTGTGAGGCCACATACGTATAGGGCAGAATGATGCCATCGCTCTCTCCGGGCGTAGTAGCGGTGACGGCAGCCGTGAGCTGCGAGAGCTGCACGAGTTTGGTGCGCTCCACGAGGTCGTATTCATAGGAGGTGGAGAGCATGGCGTCGAGTGAACGGAACCACTGCTCGCGGCTCTTGGCCGCCACGCTCACCTTGGCGTTGAGCGCATAGCGGTTGTACTGCGACTTGTAGGCATCCACGGCCTGGCTGTTGAGGTCGGGGTCGGTCTTGTCGTTGTCGAACGAGCCGGTATAGTCGAGGTTTGTCTTGAGGTTTACGTCGTACCGCCCGAGCGTCCACGCCTTGGAGAAACGCGCCGAGAGACTGAGCCGCTTGTAGTTCTCCAGTCTGTTGCGTGGGTCGGCCTTAGCATCAAGCCAGTCGGCACTGAGATTGAGGGTCATGCGCTGCGGTTTCCACTCGAAGCCCTTGGCCAGATAGAAGAGCTTGCTGCCCATGTCGGCCTTGAGGCGTGCAGTCCATTGGTTTCCGCCGCGCTTGCGCTCGATTTTGACCAGTCCGCTCGTCAGGTCGCCATACTCCACCGACGGAATGCCGCGCACCACCTCAACGCGCTCAATGTCGTCGGTGGAGATGGAGCGCATATCAACGCCAGCGTTGACAAAGCTCCGCCCTTCGGTGGAGGTTTCCCATGCACCCTTCACCTCTTGGAGGTTGCCGTTGGTGCTGACGGGTGCGCCATCAATCATGAACGACGTGCCCAGCGCTGTGGTATTGTAGGTACTGGCCGTGCCGGTCTCGCGGATGCGGATGGTGTTGGGGGTGTTGAGCGTGGGGTCTTGCGAGCGGCCACCAGGCAGCAGTTCGAGGAGGTCGGAGAAACTGGATGGCTGGAGGTGCTCCATGGCCTGCTTCCCGATGACGGAAGCCGACGACAGTCCCTTGGACTCCTGTGCCGTCACTACCACCTCGCCGAGCGTGGCTACGTCCGGCAACAGACGGTAGACGGCACCATCGGTCAGCGTGGCTACCAGGGGCTTATACCCAATATAGGTGATGCGTATCTGTCGCGACTTGCCAGCTGGCGCGATGATGCGGAACAGACCATCGGCATCGGTCACGACCGCTGTCTCCCGTTGGTCGGCCAGACTCACCGTAGCACCGACAATGGGTTCATGCGTCGTACCGTCGGTCACCTTCCCCTTAAACGTTTGGGAAAAGGCAACGACAGCCAGAAGTAAGGCCATAAGAGTCATTTGCAGTCGTTTCATCGTAGCCTCGCTAACACCTCTTTTATATAGTTATCCGTTGATGGTGCAAAGGTAGGGCGTTTCAGGGGCTTGGGCAATACCTAAAAATAGGTATTGTTTTGTTCCTGTACCCACATAAGAGACAGAAAAACAATGATTTTAACGGGAAAGATGCGTCTTTTCCACTAATTTTTCGTACTTTTGTCCCAAATAAACAAAAACCAACGACGATGAAAAAGACACTTATGACAATCGCTGTCCTGCTGTGTGCCATTGGTGCATCGGCAGGGGATGCCTACCTCTTCTCCTACTTCCGGGGAGAGAAGGATGGACTGCATCTGGCCTATAGCTACGATGGCAAGACATGGACGGCACTGAACGGCAACCAGACGCTGTTGCGCCCTACGGTGGGCAAAGACCGGCTGATGCGCGACCCGAGCATCGTGCAGGGACCGGACGGCACGTTCCACATGGTATGGACCTCCAGCTGGCACGACCGAATCATCGGCTATGCCTCGTCGAAAGACCTGATACACTGGAGCGAACAGCAGGCCATCCCCGTGATGGCCGATGAGCCGGAGGCTCAGAACTGCTGGGCGCCGGAGCTGTTCTACGACGAGCCTACGCAGACCTTTTATATCTACTGGGCAACGACCATTCCCGGGCGGCACTCGCCAGTGGCTTCGACGGAAAAGGAGAAACAATGGAACCACCGCATCTATTGTACGACGACCAAGGATTTCAAGACCTTCACCAAGACACGGATGTTCTTCAATCCCGATTTCAACGTGATTGATGCTGCCATCGTGAAGGACGGACGGGACTATATCATGGTGGTGAAGAACGAGAACTCTGCCCCGGCGGAAAAGAACCTCCGCATCACACGAACCCAAGACCTCCGCAAAGGCTTCCCCACCGTGGTGTCGCCTTCCATCTCCGGCGACTTCTGGGCTGAAGGCCCGGCACCGCTCTTCGTGGGCGACACACTCTATGTCTATTTCGACAAATACCGCAACGGATGCTATGGTGCCGTGCGCAGCATAGACCACGGACAGACGTGGACGGATGTCTCCGATGAGATGACCTTCCCGAAGGGTATCCGCCACGGCACGGCCTTCAAGGTCAGCGAGTGCGTGATCGACAACCTGAAACGGGTCTTGGGGGACGTACCCACCATGACGCAGGACGGCTCTATGCCATAGAAAACATCAAAAAAGTCCGCCTGCGTGAAAATATTGCGTCTGCGTGTGCTTGGTTTGGCGCATTTTTTCGTACCTTTGCACGCGCACAGATTAAACCGGTGTAACGAACAAGACCACAAGCGCAACAGACAGAATCATGGAATTAGACACACTGACCGCCATCTCGCCAATCGATGGGCGATACCGGAACAAGACCGGGCAGTTGGCAGAATATTTCTCGGAGTATGCCCTCATCCGTTATCGGGTGCGCGTGGAGATTGAATACTTCATCGCACTCTGCGAGCTGCCGCTGCCGCAGCTGGAGGACTTCGACCACAGCCGCTTCGACGCGCTCCGCGACATCTACCGCAACTTTACGGAAGCACATGCCGCACGCGTCAAGGAAATTGAGCAGACCACCAACCACGACGTAAAGGCTGTGGAATATTTCATCAAGGAGGAACTTGACCGGCTTGGCGGCTTCGACCAATACAAGGAGTTCATCCATTTCGGACTAACCTCGCAGGACATCAACAACACCAGCGTGCCCCTCTCTATCAAGGAGGCCTTGGAACAGGTCTACTGTCCCATGGTCGAGGAACTCATTGAGCAGCTCAACGACTATGCGGAGCAGTGGAAGAACGTGCCGATGCTGGCCAAGACACACGGTCAGCCAGCCTCGCCCACGCGCCTGGGCAAGGAAATCATGGTGTTCGTCTACCGTCTGGAGGAACAGTTGCGCGGACTGAAGGACACCCCCATCACCGCCAAGTTCGGTGGAGCCACCGGCAACTACAACGCCCACCACGTGGCCTATCCGCAGTATGACTGGCGCGAGTTCGGCAACCGCTTCGTGTCGGAGAAGCTCGGGCTGGAGCGCGAACAGTGGACCACGCAGATTTCCAACTACGACTGGATGGGAGCCATCTTCGACGCTATGCGCCGCATCAACACCATCATCATTGACCTGGATCGCGACTTCTGGATGTATATCTCTATGGAGTATTTCAAACAGAAGATCAAGGCTGGAGAGGTGGGTTCCAGTGCCATGCCGCACAAAGTGAACCCCATCGACTACGAGAACTCGGAGGGCAACCTCGGCATCGCCAATGCCATCCTGCAGTTCTTGGCACAGAAGCTGCCCATCAGCCGATTGCAGCGCGACTTGACCGACTCCACCGTGCTCCGCAACGTCGGGGTGCCCATGGGGCACGCCGTCATCGCCATACAGAGCACACTGAAGGGACTGCGCAAGCTCATCCTCAACGAGGAGAAGATTGCGGAAGACCTTGGCAATACGTGGGCCGTGGTGGCAGAGGCCATACAGACCATCCTGCGGCGCGAAGCCTATCCGCACCCCTACGAAGCCCTAAAGGCACTGACACGAACCAACCAAAAGATGACACCCGAGCTGATTCACGACTTCATCGCAGGACTGGCCGTCAGCGACGAGGTGAAAGAGGAACTGATGGCCATCACCCCCATGAACTACACAGGAATTTGAATTCAAATCATTAATAACACAAGGGAAACCGTGAGGTTTCTATTAAAAACAACACACAAAAAATTATGGAACTCGAAAACGAAAAGAAGACAGAAGAACAGGCTGTCAACCAGCAAGGCGGAAGCAACCGCGAGGGTTACACCGACCAACAGAACGGCTACCAAGGCTATCGCCCGGGACGTTCACCGCGCCCGCGCATCAACCAACAGACACGTCCCTACAATCAAGGGGGCTACAATCGTAATCAGGAGGACAACGAGGGCGGTTTCCGGCCGGAAGGTTTCGGCAGCGGACTGCAAAACAACAACTCGCGCCCCTATCGTCCGCGCTACAACAACCCACAGGACGGAGAACAGGGCGGCTACCAGCCCCACCAGCAGGGTGGTTACCAACAGGGTGGCTACCAACAGCGCGGCGGCTACAACAATCGTGGCGGTTACAACAATCGCGGCGGCTATCAGCAGCAGGGCGGTTACAACAACCGTGGTGGCTACCAGCAGCGTCCTTACAACAACCGCTACAACAACCCGCAGCAGGACGGCGAGCAGGGCGACTTCCAGCCCCGTCAGCAGGGCGGCTATCAGCAGCGTCCTTATAACAATCGCGGCGGCTACCAGCAGCGTCCTTACAATAATCGTGGCGGCTATAACAACAACCGTGGCGGCTACCAGCAGCGCGGTGGTTACAACAACCGTGGCGGCTACCGTCAGCACTCGGCGGACTACGACCCCAATGCAAAATACAGCTTCAAGAAGCGCATAGAATATAAGGAGGAACACTACGATCCCAATGAGCCTATCCGTCTGAACAAATTCCTCGCCAACGCTGGCATGTGCAGCCGTCGCGAGGCTGATGACTTCATCCAGGCTGGCGTGGTGACCGTCAACGGAACGGTAGTGACCGAACTGGGCACCAAGGTGCTGCGCACCGACGAGGTGAAGTTCCACGACACGCTCGTCACGCCCGAGAAGAAGGTCTACGTGCTCTTGAACAAGCCTAAGGACTATGTGACCACCAGTGACGACCCCCAGCAGCGCAAGACGGTGATGGATCTCGTCAAGGATGCCTGTCCCGAGCGCATCTACCCGGTGGGACGGCTGGACCGCAACACCACCGGTGTGCTCCTGCTGACCAACGACGGTGACCTCGCCTCGAAGTTGACCCACCCGAAGTTCCTCAAGAAGAAGATCTATCACGTCTACCTTGACAAGAACTTGACCGCCCACGATTTGCAGCAGATCGCTGAAGGACTCACGCTCAACGACGGCGAGATTAAGGCTGACGACATCCAGTATGCCGACCCCGTTGACAAGAAGCAGGTGGGCATTGAGATTCACTCGGGTAAGAACCGCATCGTGCGCCGCATCTTCGAGCACCTTGGCTACAAGGTGTCCAAGCTCGACCGCGTGCAGTTTGCTGGACTGACCAAGAAGAACCTGCGCCGCGGTGACTGGCGTTACCTGACGGAGGAAGAGGTGGATCGCCTGCGCATGGGTGCTTACGAATAACGACAGTAACGACTTTCTGAAAGGACAACAAGCGATGAAAAGAACGAAGATAGTGGACGTGCTGAAAAGCACGGATTTCGGAAACGACGTGTGTGTGAAGGGATGGGTACGCACCCACCGCAACTCAAAGTCTGTCGACTTTGTCGCACTCAACGACGGCAGCACCATCAACAACGTGCAGATCGTGGTCAACCTCTCGCAGTTTGACGATGAGATGCTCAAACAGATAACCACTGGCGCGTGCATCTGCGCCACGGGAACACTGGTGGAGAGCCAGGGCAGCGGACAACGCTGCGAGATACAGGCCAAGACGCTGGAGATATACGGTCTCTGCGACAACACCTACCCCATGCAGAAGAAGGGACAGTCGTTTGAGGTGATGCGCAAGAACGCGCACCTTCGCCTGCGCACCAATACCTTCGGGGCCGTGATGCGCATCCGCCACAATATGGCCATGGCCATCCATACCTACTTCCACGAGCACGGCTTCTTCTATTTCCACACACCGCTGATTACGGCCAGCGACTGTGAGGGAGCCGGACAGATGTTCCAGGTGACCACCAAGAACCTCTACGACCTGAAGAAGGACGAGAACGGAAGCATCATCTACGACGATGACTTCTTCGGCAAGCAGACCTCGCTGACCGTCAGCGGTCAGTTGGAGGGCGAGTTAGGAGCTACGGCACTGGGTGCCATCTACACCTTCGGCCCGACCTTCCGTGCCGAGAACTCCAATACGCCGCGCCACTTGGCCGAGTTCTGGATGATTGAGCCGGAGGTGGCCTTCATCGATCTGGACGACCTGATGGATCTCGAAGAGGACTTCATCAAGTACTGCGTCCGCTGGGCACTGGACCACTGCAAGGACGACCTGGACTTCCTCAACCAGATGATTGACAAGACGCTGATAGCGCGTCTGGAGGGTGTGGTGAAGGATAGCTTCGTGCGCCTGCCGTACACCAAGGGTATCGAGATCTTGGAAGAGGCCGTGAAGAACGGACGGAAATTCGAGTTTCCCGTTGAGTGGGGCATGGACCTGGCTTCCGAGCACGAGCGTTTCCTTGTGGAGGAGCATTTCCAGAAGCCCGTCATCATGACCGACTATCCGCGCGACATCAAGGCGTTCTACATGAAGCAGAACGACGACAGCGAGGAGCGCCGCACCGTGCAGGGCACGGACGTGCTGTTCCCGCAGATTGGTGAGATTATCGGTGGCTCAGTCCGCGAGGAGAGCTACGACAAACTGATGGCGGAGATTGACCGCCGCCAGATTCCGATGAAGGATATGTGGTGGTACCTGGACACGCGCCGCTACGGCAGTTGTCCGCATGGTGGCTTCGGACTCGGCTTCGAACGCCTCATCCTCTTCGTTACGGGTATGCAGAACATCCGCGACGTGATTCCCTTCCCGCGCACACCGAAGACAGCCGACTTCTAAGTCGTCTGTATGCACCGCATATTGGTGGCCAGCTGTTCCACACTGCTGGCTCCCACCAACACACTGGTGACACCGCGTTGTCGGAGTATCCATGCCAGTGCAGCCTCAGCCAGCGACTCGCCCCGGTCGCTGGCTTCTTTGTTCCACTGGCGTAGCTGCTCCAGCAGCTCCGGGGTCAGCGCCGAGTGTTTCAAGAAGTGCTCCTTGGCCATGCGGCTGTCGGCAGGTATGCCGTTGAGGTAGCGGTTGGTGAGCAGTCCCTGTGCCAGCGGCGAGAACGACACGAAACCGACTCCCTCGGCGATGCAGAGGTCAAGCGTGCCGTTCTGTTGTGGCGCACGTTGCAGCATATTGAGCTTGTCCTGGAAAACCAGCAACGGTGTGTCGTGCGCCTTCAGATAGGCCACGGCCGTCTGCAGTGCCTCCAGCGGCCAGCGGCTGATGCCCAGGTAAAGAGCCTTCCCCTGTCTCACGATGTCCACCATGGCCTGCAGCGTCTCTTCGAGTGGCGTGTTGGGGTCGTAGCGGTGGCTGTAGAACAGGTCGACATAGTCGAGGTGCATCCGTGAGAGGCTTTGGTCAATGCTCGCTATGAGGTATTTGCGCGAGCCCCAGTTGCCGTAGGGTCCCGACCACATATCATAGCCGGCCTTGGTGGAGATGAACAGCTCGTCGCGGTAGCGTTTGAAGTCATCGTCCATCAGTCGTCCCAACGTCTCCTCCGCCGAACCATAGGTCGGTCCGTAGTTGTTGGCAAGGTCGAAATGCGTAATGCCGTGGTCGAAGGCATAGTGCGTGATGGCGCGGCTGCGCTCGTAGGGGTCAACGCTCCCGAAGTTGTGCCAGAAGCCTAAGCTAATCTTCGGCAGCAACACGCCACTGCGTCCGCAGCGGCGGTACATCTTTTCCGCGTCGTCATAGCGTGCGTCATCGGCGGTATAGATTTCTTTCAGTTCCATATCATTTTTTAGTGATGTTTGTCAGAGCCATGTTTCGTATCTGCAAAAATACAACAATTATACGAGACCGCCATCATTTCATCCGCCTTTTTTCCACCTTAAAAATACTGGCTGCAGTATTGCCTTGACTTTTGGAAGATTCAACAGCATCATTGCCTTGACTTTTGGAAGATTTAACAGTGTTATTGCCTTGACTTTTGGATAAAATACGTACCTTTGCACTGTTTTTCAGACAATTATGTAAATATGACCTACTACAAGAGAAATATTGACAAGAAACTGCTGGAATGGAAGGATGCTCCCAGACGAAAACCGCTGCTGGTTCGAGGTGCAAGGCAAGTGGGGAAGTCTACTGCCGTGAGAGAGTTTGGCAAATGTTTCAAATACTTCGTGGAAGTGAATCTGGAACGTCAACCGTCAGTCCGGCAGTTGTTCACAAAGGATATCAACGTGTTCCGTACTTGCGAGGGCATCAGCGCAATGACGGGCATACCCGTCGTTGCCGGCGAGACGTTGCTCTTCATTGACGAGATTCAAGCCAGTCAGGAGGCAATAATGTCCCTGCGCTATTTCAAGGAAGACTATCCCGACCTGCACGTTATTGCGGCCGGTTCACTGTTGGAGTTCGCCCTGGAAGAACTGCCGTCCTTTGGAGTCGGCAGAATACGCTCCCTCTATATGTACCCGTTCTCGTTTGACGAATTCCTTTCGGCTCAGGGACTGGACGTTACCGTGGACTACAAGCAACGGGCATCGGCCTGCTCACCCCTGCCGGAAGCGGTACACAACGAACTGGTGGCGCAGTTGAAGACCTTCTACCTCGTGGGCGGCATGCCCGCTGCCGTTGCCGAATGGGCGGCCTCCAGAAGCTATATTGAATGTGCTCATGTGCATCATGATATTCTGGACACCTACCAGGATGACTTTGCCAAATACAAGGCGAGGGTGTCTCCAGTGTTGTTGAGAAAAGTCTTGCGATCGGTCGCCCTGCAGGCTGGGGACAAATTCGTGTTCAGACAGGTGGATGGCGACGTGCACTCCTCTGCCGTCAGGGAAGCACTCCACCTGTTGACATTGGCCGGTCTGGTAATGCCTGTCACGCACAGCGACGGAAACGGCACGCCATTGGGGGCCGAAGAAAACTGTCGCTACACCAAATATCTGTTCCTGGATTTGGGCTTGATGCAGACGATGCTTGGCACGCCTTCTGCCGAGGTACTGCTCGCCTCAGATGTTGATTTCGTCAACAAAGGGGCAGCCTCGGAGATGTTTGCCGGGCTGGAAATGACGAAGTACCGGGATTGCTTTCAGAAGGCAGAACTATTCTATTGGCAGAATGGGGCCCGCGGAACGAATGCCGAGATAGACTATCTGGAGGCCAGAGACGGCAGGGTGGTGCCGATAGAGGTGAAGGCAAATACGCGGGGCAGTATGCAAAGCCTGTGGCTGTTCATGAGAAAAAAGGGGATATCCGATGCCGTTCGAACTTCTTTGGAGAACTTCGGCACATTGGAGTATATCGACAAGGAAGCCGACAATGCCCATCGCCATGTCAGCATCATTCCGCTCTATGCGTTGAGCAACTTAACGCTATCTCGTTGACACCTGAGGTAGCACCTTTTGACGACTATTCCCGGATGATCCAGTCGCTGATGGTGCGCTGCTGGCTGTCATAGTTGACACCGACCTTCACCAGTCGTTTGCCGTCTGCGGAGTAGGGGATGAGGTAGCCCTTGTCGTCAATCTGGCGGAGTGCCTCCTCAGCGGAGCCGTCGTATTTCAGTTCGAAGACGTAGACGGTGTCGGGCATGTGGAGCACGGCATCGGCACGCCCCACGGCACTGTCTTCCTCCACCTTGATGTAGGCTCCCATGAGGTTGAAGATGAGGTAGAACATGGTCTGGAAGTCGCGTTCGTTCTTGTTTGACAGACGGTTGGAGATGCCGGCAAGATAGGCTTTCAGACGGGTCATCGCCCCTTCCAAGTTGTTGTCATAGAGATGCTCCACGAACTGGATGACGAGGCTGTTGTTGTCGACGGACACCGGCGAGAGGTAGTTGGGGGCGAGACTCTTCAGCATGCCTATCTTCACCTCCGTGTTGGGATAGCCCAGTATGTAGCTCTTGGTGAGCGGACTGTATTTCTTGATGGTCAGGTAGCCGCTTTGGTAGAGCAGCGGCAGGGCGGAGGTCATCTGTTCCGGGGAAACATCGAAATCGTCGATGCTGATGCCCTTCTGCTCGATGTCCGTCACGTTGACGTGGTATTTTTGCAGGCTCTTGATG
>CAVFBU010000003.1:0-51966 GCA_963620725.1 Vescimonas coprocola
GATTGAGTCGACTCATTCGATTGATTGAGTCGACTCAAGGTTTTTACCCCTCCTTTAACTTTTCTCACCCGAAACGGCCACTACGGCTGACTTTGACAAGATTCTTTTTCTGCGTATTCCGTCCGATACCCGTTCGCCCATTCCGGTGCTATCCGTTCCGTCCGTTGGTTATCCTCGGTATCAGCGGCCAAATTCTTGGCTCACCACCTTGAAATCTACGCCAACATAGGCTCTGGAAAAGGAAGAAGGCAAGGTACAATGTTAATATTATAGAAAATGTATTATAGGATTTGTATAATTCTATAAAAGAGCCTATCTTTGCATTCATAATGAACGCGTTAGGATATTCCAACGCTGTTAAACCTTACTTGTGATATGATGGCAAGAGTCAAGAATCCTTTTGTGGTAACAGGAAAGATAGAACGTGAGTATTTCTGCGACCGTGTCGTAGAGTCTGGGAAAATCGTCAAGTCGATAGAGAATGGCAATAACCTGGTGTTGATATCCCCCAGAAGAATGGGGAAGACGGGGCTGGTGCGCTATTGTTATGACTTTGAGTTTGAAAAGGACGCGTATTATACATTCTTCATAGACATCTTGCATACCACGAGTTTGCAGGAATTTACCTATCTCTTGGGGCGCAAGATATACGAAACGGTTATGCCCAAAAGCAAGAAGATGATGAACGCGTTCATCCACACGTTGAAGTCCATCAGTGGACAGTTTGGATTCGACCCCATATCCAATACGCCTACTTTTGATTTGAGCTTGGGCGATATCGTGCGACCGGAATTGACTTTGGAGGAAATCTTTTATTATTTGGAACATGCCGACCGCCCTTGCATCGTAACCATTGATGAGTTCCAGCAGATAGCCAAATATCCGGAGAAGAATGTGGAGGCGCTGCTTCGTACCCATGTTCAGTCTATGGCCAACTGCCAGTTTATATTTGCCGGTAGCGAATACCACGTCATGCAGGAGATGTTCGTGTCTGTCAATCATCCTTTTTATAACAGTGCCGACATCTTGGAGCTGAAGGCCATAGAAGAGGTGGTGTATACAGACTTTGTACGCCGGTGGATGGAGAAATATCAGCGTTGTATAGATGCGGATTTGGTACAGTCCGTTTATCAATTGTTTCGTGGAAACACCTACGGAATGCAAAAGACATTCAACGAAGTCTTTGCGCTCATGAACGATGGAGAGGTATGCTCTCGCGAATGTATCATTCAGGCCATCAACAATGTGATAGACTCCAAGGAACCTCTCTTCCAGGAATTGCTGTCAAACATCCCGGAAAGGCAGAAACCTTTGCTCTATGCGATAGCTGCTGACGGGGAGGTGGAAAAGATTACTTCTGCCGCCTTCATCAAGAAGCATAAGCTGCTTTCGGCAAGTGCCAACCAGTATGCAGCCAAGCAACTGATGGCCAGTGGTGTCATCACAAAACTCCATGGTAAGTATTCGCTGAGCGAGCAGTTCTTCGATATTTGGATCAATAAATTGTATGGGCGAGGGTTAAGATAGGTCGCCACATCGTGGGATTTTCCGCACTGTCGTGTGCCACGCCGATGGGGGTCGCGTCTTTACGTGAGCGACTGAATTTCCTCTGCCGTTAGGCCGGACAATTCGGCTATCTGCTCGCCAAGTATTGCTCCTACTATATAGGAATGAAGGTAGGCCCCTCTTATTGGTAGACCTGTGCCTCACACGTGCCCTTTAGCACGGACAGGGCATTGAGGGCCAGTGCTTCCATCTCGTTTTCGCCGGGGAAGCAGTAGACGGGGGCGAGGTAGCTGATGCGGCGGCGCAGCTCGCTGGTGATGTAGTCGCTGTGAGCCATACCGCCCGTCAGGAGGATGGCATCGATGTTGCCGCAGAGCACGGCACCCTCGGCAGCAATCTGCTTGGCGGTGTGGTAGAGCATCGCGTCGGTGACGAGCTGGGCGTGTTCGTCGCCGTTCTTGATGCGCTCCAGGATTTCCTTCATGTTGTTGGTGCCGAGGTGGGCGGTCAGTCCGGCCTGTCCGGCGATGCGTTTCAGCAGTTGCTTCTCGGTGTATTTGCCACTGAAGCACAGGCGGATGAGGTCGGCAGCAGGCAGTGAGCCGGCGCGCTCCGGGGAGAATGGTCCCTCGCCGTCCAGCGCATTGTTCGTGTCAATGGCCTTGCCGTGTTCGTGGGCGGCCACGGAGATGCCGCCGCCCAGGTGGCAGATGATGAGGTTGAGGTCTTCGTAGTTCTTGCCGATGCCCATGGCGTAGCGACGGGCGATGGCGCGCTGGTTGAGGGCGTGCCAGATGCAGATGCGGTCCATGAGTGGACTGCCGCTGATGCGAGCCAAGGGCGACAACTCGTCAACCACACCGGGGTCGGCGATGAACGCGCGGCAGTGGGGGATGGTGACGGCAATCTCGTGGGCGATGAGGCACCCGAGGTTGCAGGCGTGGTTGTGCATGACACAGCCGCGCAGCGTGTCGCTGATCATGCGGTCGTTGATTTCATAGACACCACCGGCAATGGGCTTGACCAGTCCGCCTCTGCCGATGACGGCATCGAACTGGAGGGGGATGTTGGCGCGTTCCAGTTCCTGGATGACGAGGTCGCGCCGGAAGTCCTGTTGCTCGGTGATGTTGTCGAAGGGTGCGAGGTCTTCGGCGGAGTGGGCAATGCTGTGGAGGAGGATGGGCTTTTCGTCGTCGTAGACGGCCATCTTGGTGGATGTCGAACCGGGGTTGATGACAAGGATGCGCATAGGGCAGATGGGGGTGTGTGGTTAGGGGTGGATACTGGAGATGGCGAGGAGCACGCTGTGGAACTTGGCTTCGGCGGAGTCGCCGCGCGACGGGACGACCACGGGGCGCGACGTGCCGCAGAGCATTCCGGCCGTGCGCGCACAGGCAAAGAGCGTCATGGACTTGTAGAAGGCGTTGCCGGCTTCGATGTCGGGCAGGATGAGCACATCGCTGTCGCCCATCAGTGGCGAGTCGATGCCCTTGGCCTGCAGGGCGTGCAGGGAGCAGGCTGTCTTCACGTCGAGGGGACCGTCGATGAGGCAGTCGCCGAAAAGGCCGTCGACCCCCATCTGGCGGATGTCCTTGTAGCCGTCTACGAAGGGAAACTGCTTGCCGGGCTTCTCGGAGCAGTGGATGAGGGCGACGCGCGGCTGCGCGATGCCCATGGCGTGGCACACGTCAACAGCGTAGCGCACCTGTTCGATGCGCTGCTCGTGGGTGGGGTAGGGGATGACGGCAGCATCGCTGAAGAACAGCATCTTGTGGTAGGCTGGGATTTCCGCCAGGGCGAGGTGGGTCAGTATGCGGCCCTTCGGCAGCAGGCCGTGTTCCTTGTCGAGGACGGCACGCAGCAACCGGTCGGTGCCGATGAGTCCTTTCATCAGGATGTCGGCCTCGCCGCTCCGCACCATTGCCACGCCTCGGGCGGCGGCTTCCTCCGGCGTGTCGCCGTCCACATAGACGGTGTCGGCCAGTCCGAGTTGTTCGCAGTGGGTCAAGGCCGACTTGGTGGCCTCGTCGTACACGCATACTGCTGCGATGCGGAAGCGTTTTCCGCACTGCAACAGTCTTTCTTGAAGTTCGTCAAAGGTTTTATACATAGGTTTTTGTGTTATTGTTTGGTAGGTCGTGGCGGTTACTGCAGGCTCTGTTTGTACCACTCGAAGAGCTTCCGTACGCCGTCGTCGATGTCCACCCGGTGGGTCCAACCCAGCGCGTGGAGCTTGGAGACATCGATGAGCTTGCGCATGGTGCCATCGGGCTTGGAGGTGTCGAAGACAATCTCGCCCGTGAAGCCAACGGCTTCCCTGACGCGTTCCGAGAGTTCGCGGATGGTGAGTTCCTTGCCCGTGCCCACGTTGATGTGGCAGTTGCGTATTTCGCCGAGCGACGGAATCGCTCCGCCGCGTCCTTCCGAGTTGTTGCGGTCGACGGCACCGTCGGCCTTCGCACCCAGGAACACCGAAGAGTAGTGCTCGATGCCGATGATGTCCTTGAAGTCGACGTTCAGGAGCACGTGGACGCTGGCATCTGCCATGTCTTCGCTCCACAGGAACTCGCGGAGCGGACGGCCTGTGCCCCACAGCACCACCTTGTTGTCGTAGATGCCGTAGAACTCCAGGGCTTTCAGGATGCGCTCGTGGCTGTTGCTGCCGTCCACGTTGCCCTCGCCGATGAGGGCGCGGAGCTTGTCGGTGGGGTTGACGGGACGCTTGTCCATGTCGGTTGCGATGCGCTTCCAGTCTCCTTCGTGGATGAGCTTGGCCAGATAGATTTTGCGCATCATGGCCGGCATGACGTGGCTGTTCTCCAGGTGGAAGTTGTCGTTGGGACCATACAGGTTGGTGGGCATTACGGCGATGTAGTTGGTGCCGTACTGCAGGTTGTAGCTCTCGCACATCTTCAGTCCGGCAATCTTGGCGATGGCATACTCCTCGTTCGTGTATTCCAGCGGCGACGTGAGCAGCGCGTCCTCCTTCATGGGCTGCGGTGCGTTCTTGGGATAGATGCAGGTGGAGCCCAGGAAGAGCAGTTTCTTGACCCCGTGGGCGTAGGCTTCGCTGATGACGTTGCACTGGATCTTCATGTTCTGCATGATGAAGTCGGCGCGGTAGAGCGAATTGGCCATGATGCCGCCCACGAAGGCGGCTGCCAGCACGACGGCATCGGGACGCTCCGCGTCGAAGAACCTTCTGACGGCCTGCTGGTCGGTCAGGTCGAGTTCCCGGTGGCTGCGCCCCACGAGGTTGTGGTAGCCCCGCTGCTCCAGGTTGTTCCAGATGGCCGAGCCAACCAGTCCGTGGTGGCCAGCCACATAGATCTTACTGTCTTTCTCCAACATCTTATTCCGGCATTTGTGCTTTGAGGAAGAGTTTCTTGACGAAGGTCATGTCGTGGCGCACCATGATGCGCACCAGCTCTTCAAAGGAGGTCTTCCGGGGATTCCATTTCAGGAGGTTCTTGGCCTTGGTGGGGTCGCCGAGCAGCTGTTCGACCTCGGCAGGCCGGAAATATTTCGGGTCTACCTCCACGAGCACCTTGCCCGTCTTCCGGTCAATGCCCTGCTCGTCCAGCCCTTCTCCGCGCCACTCCAGTTCGATGCCGGCCTCATGGAAGGCCAGTGTGGCAAACTCGCGCACGGTGTGATACTCGCCGGTGGCGATGACGAAGTCGTCGGGCTTGGGCTGCTGGAGGATGAGCCACATACACTCCACGTAGTCCTTGGCGTAGCCCCAGTCGCGCAGCGCGTTGAGGTTGCCGAGGTACAGCTTGTCCTGGTAGCCCTGTGCGATGCGTGCTGCCGCCAGTGTAATCTTGCGCGTCACGAAGGTCTCGCCGCGCCGCTCGCTCTCGTGGTTGAAGAGGATGCCGTTGCAGCAGTACATATTGTACGATTCCCGGTAGTTCTTCATAATCCAGTAGCCGTAGAGCTTGGCCACGGCATAGGGCGAACGCGGATAGAACGGGGTGGTCTCGCGCTGCGGCACTTCCTGCACCTTGCCGAAGAGCTCGGAGGTGGAGGCCTGGTAGATGCGGCAGGAACGCTCCAGTCCGCAGATGCGCACGGCTTCCAGCAGGCGGAGCACCCCGGTGGCATCCACGTCGGCTGTGTATTCCGGCACGTCGAACGACACCTTCACGTGGCTCTGTGCGGCCAGGTTGTATATCTCGTCGGGCTTCGTCTCGCCGATGATGCGGATGAGCGAGGAGGAGTCGGTCATATCGGCCCAGTGGAGGTTGACCAGACGTTTCTTCTTCATGTCGCGCACCCACTCGTCGAGGTAGAGGTGCTCTATCCTTCCTGTGTTGAACGATGAGGAGCGGCGCAGCAGGCCGTGTACCTCGTAACCCCTGTCAATGAGCAGTTCGGCGAGGTATGAACCATCCTGGCCGGTGATTCCTGTGATGAGTGCAACTTTTCCGTTTGTCATATTTATCATCTTTTTTTGAGTGAATGTTCTGGTTCAGTCCTGTTCCGAGAACTGCTTGATGCGCTGTTCTTCCGAGAGCTTGCAGATGAGCAGCGTGCCGTCGTTCTCGGCCACGATGTAGCCGTCAAGTCCCTGCACCACCACTTTCCGCTCCTGTGCGGTGTGGACGATGCAGTTGTGCGACTCCACGAGGGTGACGGCATTGCCGATGCAGGCGTTGCCGTAGATGTCTTTCTTGGAATGTAGCAACAGCGAGCCCCACGTGCCGAGGTCGCTCCATCCGAAGTCGGCGGGGCACACGAAGATTTCCTCGGCCTTCTCCATGATGGCGTAGTCGACGGAGATGTTCTCACACTCTGGGAATACGCGGTCGATTTCCTCCTGCTCCTGTGCCGTGCCGTAGACGGGCAGCAGCGTCTCGAAGAGCTTGGAGATGGCGGGCTGGTAGACGCGGAAGGCATTGACGATGGTGGAGACGTTCCAGACGAAGATGCCGGAGTTCCAGAAGTAGTAGTTCTTCTTGATATACTGCTTGGCGGTCTCCAGGTCGGGCTTCTCGCGGAAAGAGTCTACGCGGAAGATTTCCTTGTTGCGCAGCGAGCTGCTGGAGAGGTCGGCTTGGATGTAGCCGTAGCCCGTCTCGGGTCGTGTGGGCTTCATACCCAGCGTGACGATGGCGTCGCTGTCGGCCGTGAAGTCCAGACACTCGCTGACGACGCGGCGGAACTCCACCGGGTCGGTGACGATGTGGTCGCTGGGGGTCACCACGATGTTGGCCCTGGGGTCGCTGGCCTTGATGCGCCAGCTGACGTATGCGATGCAGGGCGCGGTGTTGCGTCGGCACGGTTCGCAGAGGATGTGGCCGGCTGGCAAGTCCGGCAGTTGTTCCTGCACCAGACGGGCATACTTGCGGTTGGTCACCACCCACGTGTTCTCATGGGGCACAACACCCGCGAAGCGGTCTTTCGTGAGTTGCAGGAGTGTGCGCCCGACACCCAGCACGTCGATGAACTGCTTGGGGGTCTCTACGGTGCTCATAGGCCAGAAGCGGCTGCCCACGCCGCCTGCCATAATGACCAAATGGTTGCTGTTGTTTGACATGATGTTTGCGCTATACGTTGTTGACACTTTCTTCTTAGGTACGTTGCTGTCTCTTCCTTCTTAGGTACGTTGCTGACTCTTCCTTCTCTTGACGAGTGCGCGCACGGCAAAGTAGCCTGCGGCGAGAACGACGAGAGCCACGATGCCGAGTTTGATGTATTCGGCATATTCAGCAATCTTGTCGTTGAGCTGTTCGGCGGGCACGATGCGGTGGAGATACCAGCCGAGCAGGGCGAGGATGGCGTGCCAGAGACCTGCGCCGATGGTGGTGTAGAGCAGGAATTTCCAGTAGTTCATCTTGGCCAGTCCGGCGGGGATGGAGATGAGGTGGCGGATGCCAGGGATGAGTCGTCCGGTCAGTGTGGCCGCAATGCCGTGGCGGTCGAAATAGCGTTCACTCCGCTCCACCTTCTCTTGGTTGAGCAGACACATCCTGCCCCATCTGCTGTTGGCAAAGCGGTAGATGACGGGGCGACCGACGTAGTAGGCCACCAGATAGTTGAGGGAGGCCCCGAAGTCGGCACCGACCGTGGCCACGAGGATGACCAGGAAGACATCCAGGTTTCCGCCTGCGGCGTAGTAGGCGGCAGGAGTCACCACGAACTCCGACGGCACGGGAACAACGGTGCTCTCGAGCAGCATGAGGAAGAAGATGGTGCCGTAGTTGAGGTTGGCCAGAAGTGATGTGATGATGTCCACGGTTGGTTCGGATTATAATGGTTGGTTGGGATTGTAGATGTGTTGATAGGCGAAGCGGTAGTAGTCCTCCACGGCCATGTTCTCGGGGAAATAGTCGCCCAGCACGGCGCGAAGCTCTATCGGGTTTCGTTCTGCGGCAAGTTGCAGATAGTAGAGGAAGTCGTCAAACAACTGGAGGTTCAGACAGCAGAGTGCCATCAGCGAGATGCCCTGTACACACTGTTCGTCCGTGACGGGCAGCTTCTTCTTTAGCAGGGTGAGACACTTCTTGAAGCGCCGGCAGTCGGTCATTGACACGGCGATGCGCACAAGAGCGTCTGTTGGCGATGCGGCCACCGCCAGTGCTTTGTTGAAGTAGCGGTCGGCCTCAGCATACTGCCTCTCAATCTGTGCGATGTGGCCTCTGGCGATGTAGATGTCCGACTGGATGAATCCGTGCTTCTCCGACTGCTTCAGCAGTAGCTTGGCTGTTTCCACGTTGCCCAGTGCCCCGTGGCACAGGGCCATCTGATGGTAGATGGAGCCGGCCATGTTGAGGGCATCACTGCTGTTGTCCAGGGCATCCTGCAGACAGGCTATGGTTTCATCAAAGTCGTTGTAATGGATGAGGCAGGTGGCGCGGTTGAGGTAGAAGGAACCCTCTGTCGGTCGCAGTTCGATGGCCATTTGGAAGTACTCTTCGGCCTCCTGCCAGTTCTCCTGCTCCATTAGGGCGGAAGCCTTGATGTTCAGTGCTGCGGGGTCGTCGGGGTCAATGGCAATGGCATATTCACTGCTGGTGATGGCCGCCTCTGTCTTGTGCTGTGCGAGCTGTATGTCGGCCAGCATCTTCCAGTATCTCTTTTCAAAGGGATACTGGTCTGTGAGTTGGGTGAAAATCTGTTCGCCCTTCTCCGGCTGTCCGATGCCGTAGAGCGCACGTCCTAACAGGTCTTGGTAGTCGCTGTCCTTCTCGTCGGTGTATTTCATCAGCCAGTTGTAGCCATCCGTATATTCCTCGTAGTCGAGATACAGGTTCACGACATCCTTGATGAACCACCCGTTGTCTTCGTCGGTCAGCCCGTTGAAATAGGTGGTGAGGAGTTGGTTGGCCTCTTCGGTGCGGTACTGGAACAGGAGCAGTTCGGCCTTGATGTAGAGATAGTCGGGGTCGTCGTGCTCCTCAATCATGCTGACATAGTGCTGCGCCCTTTCCAAATCGTATTCGCGCAGGGCACTACGCGCCATGAACACGTTGGGCAGGGTGGCGTGAGGAAACAGAGTAATAGCACTCTTCGCCACGGCTATGGCCTTTTCCGTCTGGTCGGTCATCCGGTAGTAGTCCGCAATGTCGATAAGCTCGTCCGCGTCAAGAAAGGGCGGCGTCCCTTGGGATGCAGCCTCTTCGAAGGTCTTGAGCATTTGCCTGAACTCCGGATCGTTGAAGAACGTGTCGTCAGCTAAGAACATTTTTCTTTCTTGCGGGTTGTTATTTGTTTTTCTTGGCCCAGTTGTCCTTCAGACCGACGGTGCGGTTGAACACAAGGTGTCCGGCCGTCGAGTCTTCGTCGGGCGTGAAGTAGCCGATGCGCTGGAACTGCAGGAAGTCGCCAGGCTTCTTCCCTTCGAGGTACTGCTCCACGTAGCAGTTGCGGAGCACGGTGAGCGACTCCGGGTTGAGCAGCTCGCGAAAATCGCGCTCGTCAGCTCCGGGGTTCTCCACGGAGAACAGGCGGTCGTAGAGCCTTACCTCGGCCTGGAGACAGTGGCTGGCGCTGACCCAGTGCAGCGTGCCCTTGACCTTGCGGTCGGCTCCTGCCATTCCGCTGCGGCTCTCCGGGTCGTACTCGGCGTAGATTTCCTCCACCTCGCCGTCGGCGTTCTTCTTGCAGCCGGTGCAGGCGACGATGTAGGCATTCTTCAGGCGCACCTCCTTGCCCGGTGTCATACGGAAGAACTTGCTGGGCGCGTCCTCCATGAAGTCGTCGCGCTCCATCCACAGCTCGCGGCTGAAGGTGATGGTATGGGTGCCGTCGGCTTCGTTCTCGGGGTTGTTGACGGCCACGAGGTCCTCGGTCTGTCCCTCGGGGTAGTTGGTGATGATGAGCTTGACGGGGTTGAGCACTGCCGACACGCGGCAGGCTTTCTTGTTGAGGTCTTCGCGCACGGCGGCTTCGAGGAGCGCGTAGTCGTTGAGGGCGTCAAACTTGGTGTATCCGATGGAGTCGATGAAGTTGCGGATGCTCTGTGCCGAATAGCCGCGGCGGCGCATTCCGCACACGGTGGGCATACGGGGGTCGTCCCATCCGCTGACGAGGTGCTCATCGACCAGAGCCTTGAGCTTGCGCTTCGACATGACGGTGTAGGTCAGGTTCAAGCGGTTGAACTCAATCTGTCGCGGACGGTAGTCGTGCTGCTGCTCCTTCTCTTGCAGGAAGTCCACAAACTTGTCGTAGAGCGGACGATGCGGCACGAACTCCAGTGTGCAGATGGAGTGGGTGACTCCTTCGAAATAGTCGCTCTGTCCGTGGGCGAAATCGTACATCGGGTAGGCGTGCCACTTCGTTCCCGTGCGGTGGTGGGGAATGTGGATGATGCGGTAGATGATGGGGTCGCGGAAGTGCATATTCGGGTTGGCCATGTCGAGCTTGGCGCGCAGCACCATCGAGCCTTCCACGGCCTCCGGCGTGTTCATCAGCTGGAACAGACGGAGGTTCTCCTCCACGGGGCGGTCGCGGAAGGGACTGGCCTGTCCTGGCTGGGTCGGCGTACCCTTCTGCTCGGCAATCTGCTCCGAGGTCTGCTCGTCCACGTAGGCCAGTCCCTTTCCGATGAGCCAGAGGGCAAAGTCCCAGAGCTTGTCGAAATAGTCGGAGGCGTAGTAGACGTTGCCCCACTGGAAGCCGAGCCATTTAATGTCGTTCATGATGTTCTCGACATATTCGGTGTTCTCCTTGG
Source organism: Vescimonas coprocola (assembly GCA_963620725.1). Lineage (GTDB taxonomy): Bacteria > Bacteroidota > Bacteroidia > Bacteroidales > Bacteroidaceae > Prevotella. The sequence goes on from CAVFBU010000003.1 coordinate 10,685, forward strand.
TGGGGTTGGTGTCATCGAAGCGGAGGTTGCATACTCCGTTGTATTTCTCTGCCACGCCGAAGTCCATACAGATGGCTTTGGCGTGTCCGATGTGGATGTATCCGTTGGGTTCCGGTGGGAAGCGGGTCTGTATGCGCTTTCCGTTCTTGCCTTCTGCGAGGTCGCTCTCCACGAGTTGCTCAACAAAGCTGATGCTTTTCTTTTCTTCGCTCTCGGGTGTGATCTTCTCTTCTGTCATAATTCTTCTGAGTTTTTCTGTATTTTGAGGCCAAAGGTACGAATAAGCGAGCGAAATACAAAAGAAAAAGAGACTTTTTGTTTTTATTTGCTAAAAAATTTGCATGAATCAAAAAAATACCTTATCTTTGCAATCGTTATCCTGAATACAATCTTTTTACCTTAAAAAAGACTAATACCAGTTATCGGTGCCCCGGCTGTGAAGTTGGGACATCTTTTTTTTGTGCCGTGAAGGTGGGAGAAAGCCGCTTTCAGAACTCCACATAGGGTTCCAGCCGTTTCAGGTCTGTCTCGCTGAACGCAGGCAGAAGACTCAAGTCTTGAAGCGACTGTATCTTGCCGTACATCCTGCGGTAGTCGAGGATGGCCTTGGCCTGATAGAAATTGAGGTAGGGGTGGCGGCGGAGCGCACTCAGCGACAGCTTGTTGATCATCAGTTTCTGGGGTGCAGCACCGTGGATGACGAAATATTTCTTGGCCTCTTGCGGAAAGTCCGTGATGTCGTCCAGCTGGTTCACGTCGACATAGCCGCCCAGCCATCGTCCGTGGCGCAGAATCTCTTGGGCGAAGTAGAAACCGATGCCCGGCACTTTGCGCAGGGTCGCCTCATCGGCGGTGTTGAGCACGATGCGTTGTTCTTCCGCTATTTTCCGTGGCCACGTCGCCGTGTCGCGTTGTGGACGGACGGTGTCGCGCCGCTCGGCTATCAGCGCAGCGGCTGGCCGGTAGTCCGGCGAGATGCGGATGTAAGGCTCCAGCCGCCGATAGTCCTTGATGGTCAGTCCGTAGAGGTTCGCAAAGTCTTCCTTCTTTTTGTATATTCCCCCTCGCGCGCGATACCTATATATATTGCGTACCTGCCACGGGCGCAGTCCCAGGCGCAGCAGTTGGGTGGAGTCGGCGGTGTTGGGGTCGAAGGCGAAGGTCTCCGGCTTCCGTTCGTCCGTTCGGTAGTAGGGTTGCCGCCTTTCCTTCCGTAGGGTCTTTTCCTGCATCTGACCGTAGGTGTCCTGGCGCGGCTGGTGCGCTGCCGTCTGAGTGTTGTCGCCGAGGATGAACAGCAGCCCCATGATGAAGATTCCTGCGATGAGCAGTACGGTCAGTACGCGTCGGTCGTTGTATATCATGGACGAATTTCTTGTTTCTGTCGATTGTTGGATGCAAAAGTACGCCTTTTCCCGGTTATCGCCAAGAAAATTGCTGTTTTTTGCGAAAAGTAACGTTTTATAGGCCATATTTTACGGAAAATAAAGAGTTTGTTACATGACGCAAAGTTGAAGTGCAAAAAAATGTGTACTTTTGCAATCGGATTTAACAGAGAATTCAGCAACCTAAACAAATACTAATCAAAAATGAAAGAACATGATTAAACAAGTGTTGAAAATGAAACGCTCGTTTACTTTGATTGCAATGCTGATGCTCTTCGCTGTGGGCGCGTTTGCCCAACCCGGGGGGGCGATTGCTGTCAAGGGTACGGTCGTGGATGGTTCCGGTGAAGGGCTCATCGGAGCTACAGTGAGAATCAAGGGAGATGCCAGTTCGGGTACGGTGACGGACTTCGACGGCAATTTCTCCATCAAGGTGCCGTCGGAGTCTTCCGTACTGGAAATCTCCTACGTCGGCATGAACACCAGAAGCGTCAAGGTTGGCAAGCAGCGCAACCTGCGCATTGAGCTTTCCGATGACAACACCCTCCAGGAAGTCATCGTCGTGGGCTTCGGCCAGCAGAAGAAAGAGTCTGTGGTCGGTGCCATTACGCAGACCACGGCGAAGGTGTTGGAACGCACCGGTGGTGTGACCAGTCTGGGACAGGCACTGGCAGGTAATCTGCCCGGCGTTGTCACGATGCAGACCACTGGTCAGCCCGGTGAGGAAGACCCGACCATCACCATCCGTGGTGTCACGTCGTGGAACAACAGTTCGCCGCTTATATTGGTGGACGGCATCGAACGCCCGATGTCAAGCGTTGACATCAACTCCGTAGCCACCATCTCGGTACTGAAAGACGCATCAGCCACGGCTGTGTTCGGTGTGCGCGGTGCCAATGGAGTAATCCTAATTACCACCAAGCGAGGTGAAGAGGGTAAAGCCACGGTCAATGTCAGTGCCAGCACCACGCTGAAGAGCTACTCCAAGCTCCCCGATATGATGGATGCCTACGATGCGCTGAGTCTGCGCAACGACGTCATTGAGTCGGAGCTGCCCTGGCGTTCCGAAGCTTGGGACTACTACCTCACGCGTGACCGCATCAACAAATACCGCTATCCGGCCAATCAGGAGGAGTTCGAACGCTATCCGAACGTAAACTGGGTCGACGAGTTGCTGAAGGATGTCGCCGTTTCGTATCAGGCCAACGTGAATATTTCCGGCGGTACGAAGTTCGCCAAGTATTTCGCCAGTGTTGACTACGCTCACGAAGGCGACATCTATAAGAAGATGCCCGCTATGCGTGGCTACAATCCGGGCTTCGCCTACGACCGCGTCAACGTGCGCAGCAACCTGGACTTCAACCTCACCAAGACCACCCAGCTGCATGTCAACCTCTCCGGCTCGCACGCCGTGAAGAAGGCCACGCAGGGTCAGTACGAGAACCTGGTATGGTCGGCCTTCTATGGCATTTCGCCGGATGCCTTCCGTCCTATATATAGTAATGGTACGTACGGCTACTATGCACCGAACCCCGATCAGGCAGCCACCAACTCCATGATGGATCTCATCGTCAACGGTATCGGCTACACCACCAACGACCGCCTGAACACGGACTTCACGCTTGACCAGGACCTCAGCTTCATCACGAAGGGTCTACGCGCGCAGGTGCGTCTGGCATTCGACAACGCCTTCAACGAGACGGGACGCGGTATTGACGACACCACCGACTGGGAGTCAGACCCCACACAGTGGATTGACCCCGAGACGGGTGAAATCATCACCAATGTGACGACCGACAAGAACTACAAGTTCGACTACAAGAACAATATGGCGTGGAAGACCAGTTCCGGTTCCGTCAACGACTGGGCCTCCTATCGCCGCGTCAACTATTCCGCACAGATTAACTGGCAGCGACAGTTCGGTCAGCACAACGTGGGTGCCATGGGTAACTTCAACCGCGAGCAGTATGCGACCGGTAGTATGCAGCCCTACTATCGTGAGAACTGGGTGTTCCGTGCCACTTACGACTACGCCCATAAGTACATGGTTGAGTACAATGGTGCATACAATGGTTCGGAGCTTTTCTCCAGCGACAACCGCTTCGCCTTCTTCAACTCCGGCGCTATCGGATGGACCATCAGTGAAGAGAAATTCATGAAGACCCTCCGCGAAAAGCACATCATCGACATGCTGAAGTTCCGCGCCTCCTATGGCGAAATCGGTGACGACCAGGTATCGAGCGGACGCTGGCTCTACATGGATCGATGGACCAACTCCGGTGCCTATCATCAGGCCACTACGGGTGTGTCTCCGGCAACCAGCCCCTACACCTGGTGGCAGCAGACGCAGTTCGGCAACGCGGACTTGCACTGGGAGAAGGCCAAGAAACTTGATGTGGCTGCCGACTTTGGTTTCTTCGGCGGACTCATCACCGGTTCGTTCGACTACTTCAGCGAGAAACGTTCCGACATTCTGATTGCCGGCGACAGCCGTGCCGTTCCCTCCTATTTTGGCGGCAATGCACCGACGATTAACAAGGGTAAGGTGGACAGCAAGGGTTACGAACTCGACCTCCGCTTCAACAAGCAACTTAACAAGGACTGGCGCCTCTGGGGTAACGTCTCGTTCACCCACGCCAAGAGTGAGATTATCGACCGCGACGACCCTGAGCTGAAGCCTGAATATCAGAAGCAGGTCGGCAAGGGCATCGGACAGACCTACTGTTACGTGGACAAGGGCTACTACAACAACTGGGATGAACTCTACGGCAGCACCGCCCACGACCAGAACGACGACGAGCGTATGCCTGGCAACTACATCATCCTCGACTATGATGGTGATGGTAAGATTACCTCCAACGACTATATCCCCTACGGATTCACCAGCATCCCACAGAACACCTGCAACTTCCAGATTGGTGTTGACTACAAGGGATTCTCGGCCTTTGTACAGTTCTACGGCACGAACAACGTGTCGCGCTCGGTGAGTCTCAGCAGCCTCGGCGGAACGCGCAACACCGCCTATCACGAGGGTAGCTACTGGACCAAGGATAACCAAAGCGGCGACGTGCCCCTGCCACGCTGGCTGACCAAGGCAAGTCCCTATACCAACGGCACACGCTTCATGTTCGATGGTTCCTACCTCCGCCTGAAGTATGCCGAAATCGCCTACACCTTCTCCAAGGAGAAATGGCTGCAAGCCATGAAGCTGCAGAGCCTGAAGGTCTTCATCAATGGTAACAACCTGGCCCTTTGGACCGATATGCCGGACGACCGCGAGTCCAACACTGGCGGATGGAGTGCCTATCCCACGCAGAAGCGTTTCAACTTAGGTCTTAAAATCACACTTTAAACGCAAAGAAAATGAAGAAAACATTTATATATGTCCTTGGCGTCGTTTTCTCCATGATGTTCGGACTCAGCTCCTGCACCGACTATCTCGAGCGCGACGAGCAGACCGTACTGTCGAAGGAAGACGCTTTCAAGAACTTCAAGAATTTCCAGGGATACGTCGAGGTGATGTACAATGTCATCCCCGATGTAGCCAAACATTACTGGGTAAGCTCCTTCAACTGGGGTGAAGACGAGGTCATCACCACGGGTGCCGGAGAATATCTGGCCGGCTATTCAGTCGACAAGGGTGCCTACCGCGACTTCCTCTACGGCTCCGGCAAGAACGGAACGACATTCTTGGATCGCGACTGGATCATCGGCTCCGGCGATAACCCCAACCACAAAAAGGCACTTTGGGGCGGCGGCTGGTATGCCATCCGTCAGGCCAACATCGGTCTGCAGGCTTTGGAAGAAGGACTGCTCACCGATGCCACGCAGGAACAGCGCAACTTTATCAAGGGACAGCTGCTCTTCTTTCGCGCCTGGTTCTATTTCGAGCTGACCACCTACTGGGGAGGCCTGCCCTACATGACCGAACCCCTCAATCCGAACGAGCAGTTCAAGTTGCCGCGCATGAGCTATCAGGAGTGTGCTGACCACATGATTGCCGACTTCCGCGCTGCCGCAGAGCTGCTCCCCGTGGACTGGGACGACACCGAGACGGGTCGCCCGACCAAGGGTAACAATGCCTTCCGTCCCAACAAGATATGGGCACTCTCCTATCTCGGCAAGGCCGCCCTCTATGCCGGCAGCCCGCTCATGGTGAACGGCACGGACAACAACGTGCGCACCTACGATGCCAGCTACTGCAAAACCGCTGCAGATGCCCTCGGCCAGGTACTGGCCATGGCAGAGAACGGACAGTGTCAGTATAAACTCGTGGACTTTGCCGACTACAGCCGTCTGTTCTACGAGCGCAAGGACTTCTTGATGCCTGGTAGCACCGAGGCCATCATGCGTAGCCCGACCTACAATGCCGACTCCTACTGGCGTCAGATGAACTCCTACCAGATTTCCGCCATCTGTAACGGCGATGGTATCATCCTTTGCCCTGCAGCCAACTACGTGAACTACTACGGAATGGCAAATGGTGAACCGCTCTACAACGAGGACGGAACGATCAATGCCGCTTCCGGTTTCGACGAGAGCCATCCGTGGAAAGACCGTGACCCGCGCTTCTACCACGACATCGTGTACGATGGCGTGAGAATGATCAAGAATACGGCAGAAAAGAAATACGCTGACTATGAGTTTGCCAATTTCTACAATGGTGGAAATGGTGTGAACGACCCGAAGTCAACCTCCCGTACCGGCTACCTGAACTACAAGTTCATACCCATCGGAGCCAACTTGGCTGATAACGACTACGGATGGGGATTCCACATGCACCTCTCGTGGCTGCGTCTGGCTGAAGTCTACCTGCTCTACGCGGAGTCTGTGGCTGAGGGCTACGGCAGTGCGTCTGCCAAGGCCAGTACCTGCTCGCTTACTGCCGAGGATGCTGTCAACGTGATTCGTGACCGCGCCGGCGTGGCTCATGTCGATGCGAAATACACGGGCAGCGTGGACAAGTTCATGAGCGAGGTGCGCCGAGAGCGTGCCGTGGAGCTGTCCTTCGAGGGACACCGCTTCAACGACCTGCGCCGCTGGAAACTTCTGAACGTTTATCCATACAACATCAAGACGAAGCAGGTCTTCGACCGCGACCCGAATGCGGAATTCAGTACGGATACCCCGCAGGACAATGCCGTCGTCAACTTCGACGAGGAAGTGATCGTGACCCGAAACCTCTCGGCCAAGCATTACTGGCTACCCTTCCGTACCGATGATGTCACGATGTATCCTGAGTTCGGCCAGAATCCTGGTTGGTAATATTAATGCTTAAACAGAATAACAAATGAGACATATATATAAAGGACTTGCGTTGTGCGCAGCGTTGACAGCAGGCTCCACAGGCGTTCTCGCCCAGGAGGTCGGCACCGATTCGCTCGACAACAAAGTGCAAGTGGCATTCCGCGCGGTCGACAAACAAGACCTGATGGGCGGTGTGGCTGTCATTGACATGAAGGAGATGGCCAAGAAAAACTACGCTACCAGCAGTACTGAGTACATCTCGAACGTGGTCGGCGGTGTCAACCAGGGTCTTTGGGGCTACGGCGACTATCTGGTGGTGGTGGACGGCATGGTGCGCGACGCGAACAACGTGCTCCCGCAGGAAATCGACCAGATTACGCTCCTCAAGGGTTCCGCTGCTGTGGTGCTCTACGGCCCGCGTGCCGCCAAGGGCGTGCTGCAGATTACCACCAAGCGTGGACAGCTGGGCGACCTCCGTATCAACGCGCATGCTGACGTGACCATTGCCACTCCGATTTCGTTCCCGAAGTATCTGGGTTCCGCCGAATACATGAGCTACTACAATCAGGCTCGTATCAACGACGGACTGGAGAGGAACTATTCCGATGAGGACATCTATAACTACGCTTCGGGCAACAATCCCTACCGCTACCCGAATTTCGATATGTACGATAGCCAGTACCGGCGTGATTTCACGACCCGCTACGAGGGCATCTTCGAGGTGACGGGCGGCACGGAGCGCGTCAAGTACTACACCACCGTGGGCTACAACCGTGTCAATGACCTGCTGAAGGTGGGCAACACCAAGGACAACTACACCAGCCGCTTCTTCGTGCGTGGCAACATGGACGTGAAGTTCAACGACTGGCTCTCTGCCAAGGCCGATGCCAACGTGACCTTCTACGACTCCTATGCAGCAAAGACAAGCTGGTGGAGCGAGGCCGCCACGTTGCGTCCGTACCTTGTATCTCCGCTGATTCCCATCAGCTACATCGAGGCCACAGATGCCACCTCGCTTGCCACGGTGATGAACAGTAACTATCTGCAGAATGGCTTCTTCTTCGGCGGTACGCAATCGAACCCCACCAACCCCTATGCAGACGCTTTCGCAGCCGGCGACAACAAGTACGTGAGCCGTCAGTTCCAGTTCAACACGGAGTTCGACGTCAACCTCTCCAAGCTGACCGAAGGACTGATGTTCCGTGCCAAGTACGGCATTGACTATGCTTCCACCTACAACCAGGGCTACAGCAACGACTATGCGACCTTCTCGCCCACTTGGACGAACTACAACGGTCCGGACATGATTGCCTCCATCACCCAGTATGGGGAGGACAAGAAGACTGGCGAGCAGTATATCAGCAACTCGTCCTACCGCTATACCTACAATGTCAGCGGACAGTTCGACTGGTCGCGTACCTTCGATGGTGTTCACAACGTGTTCGCCATGGCACTCGCCAACGCCTGGCAGACCCAACGCAACGGACATTACCACCGCACCACCAACGCCAACCTCGGCCTGCAGTTGTCCTACAACTACGACCACACGTACTATATCGACTTCAGTGCAGCCATGCCGTACTCAACCAAGTTGCCAGAAGGCAAGCGTTCTGCCATCTCACCCACGGTGACCCTCGGCTGGCGTCCCACCAAGGACTTGCTGAAAGACACCTTCGTGGACGACCTGATGCTGAACGTGTCCGGTGGCATCATCAGCCAGGACATTGACATTACGGCCGACGACAATGAAGATGGTTACTTCATGTACAAGACCATCCTGCAGACGGGTGGTTGGTATTCTTGGGCTGACCTCGAAGGCGGCTCGGCTACGGAATTCCAGCGTGGTGACAACTACGACATGACGTTCGTGAAACGCAAGGAGTTTTCCGCTGGAGTGCGCGGTTCGCTGTGGAACAAGCTCATCACCTTCGACGTGAACTTCTTCACCAGCAAGATGGACGGTATGCTGGCGCGTGTAAGCTCCATCTTCCCCAACTACTTCACGCAGACGGGCTATCCCACCTCTTCCATCATTCCTTACGTCAACTATAACATTGACAAACGCATCGGTGTTGACTTTAGTGTCTATGGAAACAAGAAGGTGGGACAGGTGGATCTGACGCTCGGTGTCAGCGGTACTTGGTTCAAGAGCACAGCAGACAAGCGTGACGAGAACATCGAATATGACTACCTCTCCGCCATCGGCCGACCGCTGAACGGACTCTGGGGGCTACAGAGTGACGGTCTCTTCCAGTCACAGGAGGAAATCGATGCGGCTCCCGAACAGACCTTCGGTGACGTGAAGCCCGGTGACATCAAGTACATCGACCAAAACGGCGACGGCAAGATTGACGACAACGACAAGGTGTTCCTCGGACGTTGGGACACACCATTCCGTATGGGACTGAACCTCACCGCAAAATGGAAGAACTTCACGTTCTTCGCCATGGGCGATCTCCTGCTCGGTGGATACGGCATGAAGAGCGACTCCTACTGGTGGGTGCGCAGCACGGGAAAATACTCCGAGGTGGTGCGCGGTGCCTGGACTCCCGAGACGGCAGCTACAGCTACTTATCCGCGACTGACCACGGGCAATGGCGACAACAATTTCCGCTATTCGGACTACTGGCTCTACAGTACCGACCGATTCAAGCTCGCCCGTGTGCAGGTGACCTATACCCTGCCGGAGAACCTCTTCGAGGGAATGTTCATCCGCGGCCTCGATGTATATGTGGGTGGCAGCAACCTGCTGACCATTGCCAAGGAACGCAAGATTATGGAAATGAACATCGGCAGCGCACCGCAGACGCGCTCCTATAACATCGGCTTCAGGGCTTCGTTCTAATTAGTAACTTATAAATCACAGGAAAAATGAAAACATTCAAAAAAGTAGCAATACTTTCCTCCATGATAGTTCCGATGATGCTCTCGCTGACCAGCTGCGATGACCTGTTCACCCCAGCTCCCGAGAACTTCAAGGACGCAGAGGATTTGAAGGACATGCCGTCGTGGGCTGCCGGCCTGCTGGCACATGCCTACATCAGCAATCCTCTGGGCAATGGCGGCACGGACTATCCTTGGTCGGAGCCCGCTACCGACGATGCCGTTTCCAACAACGTGGACAACAGCTTCCGCAAGATTGCCGGTGGTGCGTGGCGCAAGGACAACAACCCGCTCGACCAGTGGCAGCGCCTGCGTGCCTCGATGCAGTACATCAATCTGTTCCTCCAGACCTCCGAGGAGGTGAACTGGGCTTCTGACGAGACAGCATCAAAACTCTACAAGATGCGCTTTCAGGGCGATGCCTACGGCATGCGTGCCCTCTATATGTACCACCTGCTCCGTGCCCATGCCGGCTGGACGGACGATGGCAAGCTGCTGGGTATCCCCATCCTGACGGAGCCGGAGACGGTGAACTCCGAATTCAATCTGCCGCGCAACACCTTCAAGGAATGTATCGCACAGATAGAGGCCGACGTGAACAAGGCTGTGGAGCTGTTGCCAGATGAGTATGGCGATGTGAACAGCAATGCGGACGTGCCAGCCAAATACCGGCAGCTCGGTGCTTCTGCCTCGCAGTACAACCGCGTGTTTGGCGTGACGGCACGCAACCGTATGGGTGCCCGCACGGCCAAGGCGGTGCTCGCACAGACTTACCTGATGGCTGCCAGCCCCGCATTTGCTGAGGGCTCCGGCGTGACCTGGGATCAGGCTGCCAATGCCATGGCGGAGGTTTGCAAGTTCCTGGGCAGCGACCCCATCTCACAGCTTGACCCGAATGGCGACGACTGGTACACGGATGCCAATGCCCTGAAGAATCTGGCCAACGGTGAGAACACCAACGAATGGCTGTGGCGCACCAATGCCGGAGAAAGCTCCAGCATAGAGGCCGACAACTTCCCGCCGACGCTGTTTGGCGATGGACGCATCAATCCTTCGCAGAACTTAGTGGATGCCTTCCCTATGGCCAACGGCTATCCCATCAGCCATGCAGGCTCCGGCTATAATTCACAGGATCCGTACACCGACCGTGACCCGCGTCTGGCCAAGTTCATCGTGGTGAATAAGTCCAAGCTCAGCGGCAAGGAAATTGTAACGGCTGAAGACGGTGTCGACAACAACGCCATGAACAAGAAGGACGGCGAGTCGACTCGCACCGGCTACTACCTGCGCAAACTCCTCAACCCCGACGTGAACTGCGACCCGTCCTCCACGCAGGGCAAGCACCACCTGAAGCCGCTCATGCGCTACACGGAGTTCTTCCTCGGGTTTGCTGAGGCTGCCAACGAGGCGTGGGGACCGACCGCCACAAATGCGGGATTCTCGGCAAAAGCGGTCATCAAGGCCATCCGCGAGCGTGCTGGTATCTGTGCCAATACGGATGATGGGTATCTGGACGCTTGTGCCGCCAGCAAGGAGAAGATGCGCGAACTCATCCGCAACGAGCGCCGTCTGGAGCTTTGCTTCGAGGGATTCCGTTTCTGGGATCTCCGCCGCTGGAAGGCTGACCTCAACGAGACCGTCAAGGGTATGAAGATTACTGGCGACCCGGCCACCTATCAAGTGGTGGACGTGGAGACGCGCAACTACAAGGACTACATGTATTGGGGACCGATTCCTTACAGCGAGACCCTGAAGTTTGACCAGCTCCAGCAGAACAAGGGATGGTAAGTAATGACAATATTAGTAAAAACTGAACGACAATGAAAATGAACAATATCAAAGTAATGGTTGCCTTGGGCGCATTGGCCGTGGCCGCTACGTCCTGCAAGAATGGCGATTGGGAGTTCCCCGACTTCGAATACTCGACAACCTACTTCGCTTATCAGGGTGAGCAGAACCCGATTCGTACCATTACGCTGGGTGAAGACCCGGAGTATGATACTCAGTTGGACAACAACCATCAGTGTCAGATTGTTGCCACGATGGGTGGTGTCTATGACAACAAGCAGGATGTGACCATACAGATTGCCGTGGACAACACGCTCTGCGATGGCATGAAGTTCAAGGACACGGACAAGTCGGTGGTGCCCATGCCTTCCAACTACTACACCCTCGAAGCCAACCAGATTGTCATTCCGAAGGGAAAGGTGATTGGCGGCGTAACGGTGCAGTTGACGGACGCGTTCTTCAACGACCCCAAGGCCACGGAACTCAACTATGTCATCCCAGTGAAGATGGTGAGCGTGGTGGGTGTGGACAGCATCCTCTCCGGCAAACCCAAGGAGGGTGTTGAGAATCCTTCGCTGACCAATCTTGACGACTGGGATACCGCTCCGAAGAACTACGTGCTCTATGCGGTGAAGTACATCAGCAAGTATCAGGCCAACTACCTGCGCCGTGGTGTTGACACCTATTCCGGCAGCAAGACCGGCACCGTGGTGCGCCATACGGGCTATGTGGAGAAGGATGAAGTGGTTCTAAACCAGTTCACCACCCTCGGCATCAACTCCGTGCAGTGGGCACGTCCAGCCAAGGACAATGACGGCAACAACGTGGACTGCTTCCTGAAACTCGACTTCGACGGTAACGGCACTTGCTCCGTTTCGTCGAATGTGGATGGTGTCCAGGCATCCGGCTCGGGACAGTATGCTGACAAGGGCGACAAGAACAGCTGGGGCGGCAAGGACCGCGATGTGCTCTACCTCGACTACACCGTGGAGTACAGCGGCATCAAGTGTGCCAGCAAGGACACGCTGGTGGTGCGCGACCGTGGCGTGAAGTCCGAATGGTTCGCCTTCGAAAAGTAATTAGGTTTCTGATTAAAACAACAAGAAAAGTATGAAACACGAAAACAAGATTTTAGGAGCAACGCTGCTGGCTGTTGCCGCCCTCGCCACCTCGTGTGTTGACGACGACAAACTGGGCTATGCTTTCGAAAAGCCATCCTCTATCGCAGGAATGGAATATCTTGCAGACTACGACGCATTGAAGACCTACGTCAACCGGTCGGAGCACCCCAACTTCAAGTTGGGCGTGGCTCTGGCGGCTGCCGACTACAATGCCGATGGTCTGGTGACCCGTTTGGCCAACTCCAACTACGACGAGATGACGGCGGGCAACGCTATGAAGTATGCATCGTGCGTGTCGGACGACGGCACAATGTCGTTCGGAACGGTGGAGACCTTTATCAATAATGCAAAGACCAACGGCATGACGGTCTACGGACACACGCTGGCCTGGCACTCGCAGCAGAACAACAAGTACCTCAACAGTCTTATCGCTGCCAAGGAGATAGAGGTTGACCCCGATGCAAGGGTGGACAAGGTGGACTATGAAATGGACTATAGCAAGGCTTCGGGCTATCAGTTCTGGGCTCAGGGCACCACGCCCACCATCAATTCTGTGGAGGGCGCACTTCAGATAGACAATGCTGCAGCGGTCAACAACTGGGAGGTGCAGTATCAAGTGGCCAGCGGGATGCCCACGGTCACAGGCAACACCTATAAACTGAAGGTAATGGCCAAGTCCACTGGCGAGTGTAACTTGGCTTGGGGTGTCGGCGGTTGGAGCGGTCGCGCGGAAGGCTCGTTCACCATTGACACCGAATGGAAGGAATATGAACGGGAGTTCACAGCAACCTCCGACGGGGGCTTCGTGCTGTTCCAGACCGGTAAATTTGTGGGGACGCTCTACATCAAGTATGTGCAGATTACCCATTCGGAGGCTCCCGTGATGGAGGTGTTCAAGGACTACCTCACCAACGGTGAGATGGAAAGCGGAAAGCCTATGGACAACTTTGTAGTAAGAGAGAGCGGACAGAGCGACAAACCGGGAGAACCGATTGCTGGAGGACCGGACGGCAAGAACTGCATCGTAATACACTCCGTGGATAATCCTGCAACTGATTGGGATACCCAGTTCTTCATCTATACCCCCGACAAGGAATGGGCTGCCGGCGAGCAGTACACCATCTCGTTCTACTACAAGGCTTCTGCTGATGCTACCTGTTCTACCCAGTGCCATGGTGAACCGGGAGGCTACAAACACTGGCAGTGTCTGCCTTCGAACCCGAACTTCACCACCGAGTGGCAGAAGTATGAGGCGCAGGGTTCCATTCCATCCAGCGGCGACGGCATGAAGTCCATTGCCTTTAACCTGAACGTCACAAAAACGGCAGTGGACTACTACTTCGCAGACATCCACTGGGGTGTTATGGAGAAGACCAACAAGATTGAACTCACCGACGACGAGAAGAAGGACACGCTGACGTGGGCCATGGACCAGTGGATTACTGGAATGATGAAAGCCTGCGGTGGCTACGTGACCTCTTGGGACGTGGTGAACGAGGCGCTCTCTGGCACGGATAAGGACGGCGACGGCAAGTACGACCTCCAGTCGGCCAGCCGCGGCACGGTGTCGGAATCCGATGCGGCCAACCATTTCTACTGGCAGGACTACCTCGGTGATGTGGACTATGTCCGCACGGCGGTGAAGCTGGCGCGCCAGCGCTTTGCCGAGAATGGCGGCGAGGGCGATCTGAAGCTCTTCATCAACGACTATAATCTGGAGTCGGACTGGGACGACAATATGAAGGCCAAGTCGCTCGTTGAGTGGCTCAAGGTCTGGGAAGAGGACGGCACCAAGGTTGATGGTATCGGCACGCAGATGCACATCTCCTACTATGCCAATGAGGCTACCCGTAACTCGAAGTTCGAGCACATCGTCAAGATGTTCCAGATTCTTGCCGAAACGGGCAAGCTCATCAAGATTTCGGAGTTTGACATGGGTTATGTCGATGCAGACGGGAACAGCCTGACCACGCAGAACCTGACCGATGACCAGCAGAAGGAGATGGCGGAGTACTATAAGAAGATTATCGCTGCATACTTCCAGTATGTGCCTGCCGCACAGCAGTATGGTATTACCAACTGGTGTATCACCGACTCTCCCGCTGGCAGTGGATGGCGGGCTGGTGAACCTGTTGGACTTTGGGACAGCAACTATAACCGCAAACACTGCTATGCAGGCTATGCCGATGGTCTGGCAGGAAAGGGTTCAGCAGAGTAGTTATTAGTTTTTATTAATACTTCAAGGATAACAGTGGTTATCCGGCGCGGAGACTGTGTCGTGGATACGGTCTCCGCTTATGGACTTAAAACAAAGTGTGAATGGACAACTTGAAAAAAATGGGATGCAAGATGGGGGTGCTCTGCCTGCTGGTGTTAGCGGTGGGGTGCGGAAGAATGCGACAGCCGGCGGCGCAGAGTCCGGCGTTGCCTGACATTTTTCCAGACTATACTGGGGTGACAATCCCACCGAACATGGCACCGCTGAACTTCATGATGGAGGGCGCGGACCATATTCAGGCACGATTTCTCGTGGATGGACACGAGATGCTGGCCGTGAGCGGCACGGAGGTCATTGATATTCCCGAAGACGGATGGCAGACGCTGCTGCAAAAGGCCGTAGGCCGCAAGATGCAGGTCGAGGTGGCCGTATGGAACGCCCGGCATCCCGACGGCATCGGCTACCATCCATTCACCGTGGAGGTGGCTGGCGACAGCATTGACCCATGGATTGCCTACCGATTGATAGAGCCGGGCTACGAGGCATGGCGCTTTATGGGCATCTATCAGCGTGAGCTTTGTAGCTTTACGGAGCGCGAGATCGTTTCCAACAAGACAACGAAAAGTGCCTGCGTCAACTGCCACCACTTCGACCGCCGTTCCGCACAGCGTATGATGTTCCATGCACGCGGAGAGAATGGTGGAACGATATTCCTCGACCACGGAAAACTGAAGAAAATCACACCGCAGACGATGGGACCGCACAAAGGGGCGGTCTATCCAGCGTGGCATCCGGAAGGACGCTACCTCGCCTTTTCATCGAACACCACCAACCAGACCTTCTTCGGACAGGGTCGCCAGCCGCTGGAAGTCTATGACCGCGCCTCCGACCTGATACTCTACGACACCAAGGAGGACCGTATGACCGCCGACCCGCGCTTCATGGACGACCGGACAATGGAGACCTTCCCGGCATGGTCGCCCGACGGACGCTGGCTCTATTTCTGTTCGGCACCGGCCAAGCAGCTCCCCGATGAACGTCGCGAGATGCATTACTCCATCCTTCGGGTGGCCTTCGACAGCCGGTCGGGACAGTTCGGGTCGGTTGACACCGTGTATAATGCGCGCACGGAGGGAGGCAGTGCCTCGTTCCCCCGCATCTCGCCCGACGGACGCTGGCTGCTGTTCACCTTGACCGACTATGGCACCTTCCCAATCTGGCATGATGAGGCCGACCTGAAGATGATTCATCTGGCGACAGGGAAAATTGCCAACGTGGAGGTGTGGAACGCCAAGAACCAGGCCGACAGCTATCACGCCTGGTCGGCCAACGGGCGTTGGGTGATGTTTGGTAGCCGTCGACTCGATGGGCGCTACACTCGGGTGTATTTCGGCTATTTCGATGCCCATGGAAAAGCCCACAAGCCCTTCCTGTTACCGCAGAAAGACCCACGCAGCAATACGTTGCGGCTGAAATCGTATAACATTCCCGACTTTGTGGACGGCAGGGTGGAGATGCCCGACGAGGTGGTCGAACTCTTCCGCTGTCCCGATAAACTGATACAATGATGAAAAACGTCAAGATACCTGTGGCCGTGGTCACCGTCCTCTATGCCGTCGTCCTCTTCGTGACGCTTTGGCTGGTGTGGTACGGCCAGTTTTACTACGTACTGAAATGGATGGAGAGCTACACCTTCTACAGCTCGTTCAAGGATATGACATTCCTCGGTGCGGTTCTGCCTGCCGACATGCTGAAGGTCGTGGGAGCCTGGCTCATGCAGTTCTACTACTATCCGGCGGTGGGTGCCGCCATTCAGGCGTTCCTCCCCGTCCTGATATTTCTGGCAGGAGCGGTCGTGACGGCATGCCTCTTCCGGGAGACCCAGAAACTCCTGTGGCTCCCGTTGATTCCCGTGACCTATGTGGTGGCCAACCAGTTCTGGGATCACGAGATGACCAAGACCCTCATGGCCGTATGCGTATCTTGGGGCGTGGCTGTGGCCGTGTTCCTGCTGACCCTGCGGAAACGTCCCCTGCTGCGCCTGCCTGCGGTGGTTGCCAATATAGGGGTGGCTGCGGTGGCCACAGTCGTGTTGCTCTGCTGCTCGGTATTCCCACTGGCTTATGGCCAGAAAACCAACCGCATCCATGCGTTCTATTGTCAGTTGGAGTGTCTGGCCGAAGACCGGCAATGGGATGCCCTGCTGGCACTCGTCCCTCCTGGGGTGGCGCAGGAGAGCTTCATCGCTCGTCGCTTTGCCCTGCTGGCACTGATAGAGAAGGGGCGTTTGGTGCAGGAGATGTTCCTCTATGGTGTGACATCGGGCGAGGATTTCGTCTTCAAAGACCACGATGAACCGCTCTGCCGCCATTTCAACGCCCTGTTCTACCGTTCGATGAATATGCCCAACGAGGTTATCCGACAGAGCTTCCAGCAACAGATACAGTCGACGTTCGGCACCAATTTCAATGTGCTCCGGCGTCTGGCGGAGACGGGCCTGGAGATGAAGAACTATCCGTTGGCGAAGAAATATCTCGACATCTTGAGCCGTTCCACCGCGATGAAGTCATGGGTCAACGAGCGACGTCCCCGGCTGGAAACCATCAAAAACGTCAAACCGGTGTTTGAACAGCGGCTGGGGCAGTTCTATTCGGCCGACCTTTTGGTGGGCATGGGAGCCATGGCCGACCGCTATCCCACCGACCGCAAGTATGCCGATGTGCTGCTCTGCGCCCTGTTGGCCAACAAGGACGGCAACCAGTTCTATCCGGCCTTCAAGGTCATTGCCGAGCGGCAGTATGCCCACGGCGAACCGATTCCTCGCTATTACGAGCAGGCATTGATGTTGGTGGCTCCCACAGAGCCGGAGGTGTTGCAGCGGTATAAGATCAGTCCCGAGACGCAACAGGCTTTCCAACACGTCATGCAACTCGTCAACAGCGGTCAGAAGGCGCAGCTCCAGCACCTGCTGCCCAATTCCTTCTGGGCCTATTTCTTCTAATCGGGCTGTGAGATACCTGTTGCCCACTCATAAACAGGCTGTACAACAACAGGGATGCCTTCTATCTCCGTCTGCTCATACACGTGGTCAGATAAATGTTTTTCTTCAAACAATGCCTTATTTTACAGCTTTGGCGCAAAAAAGAAGGTCGCCCGACTCTCGTCAAGCGACCTTTTCTCTCAATTCGTAGCAGTGAATTACTTAACGCTGTCAGTTGCAACGCTGTCTACTGCAGTGCTGTCAGCAACGCTGTCAACAGCAGCAACAGAGTCGGTGTCAACCTCAGGAGCCTGAGCCTTGTTACCACACGATGCGAACGAAACGGCAGCGATAGCCACGAACATAAATACCAATTTTTTCATTTTTCTTTGCTTTTAAATCTGTAAAACAATCATTTGTTTATTAAAACGCTGCAAAGTTAAGCATTTTTTCAATACGTTGTTCTTTTTTTTAGGACTTTTTTTTAGCTAATTTTGTAACTTTCCTGCAAACGGTTGAAAGTCAGTGCGTTTCCGATGTGTTAAAAATTGGAAAGATGGAGGCGAAAAAGAAAAACAAGTTTTCCTTTTGCATTTCCCTCACTTAATCGTACCTTTGCACTACCTATGCACAGCGTTATATATAATAAGGTATGATAGACACATCGGCATTTCAGGGAAAACGGGCGGTTTACTTCACATTGGGCTGCAAACTCAACTTCTCCGAGACATCCACCTTCGGCAAGATGCTGCAGGAGATGGGGGTGGCGACGGCGAAGGACGGCGAACGGGCTGACCTCTGCCTCATCAACACGTGTTCCGTGACCGAGGTGGCTGACCACAAGTGTCGGCAGGCCATCCACCGACTGGTGCGCCAGCATCCGGGTGCTTTCGTGGTAGTGACGGGCTGCTACGCCCAGTTGAAGCCGCAGACAGTGAGTGGCATAGAGGGGGTCAGCCTGGTGTTGGGGGCCAACGAGAAGGCACAGCTCATCCAGTTTCTTTCCGAGAAATGGGGCGAAGCACTGGAGGGAAGGTCTGCCGGTGGCAAGGCGACAGCGGACGATGCCCACTACTATGTGCAGAAGACGAAGGACATTCGTAGCTTTGCACCCAGTTGCTCGCGCGGCAACCGCACACGCTATTTCCTAAAGGTACAGGACGGTTGCGACTATTTCTGCACCTACTGCACCATTCCTTACGCGCGCGGCTTCAGCCGCAACCCTACCATTGCCTCACTGGTGGAACAGGCCGAACAGGCGGCTGCCGAGGGTGGCAAGGAAATTGTGCTGACGGGGGTGAACATCGGCGACTTCGGGAAAACCACCGGTGAGCGGTTCGTTGACCTGGTTCGGGCACTGGACGGCGTGGAGGGCATCTCGCGCTACCGCATCAGCAGTTTGGAACCCGACCTGCTGACCGATGAACTGATAGACTACTGTGCCCGGAGCCGCGCCTTCATGCCCCACTACCACATCCCGTTGCAGAGTGGCAGCGACACGGTGCTTAAACTGATGCACCGCCACTACGACCGACAACTCTTTGCCGACAAGATACACCGCATCAAGGCGGTGACCCCCGATGCCTTCATCGGCGTGGATGTCATGGTGGGCTGTCGGGGCGAGACACCGGAGTGTTTCGAGGAGACCTACGACTTCCTGCAGTCGCTCGATGTCACGCAACTCCATGTCTTCCCCTATTCCGAACGCCCGGGCACGGCGGCCCTCTCCATTCCATACGTCGTGGCCGATGCGGACAAGCGGGAGCGCAGCCGCCGCCTGTTGGAGTTGTCTGACCAGAAGACGGAGGCGTTCTATCGGCAGTTCTCCGGGACGACCGCCGAGGTGCTGTTCGAGAAGGCACCGAGGGGGAAGGCTATGCATGGCTTCACCCGCAACTACGTGCGCGTGGAGCTGCCGGCCACCGAGGCCCGCGAGGCGTATGACAACCAACTGATGAGCGTCCGGCTGGGCGACTTCAACCGCGACCGCACAGCGTTGCGCGTCACGCTGCAATAGACAAGAACACTTCATTCACCCGACTAAACCCCGACAAAGATGGACAAACTGGCAATCGTGATTCTCAACTGGAACGGACAGCAGATGCTGTACCAGTATCTGCCCTCCGTGCTGCAATATTCCAAGGACGATGCGGTAATCTACGTGGCTGACAACGCCTCGACCGACCAGTCGTTGGAGATGTTGGCCAGGGAGTTTCCCTCCTGCCGCGTCATCCGGCTGGAGCAGAACTGGGGCTTCGCTGAGGGCTACAACAGGGCACTCCGGCAGATTGAGGCGGAATACTACCTGCTGCTGAACTCCGACATCGAGGTGACGCACCACTGGCTCATGCCGCTCGTGGAGTTCATGGACGTGCACCCCGAGGTGGCGGCCTGCCAGCCCAAGCTGCTCTCCATCTTCAACCGCGACAGCTTTGAATACGCTGGAGCCAGCGGCGGCTTCCTCGACCGCTACGGCTATCCGTTCTGTCGGGGGCGCGTCTTCGATACGGTGGAACAGGACGATGGACAATATGACTTCCGGCAGGAGATACAATGGGCCACGGGGGCGGCCTTGATGATACGTGCGACCGACTACTGGGCAGTGGGCGGACTGGACGGCCGTTTCTTTGCGCACAGCGAGGAGATAGACCTGTGCTGGCGGCTGCGCATCCGGGGACGCAAGATCTACTGCCTGCCGGAGAGTGTCGTCTACCACGTGGGAGGCGGTACGCTGCCCAAGGGCAACCCGAAGAAGACCTTCCTCAACTTCCGCAACAACCTCACCATGCTCTACAAGTGTCTGCCGGAGGCGGAACTGCGCCGGGTGATGCTGGTGCGCTGGGTGCTGGACTACGTGGCCGCATGGAAGTCGCTGCTGTTAGACCATAACGTGGGGGAGTTCTTAGCGGTCTACCGGGCGCGCCGTGCCTTCCGCCGCTGGCGCAAGGACTTTGCCACCGACCGAAATAAAATCCAGGCCGGCAGGAGTGCTGCCAGCCTGGAGGATGTCTGTCGTTTCAGTGTGCTTTGGCAGTATTATGCCAAGGGTCGCCGCCGCTATTCCGATTTCTTCTGACGTTCCCGGACGGTCACCACGACGGGATGGGTGAGGTCTTGCTTCCAAGCCTTGAGGCTGTCAAACCACGCCTCGGCGGAGTGGTAGCCGAAGGTCTCGTTGTCCGAGCAGAACGTGATATGGTAGCGCATCGCCTTGTCAATGCGACCGATGACGAAGGGATAGTTGTCCTTGTCGGCAGGTAGCTCGCTGACGATGTGTGCCGGGGGCAGGCAGATGCCCAGACCCACCGTCTCGCGCTTGTGGCCGACGGAGTCCTTGGCCGATACGGGCCAGTCGGTGCCCCAGCAGCCGCGCAGTCCTTTATGGTCGGAATATTCCTTGGAGTCTTTCACGTTGATGAGTCCAGTGGCAAACTGGTGGTCCTTCACGGCCTGCCGGAAGGCAACGTCCACCTGACAGTCGCGGCGACCGGCATAGAGCGTGTAGCGCAGGGTCATGGTGACGGGGTAGGGGTGGAAGGCGTTGGCTTTCTCCGTGTCGTCCTTCCAGCCGTCGTCCACCACTTCGACGACCGTGCGCACGGGACCGCTGCTGACGATGCGCTCGGTGCGGTGGGCCACGTCGGTCAGCATCCGGGGCTGCTGGCCGTCCCAACCGCGCAGGGTGCCCAGTCCGAAGGTGTTGCCCACCCAGAGCACGTCATCGCCGTAGCCGTCCGCTTTCTGCTGGCGGTCGGGGTAGAACTGGGTCTCTTTCAACTCCAGTCCCTTGCGGCACTTACCGTAGATGTCGACGGTCTGCCGATGGTCGAAATAGATGCGGTAGGCTGTCAGCTCGCTCTCGAAGGCCGGGCCGTGGTGGTGCAGTTGGTTGTAGGGGTTGGTGCCGTTCTCCACCGTCAGACTGCGGATATATAGGTTCTGCTTGTTGCTCTCCTTGATCTTCTTGTTGCTCAGCATCATGTCGGCGTACACTTGCGGCTGGTAGGCGCGGGGCGTGCCGCTGTTGAGCAGTTCCACGGTGTAGGAGGCTGTCGACTTGCCGTCCACTGCGGTCATGAAGCAGAGTTCGTCATACTGGCCGTCGCCGTTGAGGTCGTCTAACTGTGAGGCGATCTCCGTACCGTCGTGCTTGACGATGGCCTGGCGGATGTCCGTGCCGTAGGGCGCGAGGCTGACCACGACGGGTTGTGCGGCACGTGCCGCCTTCAAGGGGTTTTTCACCGTGATGTCCAGTTGCCGCTGAGCCGTGACGGCGCAGCACGAGAGGGTGCAGAGGACGAGGGTTGCTGTGGTTCGTTTCATATAGATGGTTTTTGTTGGTTTGTCCCTGAGAGAAAAAAGAGAAAGTAGACAGTGTCTCTATAAGCCGGGTTCTGTGCCTTGCCAGTGGCAAGGTGTCTGCCATTTATCTACTACGCAGGTCGCCCTGCGTCTCCAGCATTCTACCCTCCATCGTTGTTACTCGGGCGGACAACCCTCAGACGATGGTTTACATGAACTTGCAGCTCCCAGATGGAACAGCCCGGCGGTCACCCGCCGACTGGTGGTCTCTTACACCGCCTTCTCACCCTTGCCCTTGCGGGCGGTCATTCTCTTCTTCCAGATCCAGCTGTCGCCAACTGCTTCTATTTTCGGAAGTGGGATGTCCTGTGCTGCCCGGACTTTCCTCTCGCACCGCAGGGGTGCCAGCGGCAGACCGAAACACTGTCTACTGTCTTTCCGTTTATGGTTCCGACTCCTCGAAGGTGACTGCCGAGAACTGGAAGTCACTGGCGTGGAGGTACCGCATATCGTATTTCCGCTTGGCCTTCGAGGTGTACTGCTTCCGCATCTTGAGGTATTTCTTCTCCGCGTCTTCCTTCTTGAGGGCGAAGAACACGATGCAGACCCTGTTGGGCTGCTGCTGCGCCGTGAGATAGTCCTTGAACTGGTGGGAGTACTGCTCGCGTCCCAACAGGAACTTGGTCTTGCTGTCTATCCAGACGCTGTCCACGGCCTGCACGTCGGTCATGTAGATGACGGAGTCCTGGAACGAGGCCGAGAAACCGAACATATAGACCTGAGGCTGCTTGACGTTCTTGGCATTGACGGTCAAGGGGAGTGCTGCCACCGTGAGCAGCAGCAAGAGTGTTTTTATCGTTGTCGTTGTTTTCATTGTCCCAAATATGATTTTAACATCGTGTTGTTCGTATTGTTGCGTAGCCTTCTGATGGCTTTCTCCTTAATCTGGCGCACCCTTTCGCGCGACAGACCGTATTTGGTTCCCACCTCTTCCATGGTCATCTCCGGGGAGTTGATGCCGAAGAGGGCTTCTATCACCTCGCGCTCCTTATGGGAGAGCGACTTGAGGGCGGCGGTAATCTCCGTCCGTAGCGACTCCATCACCAGTTCCCGGTCGGCCATGGGCGAGTTGGTGTCCTCCATCACGTCGATGAGACTACTGGTGTCGCTGTCGGAAAACGGGGCATCCATCGACACGTGGCGCGTGTGGGCGTTGAGTGCCCCGTCTATCTTGTCCTCCGGCAGGTCGGTGATCTGTGTCAGCTCCTCCACCGAGGGCTTCCGCTCGTGTTCCTGCTCGAACTTGTTGACCTCCTGGTTCACCCGGCTCAGCGCACTCTGCTGGTTCATCGGCATCCGCACCAGACGGCTCTGCTCCGCGATGGCCTGCAGGATGCTCTGCCGAATCCACCAGACGGCGTAGGAGATGAACTTGAAGCCGCGCGTCTCGTCAAACTTCTCGGCGGCCTTGATGAGTCCGATGTTGCCCTCGTCAATGAGGTCGGGCAGCGACAGTCCCCTGTTCTGGTATTGCTTGGCCACAGAGACCACGAAGCGCAGGTTGGCCCTTGTCAGCTTCTCCAAGGCGCGCTTGTCGCCCTTCTGGATGCGCCGTGCCAGCTCCACCTCTTCATCCACCGTGAGCAGGTCTTCCTTACCGATTTCCTGCAGATACTTCTCAAGCGATTCACTCTCCCGATTGGTGATGGATGTGCTGATCTTCAGTTGTCTCATAAGCGTTCCAGGTTTTTGTCTGCCTGCAAAGGTAGAGTTTTTTTTTCGAACGACCAAATAAACGCTTTGTTTTTCGCGCTATTTTCCGCAGAGACGCTGCAGTCCGATGACGGCCTGGTTGTAGTCGTTGATGGCGGCGGCACATTGCTGGCGGGCGGCCATGGCATCCCTCAGGATGCCGACATACTCCACGTAGCCGATTTCGCCCTGCTCGTATTCGGCGGTGGCGAGGCGCACGATTTCGTCGTTCCACTGACGACCGTCCTTCGTGTAGTATTCCATCCGCTGGCGCGCCGTCTGACACTGGGCGAGCAGGGTGTGGTACTGGGTCTCGCGCCGCCGCGCTTCCTCTCCAGCCTGCAGCTGCAACTGTTCGCGCTCGGCCTTGGCGGCCTTGACGCGCGCCTTGGTGGCTCCGTAGAACAGGGGAATGCCCACACCGACCTCGAAACCCATGAAGTTGCCGCCATCGAAGCGACTGCGGTCTTGGTGGTAGGGGTTCCACGCGCTGATGACCATCTGGTGGCGCAGGGAGAGGGATAGCGTGGGGGCGTAGCCGCCCTTCTCCACGCTGACCTGACGTGCGGCAGCCTCTAAGCGGTCACTGGCAAGCCGTCCCTCAGGACTTTGCCGATAGTTGAACAGTGGGGTGGAGCAGCGTACTGCCGTTAGGGTGTCGTCAGCCGGGGCGATGGGTTCATCCGTACCGAGCAGCAGCATCAGTTGCAGGCGTGCCGCCTCGGCCTCGCTTTGGGCCTGGGCAATGTTGAGCTGGCTCTCGCGTTGCAGTCGTTCGGCGTTGAGGAGCTCGCGTCGCCCGGTCTCACCGGCCTCCAACCGGCGACTGACCACGGCGTGGTAGCGTGTGAGGATGCTGTCCTGGCGGTGTAGGTTGCGCAGACACTGCTCCCGGAACACCAGTAGGTAGTAGGCCGAGGCCACGTCGGCCTCCACCTCCTTGCGCACCACGTCGAGCTGGCTACGCTGTGCCTGCGTCTCCGCCTTCAGCTGTCGGCTTCGGGCGAGGTACACCGTGGGGAAGTCGATGCGCTGGGTGACGGCCATGGCATTGTCGGGACTGCCGCCTGCGGTGGGGTCTTGCGAGAGCGACAGCTCCGTCTTGTCCAGGTTCCACGCCGTACCTTGCAGGGCGTGTGCCTGTTCCACCTGCTTCTGACCCGTGCGCAGGGTCGCGTTCTGCTCTTGGGCCAGGTCGATGCAGGCCTGAAGCGACAGGCGGTGCTGCTGGGCTGCAGCGGTCGTGGCCGTCAGGGTGGCCACGGCGATGAGGATGAGGTTTCTCATAGGGTCTTTGCTCTATATATAATAAGGTGTGACTATTCTTTGGTGAAGGTGCGGTAGACGGCAGGCAGTACCAACAGGGTGAGGAGGGTGGCCGTGACGAGACCACCGATGACCACCGTGGCCAGGGGGCGTTGCACCTCCGCACCATCGCCCGTTGAGAGGGCCATGGGCAGGAAACCCATAGAGGCCACGAGTGCTGTCATAAGGACAGGGCGCAGGCGCACCATGCAACTGCGGACGATGCGCCGGTGGATGTCGGTCTCGCCCTCGCGCTGCAACTGGTTCATCTGTCCCACCAGTACGATGCCGTTGAGCACCGCCACACCGAACAGGGCGATGAAGCCCACACCGGCCGAGATGGAGAAGGGCATCCCCCTCAGCCACAAGGCCCACACACCACCGATGGCGGCCAGTGGAATGGCGGAGAAGACAAACAGGGCCTCACGCAGGTTCTTCACCGTGGCGTAGAGCAGTAGCAGGATGACCAGCAGGGCGACGGGCAGTACGATGGAAAGGCGGTCGATGGCCTGCTGCAGGTTCTGGAACTCACCACCGTAGGTGTAGTAATAGCCTTCGGGCAACTGCACCTTGTCGGCCATCAGTTGCTCAATCTCCCGGATGGTCGACTGCACGTCGCGCCCCTTGACGTTGAAGCCTACATAGATGCGGCGCTCGCCACCTTCGTGTGACACCTGGGCGGGAGCAGGCTCCTGCACGATGTCGGCCAACTGCTCCAGGGGCACGGTAAGGCCGCCACCCACGGGGACGGGCAGGCGGCGGAGGGCTTCCACCGTGCGCTGCTCCTGACGGAGACGGATCACCACATCGAACTTCTTCTCGCCCTCATAGACCGCACCGGCCACCGCTCCGGCAAAGGCGGTCTCCAACACGCGGTTGGCCTCGTCGATGCGCACCCCGTAGGCCGCCATGCGCTGGCGGTCGTAGCGCACCTGTATCTGGGGCAGTCCCGTCACCTGTTCCACCTGGACACCGCTCACGCCGCGCACACCCTTCACCAGGGCGGCAATGCGGTCGGCCTGCTGCCGCAGCACCTCCAGGTCTTCACCGAACACCTTGATGGCTACGTCCTGCTTGATACCCGTCAGCAACTCGTTGTTGCGCATCTGGATGGGCTGTGTCAACTCGGCTTCCATACCCGGGATGCGCTCCAGTGTCTCCGACATCATCGCCATCAACTGACTGGTGGTCTTGGCCGAGGTCCATTCGGCCTTGGGCTTCAAGGCCACCATGATGTCGGCACGCTCCACGGGCATCGGGTCGGTGGGAATCTCCGCACTACCGATGCGGCTCACCACCTGTTTCACCTCCGGAAACTGTGTCTTGATCAACCGCTCTGCCTTGCTGCAGCTCTCCACCATCTGCGAGAGCGACGTGCCCTGTGCCATGCTCATCTCGATGGCGAAGTCGCCTTCCTCTAAGGTGGGGATGAACTCACCGCCCAGGAACTTGAACGCCACACCGCTGACGCAGAAGAGGGTCACGGCAGCCGTGATGACATCCCTGCGCCGCCGCAGCGTCCATTCCAATAGGGGTAAGTACAGCGTCTGCAACTTGGCTAACAGTCGGTCGGAGAGACTTTCTTTCGTGTGGACGGTGCGGCTCAGGAAGGTGCAGCTGGCCATGGGCACGTAGGTGAGCGAGAGGATGAAGGCACCGAGGATGGCGAAGAACACGGTCAGTGCCATGGGGCGGAACATCTTGCCCTCGATGCCAGTCAATGCCATCAGTGGCACGTAGACAATCATGATGATGATTTCGCCGTAGGCCGCACTCTGCCGGATGCGCGAGGCGGCATGGTGCACCTCGCTGTCCATCTCCTGGCGACTCAGCCGCAGCGATGGGTATCGGGCCGCACTGCCGTTGACGTGGGTCACCACTGCCTCGACGATGATGACGGCCGAGTCGACAATCATACCGAAGTCAATGGCTCCGAGACTCATCAAGTTGCCGTCGATGCCGAAGGTGTACATCATACCGAAGGCAAAGAGCATACTCAGCGGAATGACGCTGGCCACGACGAGGCCGGCGCGCCAGTTGCCGAGGAAGAGGATGAGTACGAAGAGGACGATCAGTCCGCCTACGATGAGGTTGTGGGCGATGGTGTGTTCCACGCGCTCCACTAAGTTGGTGCGGTCGATGAACGGCTCGATGACGATGCCCTCGGGCAGCGACTGCTGGATCTGACTGATGCGCTCCTTGACGCGCTGGCTGACCTCCTGGAAGTTCTCGCCTTTCAACATGATGGCAATGCCGGCCACCACCTCGCCCTCGCCGTTGCGCGTCACTGCACCGAAGCGCGTGGCGTGTCCCAGCTGTACGGTGGCCACGTCACCCACGCGCACGATGGTGCCGCCTGCTGTCCTGACGGCCACCTGTCGGAGGTCGTCGGCTGAGGTCAGCGTGCCGAGGCCACGGATGTAGTATTGGTTGGCATCCTGCTCGATGTAGCTGCCACCGGTGTTGGCATTGTTCTGTTGCAGGGCTTCGAATACGTCGCCGATGGTCAGGCCGAAGGCCGACAGCCGGTCGCTCTCCACCGCCACCTCGTACTGCTTGACATAGCCGCCCCAACCGCTCACCTCGGCCACACCGGGTGTGCCCGACAGTTGCTTGCGCACAATCCAGTCCTGCATGGTGCGCAACTGGGTCAGCGTGTATCGGTCTTCGTAGCCCTCCTTGGCGCGTATCGTATAGTGGTAGATCTCACCGAGGGCGGTGGCGATGGGACCCATCTCGGTGTCGGTGTTGGTGGGCAGTTCCTTGGTCACGTCTGCCAGCACCTGACTGACCTGCGAGCGCGCCCAGTAGAGGTCTGCGGCATCGTCGAACACGAGGGTGATGACGGAGAGTCCGCTGCGCGAGATGCTGCGCCGCTCCTCCAGTCGCGGCACGTTGGCCAGTGCCATCTCGATGGGGGTGGTGATGTACTGCTCCACCTCCTGGGCACCCAGTGCTGGGGCCTGCGTGATGACCTGCACCTGGTTGTCGGTGATGTCGGGCGTGGCGTCGAAGGGTAGGTGCAGCAGTGACACGATGCCCCACACGGCCATAGCCAGGGTGAGGATGCCTGTCGTCAACTTATGGTGGACGGAGCAATCAATCAGTTTCTGAAACATAAGGGGAAAGGGACTTGTCTGTGGGTTAATGGTTGTGCTCGCCGTGCTCGCCGATGAGCGAGGCCAGGTAGAACACGTTCTCCGTCACAATCTGCTGACCGTCCTGTATGTGCTTGCAGAGGGCCACCTCCGTATAGCCGGAGTCGGTCACACCGGTGGTCACCTCGTGGCGCGAGAACACACAGTCGCCGTCCTTCCCTTTCTTGTCGAGTGCGAAGATGTAGTGCTTGCCGTCGGTGTTGACGATGGCCGTGGAGGGCAGCGACTTGCAGCGTTGCCGCCCGGTGGCGATGCGTCCGCTGACGAACATCCCATCGAAGAGGTGTGCCCGGGCGTTGCCGTCCAGCCGGACGTGTACGGCCACGCTCTTGGTACCATCGGTGAAATAGTCGTTGACGGCATAGACCGCTCCGCTGACCTGTACGTCGGGTTGGTTGGTTAGGGTCAGCAGCACGCGGTCACCGCGGTTCACCTTGGCGAGGTCTTTCTCGAAGAGGTTCAGGTCACACTCCACGGCCTTGTTGTCGCGGATGGTCATCAGGGGGGTCTGCATATCGGCATAGCTGCCCAACGAGGCGTTGAGCTGGCTCACCGTACCGCTGATGGGGGCGCGCAGGGGGAAGGTGGACGTGAACTGGCCGCGCCCTACCAGTGCCGTACTGATGCCCAACTGTTGCAGCTGTCGCCCGATGCCAGTCATACTGGCGTGCGCCACCTGACAGTCGCGCTCGGCCTGCTGGCGGGTCTTCTGCACCCCAGCGCCCTGCTGTGCCAGTGTCTCCTGCCGCTGCTGTTCGCTCTTGGCCAGTTCCCACTCCTTATAGGCGGCGTAGTATTCGCGTTGCAGGGTCACCACATCGGTGTTCTCGATGGTGGCCACGACCTGTCCGCGTGTGACGTGCTGCCCGTCCTTGACGAGGACGGCTCTCACCACACCGCCCATCAGTGAGGCTACGTGGCCCACCGACTGGGGGCGCAGCACGAGGGTGCCGTTGGCACGGACGGTGGCCTCCAACTCGCGGTGGGCGACGGAGTCGGTCTTTAGGTTGATGGTCTCAACTTGCCGGGCGGTCAGTGGGATGTTCTGGAAGTCTTCTTCTCCATGGTGGTGGTGTTCCTCCGCAGCGTGCGCATCGTGGTGCTCCTCGCCGCCGTGCGACAGGAGGGTGAACGCGCCAATGGCCACCAGTGTGGCGACGGCCACGACGGCCAGGCGTATGACATTGTTTCTCATTACTCGTTAAGCTTGTTTCTGCTGCAAAGGTAGCGAAACGTCCGCATAACGGGAAACAAAAGTCAAGGCAACCGCCGTTTTCTGCAACTGGGTTGCAAGTTTAGTTGTTGCCGGTGAACTGACCGATGAACAGCAGGGCACCGCTCTGCCGGTCGCTGATGGTGTAGACGAACGGACGGTCGGCGATGAAATCGACAGGGCGGTATTCCATGGGCAAGGCACTGGTCAGCATGACGGCAGCGGTGACGGCGGCGGCCTTCGTGCCCTCCTCACTGACCTCTATCTTGGCCTTCTGCAACATCTGCGACACGTAGAACCGGCCATCGGCAAACTGGCTGAAGTCGGCCTTCGTAGGACTGAAGATGGCTGGTGCACCCAAGGCACTGACGATGCCGTTGAGTGGTAGCTTGGTTTCGGTAGTGAACCGGGGCAACTTTAGGTTGACCTTGCAGGTCTCCATCTTGTCGTATAGTGTGTCCAACGCCTGCGTGTCGATGGTGGCCATCATGTCGCTGATGCTCTTGTCCTCGTTGGGCAGGAGCACCGTCATGCGGTAGGTGCCGTTTCCGTAGGGCAGTAGGACGGCGCGGTAGCCGGGCATTTCCGCATACTGGAACTTGCTGCGCTGGTGCATCATCTCCACCTTCTGGATGTTTCGCGTGTAGCCACGGAAGGACTCCTCGTGGGTGTCGCCAGTCTTGAATTTCTTCTCCCACGTCCCATTGAAATAGATGGCGTTCATCAGGTACGACACGGCGGCAGGGTCGGTCTGGTCGATGATGGAGGGTATCATACCATCGGTATGCTTGGCACACCAGCCGTTGATGCGTTTCAGGGCGGAGGGACTGCTGAAGTCCATGCTTTCCACACCGGCCTGGTAGCTGTCCTTCATGGCTTCAACGAACGCCGGGCGGAGCTGGTACTGCCGGTTGACGGCGATGTAGTTGGCGATGCTCACCGTGGTTTGGCGGTCGAGTCGTCCGGCCTTCTGCAGCAGTTCCTTGTAGAGGGTGTTGAGGTCTTCCACCTGAAGACCTTCGCAGCCGATGGCCGTGAGGACTTCCTGACGGGTGTTGCCGTCAGCACCATTGGCTAACATCCCCATGAGGTAGGCCACACTGAGTGGCGACACAATCTTACTGTCCTGACCGCTGACCTTATGGAAGAGTTGCAGGGCGAAGGCGTTGTTCCGCTTCACGATGTCGCGCTGGGCATCACTGAGCGTTAGGTACACCATTTCCTCGTCGCCCTCGGGCGTGGTAAGGGTGATGTGACCCGTGGGCTGTTCCTCGGGGGTCTGGAGCTTCTTGCTGCTGCCGCAGGAGGCGGCCAGCGCGGCGGCTAACAGCACCGCCAGTTTCGTGTAGTGTTTTGCCATACTTTTATGCTATTTCTTTTCCTTGTTTATATAGGAAGTCTGGTGCAAAGTCAATCCCGTTATACCATTCAAGAGTCCAATGGTTCAGACCGAATTGAATGAAATTGTTCAGGTCTTTTAGTTCCTCTCGTCTACTGCCTTGTAACAGAGGGAGAAAATCTATACGTTTAATCTCACCATTACTGAACGTTAAGTCCATGGTGTAGTCTTTGATGTAGTCAACATCTACGATTCTTATTAAATCTACGTCTGTCATATGATACAACTATTTAAGGGGTTCGATTTTAATGACTTCTTTGCCTTCTTGAAGTCTTTGCCAGTTTAGCTCCAGTTCCTTGTGGTGTAAATCCATCCATTCAAAGACATCTTTGAGCACCTTTTTGGGCAACTCACCTTTAACGATGCCGTTTTGAAGGGTGATGATGGCTTCATAATCTCCATATCTCACATGGAAATGTGGAGGGTTGTGGTCGTCCATAAACATCGCTATAATGATTCCGAAAAAACGACTTAATTCTGGCATGGTGTTACTTGCTTTATTTTTTTTTGCAAAGGTAGTGCAAACCGAGTGAAATACAAAATAAACAGGCGTTTATTTTTTATTCCTCCTTCTCTGGCCATACCTGCCTCCTCATGGATGGGAAAGTCCGTGCAGAATTGACGAAGGTCAAAAATAAACCTGTTTCATGCAGAATACGGGCAAAAAAGGTGGACGGCAACGCGGAAACCGCTTAACTTTGCGCCCAGAAAGTAAAGTACACAAGGTATAGGCTTTTAAGGTAAAGAGATTGTTAAGGGAATAGAGGTGGACTATAGGAGACTATAGTCCACTTTTTTGGTTCGTAACTTTCAAATCATAAGCAAAAACCGAAAATTGTCTAATGTTTGTTGGTTGTTCGGTGAAAAAAGTGTAACTTTGCAACCAATTACAACGAATAACACATAAAAAAGGATAGAGATGAAACACCAATTACGCAGTGCGGTATGCACTGAAGGAAGACGGATGGCCGGTGCTCGCGCACTCTGGGTGGCCACGGGAATGAAACACGAACAGTTTGGCAAACCGATTATTGCCATAGTAAACTCCTTTACGCAGTTTGTACCGGGTCATACGCACCTGCATGAGATCGGACAGATCGTCCGGGAGGAGATAGAGAAGATGGGCTGCTATGCGGCGGAGTTCAATACCATCGCCATCGACGACGGCATCGCCATGGGCCACGATGGTATGCTGTATTCGCTGCCCTCGCGCGACATCATCGCCGACTCGGTGGAGTATATGGTCAACGCCCACAAGGCGGATGCCATGATCTGCATCTCCAACTGCGACAAGGTGACACCGGGCATGCTGATGGCGGCCATGCGACTGAACATCCCGGCGGTGTTCTGCTCGGGCGGACCGATGGAGGCCGGACGCTGGAGAGGGGAGAACGCAGACCTCATCACGGCTATGGTGAAGGGGGCAGACCCCTCGGTCAGCGACGAGGAACTGCAGGAGATTGAGCAGTGTGCCTGTCCGGGCTGCGGCAGTTGCTCGGGGATGTTCACGGCCAACTCGATGAACTCGCTCACGGAGGCCATCGGTCTCTCACTGCCGGGCAACGGCACGATTCTCGCTACCCACGAACGGCGCGTGGAACTGTTCCGACAGGCGGCCCGACAGATTGTGAAGAATGCGTTGGCTTACTATGAGGATGGCGACGAGGGCGTACTGCCGCGTAACATCGCCACCCGACAGGCGTTCCTCAACGCCATGACACTGGACATCGCCATGGGCGGTTCCACCAATACGGTGCTCCACCTGTTGGCGGTGGCACAGGAGGCGGGGGCGGACTTCACGATGAACGACATCGACGTGCTGAGCCGCAAGACACCGTGCCTCTGCAAACTCGCTCCGAACACCCAGAAATACAGTGTGCAGGAGTGCAACCGCGCCGGGGGCATCCTGGGCATCCTCAACGAGCTGAACAAGGGTGGACTGATTGATGGCTCTGCCCGTCGCGTGGACGGCATGACGCTGGGCGAGGCCATGGCGAAGTATGACATCGCCAACCGCCCGGACATCTATTTCTCGGCTCCGGGACAGCACTTCAGCACGAAGATGGGTTCGCAGAATGAGCAGTATCCGTCGCTGGACGAAGACCGTGCCGGTGGCTGCATCCGCGACATCGCCCACGCCTATACCAAGGACGGGGGACTGGCCGTGCTCTTCGGTAATATCGCACAGGACGGCTGCGTGGTTAAGACGGCGGGGGTTGACGAGTCGCTGTGGCATTTCGAAGGCCCTGCCGTTGTGTTCGACTCACAGGAGGATGCCTGCGAGGGCATCCTCGGCGGTAAGGTGAAGAAGGGCGACTGCGTGGTGATTACGCACGAGGGACCGAAGGGTGGACCGGGCATGCAGGAGATGCTGTACCCCACCTCTTATATAAAGAGTATGCACATGGGTAAGGAGTGTGCGCTGATTACCGACGGACGCTTCAGTGGTGGTACGTCGGGACTGAGCATCGGACATATCTCACCGGAGGCTGCGGCAGGTGGTAACATCGGGAAGATCAAGGATGGTGACATCATTGAGATAGACATTCCCCACCGCTCCATCAACGTGCGTCTGAGTGACGAGGAACTGGCGGCGCGTCCGGCACAGCCGCTGAAGCGCAACAGACAGGTGTCGAAGGCCCTGCGGGCCTATGCGCAGAGCGTGTCCTCAGCCGACAAGGGTGGGGTACGGGTCATCGACTGATGCGCACGGCGGTATCTGTATGAAAGAGAAAAAACAAAAAGCATGGAAAAGATAAAAGGAAGTGAGGCACTGATGCTGGCACTGAAGAACGAAGGGGTGACCACCATCTTCGGTTATCCGGGCGGTTCTATCATGCCGGTGTACGACGCGCTCTATGACTATACCAGAGGGGAGAAGAAGGCTTTCGACCATATCCTCGTGCGCCACGAACAGGGGGCGACACACGCCGCCGAGGGCTATGCCCGCGTGAGTGGTGAGGTGGGGGTGTGTCTGGTGACGAGTGGGCCGGGGGCTACTAATACCATGACGGGGGTGGCGGATGCCATGCTCGACTCGACACCCATCGTGGTGATTGCCGGACAGGTGCCTGTCGCCGCGTTGGGAACGGATGCGTTCCAGGAGGTGGACCTCGTAGGACTGGCACAGCCCATCTCGAAGTGGAGCTACCAGATCCGTCATGCGGAGGACATCGCATGGGCGGTGAGCCGGGCGTTCTATATCGCACGGAGTGGGAGACCGGGGCCGGTGGTGCTCGACTTCCCGAAAAATGCACAGACGGAGGAGGTGGTGTTCCAACCGCAGAAGGTGGACTTCGTGCGCTCCTATGTGGCCAGTCCGCGACTCAACAGTGAGGCGGTGGCCAAGGCGGCGCGGTGGATCAACGGCGCGAAGCGGCCACTGGCTCTCGTGGGACAGGGCGTGGAACTGGGGAATGCGCAGCAGGAGCTGCGCGACTTCTTGGAGAAGGCGGACATCCCGGCGGGGCGCACCATGTTGGGACTCAGCGCACTGCCGTCCGACCATCCGCTCAACGTGGGGATGCTGGGCATGCACGGCAACTATGCGGTCAACATGAAGGAACAGGAGTGTGACGTGCTGATAGCCATCGGCATGCGCTTCAGCGACCGGGTCACGGGAAACGTGAAGACGTATGCCCGACAGGCTAAGATTATCCACCTGGACATCGACAGGAGTGAGATAGACAAGAATGTGAAGAGTGACGTGGCCATCATCGCCGACTGCAAGGAGTCGCTGCCGGCACTGACGGCACTGGTCCATCAGACCAGTCATAAGGAGTGGCGCGACTCGTTCCTGCCGCTTCAGGAACAGGAACGGGAGCGGGTCATCGAACCGGCCATCCATCCCCAGGAGGGACCACTGCTGATGGGTGAGGTGGTGCATGCCGTGGCGGAGGCCACACCCGATGATGCTGTCCTCGTGACGGACGTGGGACAGAACCAGCTCTTCGCCACGCGATACTTCAAATACCATCACAGCCGCAGCCTCTGCACCAGTGGCGGACTGGGTACGATGGGCTATGGCATGCCGGCGGCCATCGGGGCGACCTTCGGGGCTCCCGGACGTATGGTGTGCTGCTTCATGGGTGATGGGGGCTTCCAGATGTGCATCGAGGAACTGGGCACCATCATGGAACAGCAGACACCGGTGAAGATGATTCTCATGAACAACCACTACTTAGGCAATGTGCGACAGTGGCAGGATATGTTCTGGCACCGGCGACAGTCGTTCACCAAGATGCTGAATCCTTGCTACGAGTTGATTGCGCAGGCGTATGGCATCCCCTACGAGGCGGTCACCGACCGGGCCTGCCTGCCTGCTGCCGTCCGCAGGATGGTGGAGACGGAAGGGCCGTATATCCTGGAGTGTGCCATCCTGGAGGATGACAACGTGTTACCGATGACGCCACCGGGACTCAACGTCGACGACATGATGCTGGAGGTCAACGTATGACCGCAGCAGATTTCCATTTCCCTAACAACAGCAAACCATGGAAAAGAAAATAAACGACAAGACCCTGTACACCCTGTTAGTCTACTCGGAGAACATCGCGGGTATCCTCAACCAGATTACGGCGGTGTTCACGCGCCGGCAGGTTAACATCGAGAGCCTGAACGTGTCGCCGTCCAGCATCGAGGGTATTCATAAGTACACCATCACGGCATGGAGCGACGAGGACCAAATCAGTAAGATTACCCGACAGATTGAGAAGAAAATTGATGTGGTGAAGGCGGACTATTTCACGGATAGCCAACTCTTCATCCGTGAAACGGCACTCTATAAGCTCTCTACAGATATAGTGTTCGGCAACCCCGAGATATGCCGCATCATCCGACGGGCGGACGCCAGTATCACGGAGGTCAACCCGACGTATGTCATCGTGATGAAGTTTGGCATCACTGCCGACATCCTCAAACTCTACCATAAGCTCAACGACTATGGCTGTGTGCTGCAGTACACACGCAGTGGACGCATCGCCGTCACGCGGTCAACGCAGGAGGAGGTCAGCGAGTTCTTGGACGAAAGGGAACGCATGAATGGATAAATTTGTGAAAGTTTGAATGAAAATTTGGCTGATTGGTGATAATGTGTTACCTTTGCAGCTGGAATCAGTTAATTTATTTATACGATTTTCAATTATGGCAGAAATGAATTTTGGTGGTGTGGTGGAAACCGTAGTCACCAGCAAGGAGTTCTCCTTGGAGAAAGCACGTGAAGTATTGAAAGATGAAGTGATAGCTGTCATCGGCTATGGCATCCAGGGCCCCGGACAGGCTTGCAACCTGCGCGACAATGGCTTCAACGTCATTGTGGGACAGCGTCAGGGTAAGACCTACGACAAGGCGGTGGCTGATGGCTGGGTGCCGGGCAAGACGCTCTTCTCCATCGAAGAGGCCGCCGAGAAGGGCACGATTCTCTGTATGCTCCTGTCGGATGCCGGACAGATCCAGGTGTGGCCGAACATCAAGAAATATCTGAAGCCGGGCAAGACGCTGTACTACAGCCATGGCTTCGCCATCAACTGGAGCGACCGCACGGGTGTGGTGCCGCCGAAGGATGTCGATGTCATCATGGTGGCTCCCAAGGGCTCTGGCACATCGCTCCGCACGATGTTCTGCGAGGGACGCGGCCTGAACTGCTCGTATGCGGTCTATCAGGATGCGAGCGGAAAGGCGAAGGAGAAGACCATCGCCTTCGGTATCGGCATTGGAGCAGGCTATCTGTTTGAGACAACGTTCCAGCGCGAGGCTACCAGTGACCTGACGGGTGAGCGTGGCTCACTGATGGGTGCCATCCAGGGACTGCTGCTGGCTCAGTATGAGGTGCTGCGCGAGAATGGTCATACGCCGTCGGAGGCTTTCAACGAGACGGTGGAGGAACTGACGCAGAGCCTGGGTCCGCTGTTTGGTGCAAAGGGTATGGACTGGATGTATGCCAACTGCTCCACGACGGCACAGCGCGGTGCACTGGATTGGGCTCCTCGCTTCCACGATGCCGTGAAACCGGTGATGGAGTGGCTCTACTACTCGGTGAAGACGGGTAATGAGGCACAGATTTCTATCGATGCCAACTCGAAACCCGACTACCGTGCCGGACTGGAGAAGGAACTGGAGGCCATGCGCAACCAGGAGATGTGGCGCGCCGGTGAGACGGTGCGTAAGCTGCGTCCTGAGAATCAGGAGGGCTGAACATTTCCTCACGAGAGTCATGAGAAAATATGGTTATGACCTGGTCGTAAAGGGTGTGCAGCACTTGAGTGCCAAGCACGTCTTGATCAGATTGTCACACGACGAACCGCTGCCGGAGATGTTTCCCGGACAGTTTGTCGAGGTAAGTATGGAGGGGGTCGACGGCGTATTGCTCCGTCGACCCATCTCCATTAATTTTGTGGATAGGGAACACAACGAGCTGTGGCTCATGGTGGCGATGGTGGGCCGGGGTACGCAGTATCTGGGTCAGCTGCAGCAGGGTGACACGGTCAACTGCATCCTGCCGCTGGGTCACGGCTTCACCATGCCGGTCAACGACTCGGAACGACTCCTGCTGGTCGGGGGCGGCGTGGGGGTTGCTCCACTGCTCTATATGGGGGCGGAGATGCAGCGACAGGGCTGCGAACCGACGTTCCTGTTGGGGGCACGCTCCAAGGCAGACCTACTGGAACTGGAACACTTCCGTCGCTACGGGCGCGTCGGCATCACCACGGAGGATGGCTCGGAGGGGGAGCGTGGCTTCGTCACGAACCACTCGCTGCTGAACAAGGAGACCTTTGACCGCATCGCTGTCTGCGGACCGAAACCCATGATGATGGCGGTGGCACGCTATGCGGCCAAGGCCAACGTGGAGTGTGAGGTGTCGCTGGAGAATAGTATGGCGTGCGGACTCGGTGCCTGTCTCTGCTGTGTGGAGAAGACGGTGCGCGGCAACCAGTGTGTCTGCAAGGACGGACCGGTGTTTAACGTAAAACAACTGCTATGGCAAATCTGAAAGTGAATGTCGGCAGGCTGGCACTGAAGAACCCGGTGCTGACGGCCTCGGGTACCTTCGGCTACGGACTGGAGTATGCGGACTTCGTACCGCTCGACCAGTTGGGGGGCTTCATCGTGAAGGGTACGACACTGAAGGCACGCGAGGGTAATGACTATCCGCGCATGGCGGAAACACCAAGTGGTATGCTGAACTGTGTGGGGCTTCAGAATAAGGGTGTGGACTATTTCTGTGAACAGATCTATCCGCAGCTCAAGGATATCGACACGAATGTCATCGTCAACGTTAGTGGGTCGTCGCCCGACGACTATGCGGAGTGTGCGGCGCGGATTGATGCACTGGATCGCATCCCGGCCATCGAACTCAATATCTCGTGTCCCAACGTGAAGGATGGGGGCATGGCGTTCGGCGTGACCTGTGCAGGGGCGGAGAGCGTGGTGAAGGCGGTGCGCGAACGGTATCATAAGACGCTCATCGTGAAACTGTCGCCTAATGTCACGAATATCGCGGACATCGCACGGGCCTGCGAGGCGCAGGGTGCGGACAGCGTGTCGCTGATCAACACCCTGATGGGTATGGCCATCGACATTGAGAAGCGCAGCCCGGTGCTTAGCATCACCACGGGGGGACTGAGTGGCCCTGCCGTCAAACCGGTCGCCCTGCGCATGGTGTGGCAGGTGGCACGAGCGGTCAAGATTCCGGTGGTGGGCTTGGGTGGCATCATGAATGCCCACGATGCCATCGAATTCCTGATGGCGGGAGCAACAGCCATAGAGATTGGTACGGCCAACTTCATCGACCCGACGGTCACCATGAAGGTGCGCGATGGCATCAACCGCTGGCTCGATGCCCACGGCTGCCAGTCGGTCAGCGAAATCATCGGTTGCCTCAGTTGACCATTCCGTCATCAAACCAAAAATGCCACTTTCTTAAAAAAAAGTGGTATTTTTTTTGTCTATTTACAATAAAAGGTGTACCTTTGCATCACCATTCTGACTTCCGCGATGAAGAGGGATGGAGTCGGGAAATCTCCCGAACTTTTCGAGGGACGTTTGTAACTGCTTGACAGACAAGGGAATGTTTCGTTTTGCAGGATTGATAAAAGCGTCCTTTTTGCAAAAAAGACCTTGACAGACAGCCTCCTCGCGAGGCGAACTACAACCGAAGGAAGATGATGATGAAAGCAATGAAGAGTGTGAAGAATCTGTACAACACGTTCGCAGACTGGTATTTCACCAAACAGGCACTGCCCTATTGGTGCGTACTGGCACTGGACTGTCTGGCGGTGTTGTTCGCCGGCGTGGTGGGAACCTATATGGACAGGGGTGGCCTGTGGCCGGTGGAGTACGGGTGGCACGCCGTACTGGGACTGGTGTGCACACTGCCCTTCTATTGCCTCTTCTTCCACCTCTTCCATACGTATCTGGGCATCATGCGCTTCTCGTCGTATGTGGACCTCTGCCGCATCGTACTGGCCATGCTGCTGGGGAGCGTGTGTGTGGCACTGGTGGGTGTCCTGGTAACACCGTCCTTCGTACTGCTGCCCAGCGTGCAGTGTGTGATGGTCATCTTCGTGGTGGGCACGTTCCTGATATGGATCGTGCGACTGCTGGCCAAGGCGGCCTTCGAGTCGTTCCGCACGGACAAGGCCGTCCCTGTGGCCATCTATGGCACACAGGCCGGGGGCATCGCCATCGCCAACAGCATACGCAGTGTGAAGGAGAAGAAGTATGTGCTGCGTGCCTTCATCAGCGACCGCCCGGAGCGCGGGGGTATCTTCCTGTTGGGATGTAAGGTGTTTATCAACGGTGAGGGCATCGCCGACCGCCTGAAGGCGCGGGGCGTAGAGGCCCTGCTTGTGTCGCCGATGAAGTCGGAGAGCTTCTGCGGCAACGTCCAGATGGTGGATGCCATGATTCGTGCTGGCATCCGAATCATGATGATGCCGGCAGCAACGGAGTGGGACGGCAAGAGCCAGGTGTCCTTCAACCTGCTGCACGAGGTGGAGATCGAAGACCTCCTGCCGCGCGACAAGATAGAGATAGACATGGAGGCCGTGGGCGGCATCCTGCGTGGCCGGCGCATCCTCATCACGGGAGCAGCCGGTAGCATCGGTGCCGAGATGGTGCGCCAGGTGGCGCAGTTCGGACCGGCGGAGCTGGTGCTCATCGACCAGGCCGAGACACCCATGCACGACCTGCGACTGATGATGGCGCGACGCTACCCGGAGGTGAAGACGCTGACGCTGGTGGGCTCCATCACCGACCGCGACTATATGGAGTCGGTGTTCGCGGCACACCGCCCGGAGTTTGTGTTTCACGCCGCAGCCTATAAACACGTGCCGATGATGGAGGACAGCCCGGTGCAGGCGGTGCGCAACAATGTGCGCGGCACACGCATCATCGCCGACCTGGCCGTGCAGTACGGCACGGAGAAGTTTGTCATGATATCCACGGACAAGGCCGTGAACCCCACCAACGTGATGGGCTGTTCGAAGCGCATCTGCGAGATATACTGCCAGAGTCTGAACCGTGCCATAGCGGACGGACAGGTGGAGGGCAGGACGCAGTTTGTCACCACGCGCTTCGGCAACGTGCTGGGCAGCAGCGGCTCCGTGATACCGCTCTTCCGCGAACAGATACGGCGCGGCGGTCCCGTCACGGTGACCCATCCCGACATCATCCGCTATTTCATGCTCATCCCGGAGGCCTGCCGCCTGGTGTTGGAGGCTGGCGCCATGGGGAGGGGCGGCGAGATCTTCGTGTTCGACATGGGCAAGCCGGTGAAGATTGTCGACCTGGCGCGGCGCATGATACAGCTGTCGGGAGCCACGAACGTGGAGGTGGAGTTCACGGGACTGCGCGACGGCGAGAAGCTCTACGAGGAGGTGCTCAACGATGCGGAGTGTACCATACCCACACGACATCCCAAGATACTGCGTGCCAAGGTGCGCGAGTACGACTATGCCACCGCCTGCCGCCACGAGGACGAGCTGCTGCGCCTCACCCTCACCCACGACGACATGGCCATCGTGGCTAAGATGAAGGAGATCGTGCCGGAGTACAAGAGCCAGCATAGTAGGTTTGAGACACTTGATCATACGGATTGGGTCGACTTAAAGAAAATAACCCCCACGGGTGGAAGCACGGATGAAGGGTCAAAAACTTTAAGAATCGAAGAGACTTTACTTAATCGTATCTCTGACCTTTGGTCGAAGATACTCACGCTAACCTTCGGTTTTCTTCCTCCTCGAAAGGCATAGCTGGAGCAAGCTCCGCTCTGCGCTTTCTTCGTTCGTCAGTTCGAGAATAAAAAGAAAAACGAATTTTTCTTTTGTATTCTGCTCGCTTAATTGTACCTTTGTGGGCAGAAACCCGTCAATTATGTCTGAAAAAAAAGAATTTATCGCTACCCGAAGGGGTGTAACATATTTGGATTTGTTCGCTGGTGCCGGTGGTTTCAGCGA
The DNA here is from genome assembly GCA_963620725.1 of Vescimonas coprocola. Classification (GTDB taxonomy): domain Bacteria; phylum Bacteroidota; class Bacteroidia; order Bacteroidales; family Bacteroidaceae; genus Prevotella. The sequence goes on from CAVFBU010000003.1 coordinate 51,890, forward strand.
AGGTTTCATGCAAGCTTATACGGACGACAAGTATTATGACTTTCGGCTGGCAAGCGACATCAACGAGAACTGTGAAC
>CAVFBU010000004.1:0-44358 GCA_963620725.1 Vescimonas coprocola
TCTAATCAATACAAAGACTATCCATTTTGGTTTGCAGGCGATAACATTGTCATGCAGTCCTTTGTTGATCATCTGAGGCAAAAATATAATGATGAGATAAAGAACAATGATGTCATAAAAAGGCATCATGCAAAACATCCGAACCACGCATATGCGCCTGCATGGAAGACGTTGGAGTATATCTCATTCGGAGATTTGATAAGGTTGATTGACAGTTTGAAAAGTTCAGACCTACGCAATGACATCTATCGTTTTTATGGATTCAGCGATGACAAGACCTTTCCGAATTATATCGAAATCATACGACAGATGAGAAACAAATGCGCCCATGGGCATTCTGTTTTCGACCTCAAATTGTACAACTCCTTACGAGCAGGTAAGTTTAAGACAAGATTAAAAGGTGACCAAGGAGTACTATAACGAGCGGGAGAAGCGGTTGGTTGTTGCCACTCACGGATTTGTCAAGAAAACATGGAAAGTGCCGTCAAAGGAGATTGTCCGAGCCGAAGCATTGAGAAAGAATTATTACGAATCAAAATAGGAGGTGAACATGGCAATGAAACTTCACACTTTGGATGAAATGACCGACCGCTACATCGGTCCCGTCGGAACGCCTAAGCGCGATGCGTTTGAACAGAAACTGGCTGCGGAACTTCATGCCTACCATGTAGGTGAAGCCATCAAGCAGGCGAGGGAAGCGAATAATCTCACCCAAGAACAACTCGGCGAAAGGCTCGGCGTGCATCGTGCTCAGGTCTGCAGGCTGGAAAGCGGCAAGAGCATCACTCTTGCTTCTATGATGCGAGCGTTCAAGGCTCTCGGGGTACAGGTCTCCCTTGATATGAAGGGCATCGGTCGTGTGATGCTCTGAGGCCTGACTGCGGATTTCCGAGAAAACATTTGGGGTTTCCTACATAAAAGAGTAACTTTGCGGCATCATAATGCAGCAAAGTATAAATCTTTTCTTACCTTCGCGAAAGATTATCAATCCAGATTCCGCCGGTTCAAGGATACAGGCGATAAGGTTGTAAAGAAAACGCAGCGGATTTGGGCGAGGCAAGGAGCCGCGAATCCTCCTGCCTCGGCCAAATCGGCCTGTGCTCCGTCCAGCGAGGCTGACAAACTGTTGCGCAGGGAGTGCGCAATGAAACAGCAGGAGGAGAAAAAACCTAAATCGTCTTCAAAGCAATCTTTTTTACCAAGTTTCTGTCCGTATCTGTCACGGTGAGGGTGAGGTCGCCTGGCTGTTTCTTGCTCTGCACGATGACCACCAACTTGCCCGAGAAGAGCTTCATCTGCGGCAGGGTGAACGGTTCGAGCGAGGTAGCATCGCCGTTGCAGGCGGCCTTGAATTGGCCTGCTCCCGTCACCTCGAAGGTCAGTGCATCGTCGGCCTGCGGACACTCGTTGCCGTCCTTGTCCAGCAGACTCACGGTGACGAAGGCCAGGTCGTTGCCGTCGGCGGCAATCTGGGTGCGGTCGGCTGTGAGTTGCAGCTGCGTCGGCTCGCCTGCCGTGCGCCGCACGTCCTCACCCACCTTGTCGCCATACTGGTTGTAGGTGACTACGCGGATTTCCCCCGGCTCGTACTTCACGTCGTTCCAGCGCAGGCGGTAGCGGTCGAGGCGGCTTGACGGATCCTTGCGTACTCTGCCCTGACTCTTGCCGTTGACGAAGAGCTCGCCCTCCACACCATCGGTGTAGCAGTACACGGGGGTCACCTCACCCTCGCGTCCCTGCCAGTTCCAGTGGGGCAGCAGGTGGGTGGTGTGTTCCCGTTCGTTCCATCGGGCGCGGTACATATAGTAGCGGTCCTTAGGCAGGCCGGCCAAGTCGCAGATGCCGAAATAGCTGCTGCGCGAGGGCCAGTAGGTGTCGTAGGGAGACGGCTCGCCCAGATAGTCGAAGCCCGTCCATACAAACTCGCCGATGACCCAGCTGTAGTCGTCCTGCATCTTCCAGTCGTCGTCGGGCAGGTTGCTCCAGGAACAGTACTCCGTGTCGTAGCTGCTGCACTGGCCGTCGGGGTAAGGGACGTTGTCCTTGTAGCGCACCACCACGGGGAACTTATACACGCCGCGCGAGCTGACGGTGGAGGCCGTCTCTGCACCGAGCAGGAAGCCCTGCGGCAGCTGTTCGATGTTCTTGTAGTACTTGTGTACACGATAGTTGAAGCCCGGCACGTCCATCGTTTGGGCAAAGCCCGACTTCAGTGCGGCCTCTGCGCGATCCATACCCTGCGTGACGGGGCGCGATGGGTCGAGGCGGTGGCAGAGGTCCTGTAGGTGGCGGGCAATCTCCGCGCCCTCCGCACTGCCCTGTTCGGGAATCTCGTTGCCGATGCTCCACATGACGATGCTGGGGTGGTTGCGGTGGTTGAGCACGAGGTTGGTGATGTCCTTGTCGCTCCACTCCTTGAAGAACTGGGCGTAGCCGTTCTTACACTTGGGATAGATCCACATATCGAAGCTCTCGGCCATCACCATCATACCGAGCGAGTCGCACAGTGCCATCTGCATGGTGCTGGGCATATTGTGGGCGGTGCGGATAGCGTCGCACCCCATCTCCTTCATCATCTTGATTTGGCGGATGAGAGCGGCCTTGTTCTCTGCCGCGCCGAGCGGACCGAGGTCGTGGTGGAGGCACACGCCCTTTATCTTGCGGCTGATGCCGTTGAGCTGGAAGCCGTGCTCCTTCGACACGGCGACGGTGCGGATGCCCGTCTTCAGCGTCTGCTCATCGGCCACCTTCTTGCCCTCATAGCGAGTGAGCGTTACCTGATATAAATAAGGTGTCTCGGGACTCCACAGCTGAGGGCGTGAAATCTTGAGTGAGGTCTTTATCGCCTGTGCCGCACCGTTGATGGTCTGCTGAGCCATGGTCTTGCCGTCCTTGTCCGACAGGGTAACGACCGTCTTGCCACCCTTGCCGAGCTGCCCTTCCAGCCGTGCACTGACCTCCACCTCGGCCTCTTCCCTCGAAGCCTTGACGGTGCGCACGAAGGTGTCCCAGGTGGAGAAATGCTGCCTGCCATACAGCTCTACGGAGACCGGACGGTAGAGTCCGCCGCCCGGATACCAGCGGCTGCTCTCCTCCACATTGTGGAGATGCACCTCGATGCGGTTGCGCTGGCCGAACTGTATATAGGGCGTGATGTCAATGCGGAAGGCATTGTAGCCGTAGGCCCAGCGACCAGCCTCCTGGCCGTTCACGCGCACCACGGGCTGGCTCATCGCCCCGTCAAACACGATGACGGCACGCTTGTAGCCCTTCGGCGCGATCCAGTCCGTTCGGTAGAAGCCCTCGCCAATCCAGGGCAGTGCGCCGGAGCGTCCCGACTTCTCCGTCTTCTCCTTCTCGCCGTTCTGTTCGATGGCTACGGTCTGCAGATCCCACTTCTTGTCAAACGGACCAGCAATGGCCCAGTCGTGGGGCACCTGCACCTGTTTCCACGCACTGCTGTCGCGGGAGAACGCCCACGATGACAGAGAAATCACCTTGCGGCCTTGCGCTTGACACGTCGCGGAGAGTGTCAGGGCAAGAACCGCTGTGGTCATGAAATGTCTTGTTCGAATCATAAACGTTGTTTTATTTCGGTTTTGGTGTTTGCCGTTAGGTTTTTCGACAGCAAGGCCGGGTTCCGCCTGGACAACTCGGCCTATCGCTTGCGTATTAGGGTGAGACCATCGCGAATGGGGAGGATGACCTTCTCCACGCGAGTGTCCTGGCGCAGAAGGTCGTTGAAGGCGACGATGCCGTGCGTCTGCTGGTCTTTCCCGTAGGCCGGGTCGGTCACGTGGCCGTCCCACAGCGTGTTGTCGGCCAGGATGAAGCCGCCGGGTCGCAGCACGGAGAGGGCCATCTCGTAGGTCTCGCAGTAGGTGCGCTTGTCGCCGTCGATGAAGACGAGGTCGAACGGGATGCCCAGCCGGGGAGCCTCCGTAATGGCATCGCCGATGATGAACGTGATGCGGTCGGCCCACGGCGACTGCTCAATCCACGGACGAGTAAAGTCTTCCTGTTCATCGTTAATCTCGAAGGTGTAGAGGTGCGCCCCCTCCTCCAGTCCCTCAGCCATTGACAGGGCACTGTATCCGCTGAAGGTCCCCACCTCCAGTACGTGTTGCGGACGAATCATCCGTACCAGCATCTTCAGTAGTCGCCCCTGCAGGTGTCCCGAAGCCATGCGGCCGTGGAGCAGCCGGATGTTGGTGGCGCGCCAGAGGCGGTAGAGGTAGTCTGGCTCGGGGTCAGAATGTGCCAGGATGTAGTCGTCGATGGTCATCCGCGCAGTGCTTCGATGGCGAGCCGGTAGGAGTCAAGGCCGAAGCCGCAGATCACGCCCCGGCAGGCCGGTGAGAGAAAGGAATGGTGGCGGAACTCCTCGCGCTGGTGTACGTTGGAGATGTGTACCTCGATGACGGGACTCTTCAGCGACCTGATGCAGTCGTGCAGCGCCACGGAGGTGTGGGTGTAGGCACCGGCGTTGAGCACGATGCCATCGACGGTGAAGCCGTCCTGCTGCATGCGGTTGATGAGTTCTCCCTCCACGTTGCTCTGGTAGTAGTCGATTTCCACGTCGGGGTAGCGTCCGCGCAGTGTGGGCAGGTAGTCCTCAAACGACGAGGTGCCGTAGATGCCCGGTTCGCGCTTCCCGAGCAGGTTGAGGTTGGGACCGTTCACGATAAGTATCTTCATCTGTTTTGTCTTTTGTTGTGTCAATGAACGTATGATTGGCCATCAGTGCTTCAGTGTGCGCCTGACAGGACTCGAACCTGCACGTCGTGGAACACCAGATCCTAAGTCTGGCGCGTCTACCAATTCCGCCACAAGCGCATTTGCGGATGCAAAGTTAATGAAAAAGGGGCAAACGGCAAAGGGAATGGCTGTTTTTCTTACTTTCCCCTGATGACTTGGCGTGCTGTCTCGATGATGGTGTCAATGCCTCGGCGAGTGTCGGCATCGTCGAGGTGGATGGCGATGTCGGGTTCGATGCCGAACTCGGTCTGCTCCTTTCGGCTGTTGTACATGGGGCAGGCGGAATAGCGCACAGACCAGCCGTTGGGCAGGCTGTTGCTCATGGGGAGTCCCGATCCACCGCCCGTGCGCCAGCCTACAATGGTGACATCGGGAAGTACCTGCATCATGGAGACGAAGGCATTGGCGGCACTGTACACGCCACGGTTTACGAGGATGCAGACGGGCTTGTACCAGCGTATGCGGCTGGAGGGTTCGAGATACTGCGGGCGAAGTTCGCTGAAGTCGTTGTGCCCCTTGCCGGTCTTGTGCTGGATGTAGCCCACAAGGGTCTTCTCCTTGACGAACCGGGCGGCCAGCCGCTCGGAGTTAGTCAGCTCGCCGCCACCATTGCTGCGGATGTCGATGATCAGTCCGCGGCACAGCAGGAAGTCGTACAGCACCTCATCGAGGTTTCCCTCGCCGATGCCGTCGGCAAACGACTCGTAGCGGATGTAGCCGATGTTGTCGTCGAGCGTGCGGTATTTCAGTCCGCTGGCTATCTTATAGTCGGTGCCGAGGTAGATGCGCTCCAGGGAGTCGCTGTAGTCGGCAGGGAAGTCGTCCTTCCAGGCCCAGTAGCGTCCGTTGTCGTAGCTGGTGCCGAGGTTGACGTGGCCGTCGCGCAGTTCGGAGAGCATATCAGTCATCACCTCGAAGAGTTGCTGGTCGGTCATGCGGTCGCTGATGCGCTCCTTGTACTTGGTGTATGTCTCCTCCCAGTCAAGGCCGTACTCCTGTTGTTTATAGTCGAAGAAGCAGTAGTGCTCATCAAGGATGCGCCACAGGGCTTCGAAATTACCGGTCGGCGTGTTGGGGTGTTCGTCCTCGTTGATGCAGGACACGGACAGCGTGGCGGACAGCAGCGCACACAGCATCAGCAAGGCGGTGCGGAGGGTGCAGGGCGTGGGGTGGGATGGGGCAGTCATCATGATGCGTTGTGGATATTTGGAAATGGACGGATGCGCTACGGGCGACGCGGCACGACGGAGAAGCAGCGCGTGATACCCACCATGAAACGATGGGTGTAGACGTGTTGTTTCAGGTTGTTGACATGAGACTGCTGGTAGTTTCCCAGATAGCCGATGCTGAGGGTCAGGGACGGCGACAGTGGTGTGGCCAGGGTGAGCGTCTGACGGAATTCCGGTGCCGACACGAAGGTGGTCAAGCAGACATTGCCGTCGTAGTCGCCCTGTACAAAGGTCTCGTAGTAGGACTGCCCGTAGTTGGGTGAGAACATCACGCCGGCCAGGGGCAGCGACAGTGCGTAGCGTGCCGTGATGGGCAGGCCGAGCAGCCGGAACCGATAGGTGGCGGCACCCGTGGGCATGAGGTTGAGGTGTGCCCGTGCCTGTGCTGGGTTGTTGGTGTTCGTGGTGTTATAGATAAACCCCAGCGAGACGTTGCCCATGGCTCCAGCCTGCAGCGTCAGCCGGCGGTCCAGCAGGTGCCACTGGCGCAGCCGTCCCCAGTAGAGGTTATAGGCACCCTCCAGCTCCTCGCGCAGTCCCGAGCGGTCGCTGACAGACGAGAAGTTGACCTCGTGTTCCATCCTCGTGCTCCACTGGCGGTAGGGTCGCTTGCGCTCTGTGGTGAAGAGGTAGGAGAGTCCCTGTCCGCTGAAGTGTTCCGCTGAGAGGTAGGTGTCGAGCACGTGTGAGGGACCGATGCCCACCATGTGGCTGACGGTGGTGACGCGCAACGAGTCGTCCGCCGTCTGTGCCCCGGCGGTGATGCAGGCCAGGGCGAAGGCCAGTAGGGTGAGAGTTCTATTGATAGTCTTCATCCGAGAAGAGCGTTTGTTGTCCGGTCAGTTCGTCAATCACCTGCTGCTGACTCTTTCCTGCGTCAGGGTCCAGGTCTTCTGCCTCGTCCGCCGTGTCGTCCTCTCCACCCTCGTGGGGCGGTTCGAGCTGGCGTGTCGGTTCCAGTTCGGTGATGTCGGCCACTTGGTACGTAGTGAGTCGCTTGCCCTTGGCCTTGTAGCCCTTGACGGCAATGAACTGCTCGACGTCAATCTCCTCCGGCTCGCGGAACTGGTCAGCTCCGCCAAAGGTGACGCGGATGCGCGGGTAGGGGGTGTCGGTGAGGAGCACCTCCCTGGAGTTGGCGTTCTCGCCCAGGTAGCACTGCTTGCGCTTGGAGGCCTCCAGAAGGAAACGCTTGACGTAGGGGTAGCCTTGGTTGTCGGCATCGTAGAGCACGCAGCTCCACACCTTGTCGGCCTCGTATTTCTCCAGTCGCACGATGTTGTCCTCGAAGTGGTTGTTGACATCAAAGTTGGTGAGGTAGTACTCGCCACCGGGCAGGAAGACGAGAATCTGGTCACCATCGTTGAACTCGCCCAACAATCGTCCGTGCTCGTCGTAGTTCAGGCGGTTGACATCCGGGTCGTACCACACCTTCCGTCCGCCCAGCGTGGAGTGGCCGTGGCTCTTCAGTCCGATGCGGTGTATCTGATACTTGGTCAGTAGGTTGCCGCGGGCAGCGCGTCCCTTGATGAGTACCTCGGAGAAGTCCTTGTCGAAGAAGATTTTCTTGAGCTTGGGTGCTGGGTCAAGGGTGATTTTGATGACCTCGGCCTCGCCGTTGGGGTTGGCGGTGAAGTAGACCACGCGCGAACCCGGCGTACCTGCCGTGAGGTCGTATTCGCGGTCGCGCGTGATGGCCGGCACGTTGAAACGCTTGATGAAATAGGAACCCTTCTTGCCATCGCGGTACACCATGTTATATATGGTGCGCTGGTCGTTCTTCTTGAATACGCCGAGCCAGAGCACGTTCTTCCCGACGAAGATCTTGTCCGCCACGCGGATGACCTTGAACTTACCTTCCCGATAGAAGAGGATAATGTCGTCGATGTCGGAACAGTTGCAGACGAACTCGTCCTTCTTCAGTCCCGTGCCGATAAATCCGTCGGTGCGGTTGATGTAGAGCTTCTGGTTGGCCTCCACCACCTTCGCCGCCTCGATGGTGTCGAAGTTGCGTATCTCGGTCTGCCGGGGATGGTCCTTGCCGTATTTCTCCTTGAGAAACCGGAACCAGTTGGCGGTCACCTCCACCAAGTTGTTGAGGTCGCGGTCTATCTGTTCTATCTCCGCCTTGATGCGTGCCATGAGTTCATCGGCCTTGTCCTTGTTGAACTTGAGGATGCGCTGCATCTTAATCTCCAGGAGCTTGAGGATGTCGTCCTTGGTCACCTCGCGCACCAGCTGTGGATAATAAGGTGTGAGGCGTTCGTCGATGTGGGCACACACGCTGTCGACGTCGGGAGCCTGTTCAAACTTGCGATCCTTATAGATGCGCTCCTCGATAAAGATTTTCTCAAGTGAGGCGAAGTGGAGTTGTTCGAGCAGTTCGCCCTTGCGGATTTCCAGCTCCTGACGGATGAGGTCTTTCGTGCGGTCGGTAGAGTGGCGCAGCACGTCGGACACGGTGAGGAACTTCGGCTTGTTGTCCTCGATGACGCAGCAGTTGGGCGAGATGTTAATCTCGCAGTCGGAGAAGGCATAGAGCGCGTCGAGCGTCTTGTCCGATGACACGCCCGGTGCCAGCTGCACCTGTATCTCCACCTTGGCGGCGGTGAGGTCTTCCACGTGGCGCGCCTTAATCTTGCCCTTGTCGATGGCCTTCAGGATGGATTCGATGATGGTCTCAGTGGTTTTGGAGAATGGAATCTCGCGGATGACGAGGGTCTTCTGGTCCAGCTTCTCTATCTTGGCGCGTACCTTCAGCGAACCGCCGCGCTGACCATCGTTGTATTTCGATACATCGATGGAACCGCCGGTGGGGAAGTCGGGGTAGAGGTGAAACTCCTCGCCGTGCAGGTAGCTGATGGCTGCATCGCACAGCTCCACGAAGTTGTGGGGCAGAATCTTCGACGACAGACCTACGGCGATACCTTCCGCACCCTGTGCCAGCAGCAGTGGGAACTTGACGGGCAGGGTGATGGGTTCCTTGTTGCGCCCATCGTAGGACATCTGCCACTCGGTGGTCTTCGGGTTGAACACCGTGTCCAAGGCGAATTTCGAGAGACGTGCCTCAATGTAACGGGGGGCGGCGGCACGGTTGCCTGTGAGGATGTTTCCCCAGTTTCCCTGCGTGTCAACGAGCAGGTCTTTCTGGCCAATCTGCACCAGGGCATCGCCGATGGAAGCATCACCATGAGGATGGAACTGCATGGTATGTCCCACGATGTTGGCCACCTTGTTGTAGCGTCCGTCGTCCATCCGCTTCATGGAATGGAGGATGCGGCGCTGCACGGGTTTGAGACCATCCTCGATGTGGGGCACGGCGCGTTCCAGTATGACGTATGAGGCATAGTCCAAAAACCAACTTTGGTACATGCCGCTGAGGTGGTGTACTGCCGCTGCGTCAAACCGGTCTACGGGTTTGTAGTCGGAGTGCTCCTCCGCCAAGGTGTCATCGGGTGCTGTCTGTGGTACTTTTTGTGTCTCGTCGTCCTTGATTTCGTCGTCCATGAAGCCTGTTTTTTTAGATTTTGGTCTCGCAAAGGTACGAAGAAGTGAGGAAAAAACAAAATTTATTTTGCATTTCGCTCGCTTATTCGTACCTCTGACGCTCTGCGTCGAAGGTACTTTCGCTTGGAAATGAAAAGAAAAACGAGTTTTCCTTTTGCATTTCGCTCGCTTATTCGTACCTTTGCACGCATAATTTTTGAACGAGACAAGAGCATTATGGCACAAGAAGATGTATTTAAGAAAATCGTAAGCCATTGTAAGGAGTACGGTTTCGTGTTCCCCAGTAGCGACATCTACGACGGACTGGGTGCCGTCTACGACTACGGACAGAATGGTGTGGAACTGAAAAACAATATTAAGGAATACTGGTGGAAGTCTATGGTACTGCTCCACGAGAACATCGTGGGTATTGATTCCGCCATCTTCATGCACCCCACGATATGGAAGGCTTCCGGCCACGTTGATGCCTTCAACGACCCCCTTATCGACAACCGCGACTCGAAGAAACGCTATCGTGCCGATGTGCTGATAGAAGACCAGATTGCCAAATACGATGAGAAGATACAGAAGGAGGTGGCTAAGGCGCGCAAACGCTTCGGCGATGCCTTCGATGAGGCCAAGTTCCTGGAGACCAACGAACGCGTGAAGGAACACGTGGCCAAGCGCGACGCGCTCCACGAGCGCTACGCCAAGGCCATGCAGGGACCGGATCTCGCGGAGCTGAAGCAGATTATCCTTGACGAGGAAATCGTATGCCCCATCAGTGGTACGCGCAACTGGACGGACGTAAGGCAGTTCAACCTGATGTTCTCCACGGAGATGGGAGCCAGCGCAGAAGGATCGATGAAGGTGTATCTGCGTCCGGAGACGGCTCAGGGCATCTTTGTCAACTACCTCAACGTGCAGAAGACTGGGCGCATGAAGATTCCCTTCGGCATCGCACAGATTGGTAAGGCGTTCCGCAACGAAATCGTGGCGCGGCAGTTCATCTTCCGCATGAGGGAGTTCGAACAGATGGAGATGCAGTTCTTCGTGGCTCCCGGCACGGAACTGGACTGGTTCCCGCGTTGGAAGCAGACCCGTATGGCCTGGCACCAAGCACTGGGCTTCGGTGCGGAAAACTACCGTTTCCACGACCACGACAAGTTAGCACACTACGCCAACGCTGCCACCGACATCGAGTTCAAGATGCCCTTCGGCTTCAAGGAGGTGGAGGGTATTCACTCCCGCACCAACTTCGACCTGTCGCAGCATGAGAAATTCTCTGGCAAGAGCATCAAATACTTTGACCCACAGACCAACGAGAGCTATACCCCGTTTGTCATCGAGACCTCCATCGGTGTTGACCGTATGTTCCTCTCTGTCATGTGCCACTCCTACTGCGAGGAGAAACTCGACAACGGTGAGACGCGCGTGGTGCTGAAGTTGCCTGCAGCACTGGCTCCCGTAAAACTGGCCGTCATGCCGCTGGTCAAGAAGGACGGTCTGCCCGAGAAAGCACGCGAGATCATCAACGACCTGAAGTTCCACTTCAACTGCCAATATGACGAGAAGGACTCCATCGGCAAGCGTTATCGTCGGCAGGATGCCATCGGTACACCCTACTGCGTGACCGTGGACCACGACTCGCTCAACGATGGCAAGGTGACGCTCCGCTTCCGCGATACTATGGAACAGGAACGCGTCAATATCAGCGACCTGGCCGGCATCATCGAAGACAAGGTGAGCATTGTCAGTCTGCTGAAGAAGTTGCAGTAAACACACACAAAGATAGAGACCATGAAGATTGAAGCCATGATAACACACGCCAGACAGACGCTCTTTCTTGGGGGACTGTTGGCATTGATGCCTTTCCTTGCCGCATCGTGCAGCGAGGAAGACGGTACGGAAGAGGAATTCGTCGACTGGAAAACCACCAACGAGCAGTATTTCGCGGAGCAGTACCAGTTGCACGCCTCGGCCACGTCAGACGCTTTCACCGTCCGGAAGTGGACGGTGTCCGACACGCTCACCATCCCGCAGTCCGACCACATCCTCGTCGACGTGATAGAACACGGCGAGGGAACGGTGTCGCCCTATTATACTGACTCGGTGTGCATCCAGTATCGCGGTCGACTGCTCCCCTCCAAGTCGTATGCCGATGGCTATGTCTTCGACCAGAGCTTCGAGGGGACGTTCGATGCCGATGTGCTGGCTCCTTACATGGTTTCGCAATACAGTTCGTACAGCACCACCACGACCTATCGCCTACCTGTTCCCGCCGATTTCGTTGACGGCTTCAGCACCGCACTGATGAAGATGCACAGGGGCGACCATTGGCGGGTGACCATTCCCTATCAACTGGCCTACGGCGAGACCGCCAGTGGTGTCATTCCTGCATACAGCACACTGGTGTTCGACATCTGGCTCACCGATTTTTGGAGTAAGACAAAGGGCGACCGTAACTGAAGACTGCCGTATGATCTGGAACGAAACCGTAGAATGTATGAGTCGCGAGCAGCTTCGCGACCTGCAGAGCCAACGCCTGCGGAAAATGGTGGACTATGTGTACCATAACACACCATTCTACCGCAAGAAGTTTCAAGAGATGGGACTGGAGCCGGGTGATATCCGCGACATTGACGACATCGTGAAGCTGCCCTTCACCAACAAGCTTGACCTGCGCGACAACTATCCCTTCGGACTGGCTGCCGTACCTATGAGTCAGATTGTGCGCATCCACGCCTCGTCGGGCACTACCGGAAAACCCGTCGTGGTGCTCTACACCCGTAAAGACCTTGCGATGTGGGCAGAAGCCATCTCCCGTGCTTTCACCGCCTACGGAGCCTCGAAGAACGATATCTTTCAGGTGAGCTATGGCTATGGTCTGTTCACTGGCGGACTGGGTGCCCATGACGGTGCAACGAATATCGGAGCGAGCGTCATTCCTATGTCGAGCGGAAACACGCAGAAGCAAATCACGCTGATGCACGACTTTGGGGCAACCATCCTTTGCTGCACGCCCTCGTACGCTATGTTCCTGGCTGAGACGCTGCGCGACTGCGAGTGGTCGCGCGACGAGTTCAAGCTCCGCGTGGGAGCATTCGGAGCGGAGCCGTGGTCGGAGGAGATGCGCACCAAGCTGGAAGCCTCGCTGGGCATCAAGGCCTACGATATCTATGGGCTGAGCGAGATAGCAGGTCCCGGCGTGGGCTATGAGTGCGAGTGTCAGCACGGCACCCACCTCAACGAGGACTATTTCTATCCCGAGATATTGAATCCCCAAACGGGAGAGCCGCTGCCCGAAGGACAGCTGGGCGAGCTGACCTTCACCCACCTAACCAAGGAGGGAATGCCCCTGCTGCGCTACCGCACCCACGACCTCACGGCACTCCACTACGAGAAATGCGATTGCGGACGCACGCTGGTGCGCATGGACCGCATCTTAGGACGTTGTGACGATATGCTCATCATCCGCGGTGTCAACGTGTTCCCCTCGCAAATCGAGTCGGTCATCCTCTCCCTGCCGGAATACGAGCCGCACTTCCTGCTCACCGTAGACCGTGTGGACAACACCGACACCAGCGAACTGCAGGTGGAGGTGAAGGAGGAATACTTCACGGACGAGATGTCGACGATGGTGGGGCTGCAGAAGAAACTTGAAGCGGAACTGCGCAGCGTCATCGGACTGGGCTTCAAGGTGCGCTTGGCAGAGCCGCGCAGCATCGAACGCTCCACAGGGAAGGCCAAGCGCGTCATTGACAAGCGCAAACTCTGACAACAACAAAGAACTTAAAACCACAAGTATATGTTAGCGAAACAACTATCCGTCTTTCTGGAGAACAAATCGGGTCGGCTGACCGAGGTGACCGAGGTGCTGGGCAATGCAGGCATCAACCTCTCAGCCATGAGTATTGCAGACAACAGCGATTTCGGCATCCTGCGTTGTATCGTGAGTGACCCGGACAAAGCCTACCAGGTGCTCAAGGCTGCCCATTTTGCCGTGAAGGTGACCGATGTTATCGGCTTCGTCTGTCCCAATACCAGCGGTTCGCTGGCTAAGGTGCTGAAATACCTGTCGGAAAACGGGGTTTTCATCGAGTATATGTATTCCTTCTCCAATGGCGACGTGGCTCACGTGGTCATTCGCCCGACCGACCTGGAAGGGTGCGAGAGGGTGCTCGCTGAGAAGAAGGTAGACCTGCTTGCCGCCAATGATTTGTATCGGCTGTGAGGCCGATGGGATGGTGCGCATAAGTGGGAATAGGATGTTTTCTAACCTTTTTTCGTGTTTTCTCTGAAAAAAGTTTCGAAAATGTTTGGTGGGACGGAAAAAAGTCCGTACCTTTGCAACCGCTTAAAAGAAGCAAGGGCGCTTAGCTCAGCTGGTTTAGAGCGTCTGCCTTACAAGCAGAGGGTCGGGGGTTCGAATCCCTCAGCGCCCACAATGGAGTTCCAAGAGATTGGAGCTCCTTTTTTCGTATGCCCAGCCTTGCCCGGTGCGTAGGGCACGTATTTGTTGAATATCCATAGTTATGTTTTGCATTACCAGTTTGGCGGCAAAACGATGTTCTCTACCTCATGCGCTGCCTCAAACAACGGGGCGATTTCATCATCGGTGAAGCCGGCGATGCCGCAACCGATGCGGGTAACAAGGAACGTCAGTTCGGGATGCTCCTTGGCAAACGCGACAAACTCGTCCACGTAGGGCCTGATGGTGTCTACACCACCCTGCATTGTCGGGATGCCATAGCTCTGACCTTGCAGACCCACTCCCTGTCCCATGATGGCTCCAAACTTGCGGTAGGCGATATAGGCTGCCCCACCGCCGTGCATACCTTTGAGGTTGCTGCCAAAGACGAAAATCTCGTTCGGCTGGAGTTCCGTGATAAACTCCGGTGTCGTTCTCTTCTGATCCATATCCATTCGTTTTGTGATGTCCATTCTGTTGAAGTCCATAGGTGGTGCCGGCATTGATGTCTCTGTGGGGTGGGCCATCTTTGGTTCTCCGTAGACCATAGCCCTTTCGTCCATCACTTCCGGCATATCCAAGTCCATATCGAAGTTCTTGCGGAAGTATGGTACGATAAGCTCTTCCTTTAGTTTCTTGTAGCGTTGCGACACTGCGGAAGGTGTAATGCCACATTGCTCGGCTACCTCTTTTCCCTTGAAGCCACGAATCAACATCATGGTGATAATGAGCCTGTCGTGACGATTCAGTGGTGCATGGTCGCAGATGTCCTCCACGATGCGGTTGAACTGCAGGCGCAGGTTGTCGCCCTTCATATCGAATGATCGTAGATAGTCCTCGAAGGTGATGCTACCGTATTCCTTGTGATACCATTTCAGTGCGTCAAGCACCACATAGCGAAACCCGCCGATAAGCCACGTCTTCAGACTCACCCCTGGCGAGTGGTCTTCCAACGGCTTCCAGTCGTGTTCCATGAGGTAGATGGCATACTGGTGAGCCAGTGACATAAAGTCAAGGTTCTGTTTCCCGCCCAGCTGATACCGCTGGTCGAAAAGCCGATAGCCCACCTCACAGTACCCGTAGAAATACTCACGGATAATGTTGTTGTCTCCATCACGGAAACCCGCTATAATCTCGTCATCTGACAGTCGTTGATAGTACATTCGCACAAAGTTTCTGCAAAAATACGATTTTTTTGCCGCATTAGCTTCATTTTTTCTGAAAACTATCTTCAAATGGATAAAAACGAGTTAGTAAAAGAAGTATTTACCATCTAAAAAAGTTCCAATTATGAAGAAGAATGAAGTAACGTCCCAGACCAAGCGAGTCCACAATCTGATTATCGTTGATGAAAGCGGTTCGATGTCTGTCATCCGCAAACAGGCCTTTACCGGCATGAACGAGACGCTGCAGACAGTCCGCCAGATGCAGAAGAAGTACCAAAACCAAGGGCAGCGAGTCACCCTCCTGACTTTTGACACGGACCACACCACGTGGCACTACGACAATGTCCCTGCCCAGCGCACTAAGGACCTCAGTTGGAAAGCCTATAACCCCAGTGGTGGTACACCGCTCTATGACGCTATTGGCAAAGGCATCTCCAAGGTCAATGCGCAGATAGAGGATGGCGACCACGTGCTTGTCACCATCATCACCGATGGTGAGGAGAACAGCAGCGAGGAGTGGACGCTGAAGATGATTCGTACGATGATAGAGAAGCTGAAGAAACAGCACTGGACGTTCACACTCATCGGCACGGACAACCTTGACGTAGAGGCGATGGCTCATTCCTTCGCCATTGACGAACACCTGGAATTCCAACAAGACGAGGCAGGCACCAAGGAGATGTTCGCTCGTGAGCGTCACTGCCGTGAACGTTATAACTGCTGTGTGTCCAAAGCCGCATCCATGCCCACAGGTTCCTTCTTCGACGAGGATTGATAAAGGCAGCTATCATCGGCAGTGGCTTCACGGTGCACAGAGCGCATTGCAGACGCGATCCTGGAAACGGCGGCCGTTCTTGGTGTGCATGATGCCCTGATTGATGATGGAGAAGCAGAGCTGGTGGCCGTTGGCCGCCGTGCAGTAGCCAGCCAGTGACGAGACACCCTCGACGGTGCCCGTCTTGGCCTTGACGTTGTCGGCGGCAAATGTGCCGCGCATCCGGTCTTGCAGCGTGCCATCGATGCCGGCCACCGGCAGTGACGGCAGCAGGTGGAGGTAGATGGTATTGTTGCGGTAGGCATAGCGTAGCAGCCGTACTTCCAGTTCGGCGGAGAGATAGTTGTAGAGCGAGAGTCCACTACCATCGGCGATGCGGTAGGGACGGGAGCCCAGTCCCACCTTGGCTATCAGCTGTTTGACGATGGTGGCTGCATCCTTGGCGCGTGCCGGGTGGAATCCTTGGTTGGCGGCTAACTGATAGAACAATGCTTCGGCGTAGAAATTGTCACTCTCCTTCATCATACGCTGCAACACCTGATCGATGCTGTGGTAGCGCGAGCAGAGGTGGTAGGCATTGTCAGGCAGTGCACCATCGGCCATGGTGACCTCCAGCACCACCCCGTCGTCGGTGAGCTGGCGGAGGAAACGCTCCGTGAATGCCGTGTTACGTCCAATGGTCAGTGGCGACAGCTGCGGGTTGTCATCGTCCCAGCACCAGCCCTCGCCCAGCAGGTTGTCGTCCTTCATGGTGCGGTCGGCCACGATGCTGCCACGGATGGTGTCCACCCCCATGCGGCGGATGCTCTCCACGAAGGCGTTCATATCATCGATGTTGAAACGGGGGTCGAAGCCGCCCACGCAGTAGAGGTTGCCCGAGAGCGTGTGGTTGTCCACGTGCCCGGTGTAGTAGAGCTGGGTGCGGAACTGGAAGGAGCCGCCCAACTTGTCGATGGCGGCGATGGCCGTGACGAGTTTCATCGTTGATGCCGGTCGCAGCATCTGGTGCTCGTTCACCTTATATAGTATGGAGTCGGCGGTTAGGTCGTAGACCTCCAGTCCCACGGTGCTGGTCTCGAACATAGGGTGGCGGAGCAGCGAGTCGAGGCGGTACTGGATGTTCTGCGGCCATACCAACGCCGTGTCGGTGGTGTCGACCCGGAAGGTGTCTGCCTCTTCCACCTCCTGCGCCGATGCGGCCACCGTGCCCCACAGTAAAAGTAGTATAATCCTAATCTTATTCATAGCGATGGCTGCAAAATTACAAAATAATTATGGTTTGATGAATGGTTTTCAACAAGAAATTAGTATTTTTGCACCAATATAACAAAACATCATGGTTTATAAGTACGATTATTTGATAATAGGTGCCGGAGTGGCTGGTATGAGTTACGCCTTGAAGACCGCACGCGCCGGAAAGGGACGTGTCTGCATGATTTGCAAGAGTTCGCTCGACGAGGCCAACACCACGTTTGCACAGGGTGGTGTCGCTTCGGTCACCAATCTGGAGGTAGACAATTTCGAGAAACACATCCATGATACGATGGTGGCCGGTGACTATATCTCCGACCCGAAGGCCGTGGAACAGGTGGTGCGCAACGCCCCGTCGCAGATTGAGGAATTGGTGCACTGGGGTGTCAACTTCGACAAGAAGGACGGCCGTTTCGACCTGCACCGCGAGGGCGGCCATTCGGAGTTCCGCATCCTGCACCATGCTGACGACACAGGAGCCGAGATACAGCGCGGACTGATGGAGGCCGTGCGTCACAACCCCAATATTGACATCAAAGAACACCATTTCGCCGTGGAGATCATCACGCAGCACCACCTCGGTGTGCGCATCACGCGGCGCTCTCCCCATATCCAGTGCTACGGTGCCTATGTGCTCAACCCCGACACGGGGAAGGTGGACACCTATCTGGCCAAGGTCACTGTCATGTGTACGGGTGGTTGCGGTGCGGTCTACCTCACCACCTCGAATCCCGTCATCGCCACCGGCGACGGCATCGCCATGGTGTACCGCGCCAAGGGCACCGTGGCCGACATGGAGTTTGTGCAGTTCCATCCCACCGTGCTGCATAACCCGCGAGAGACCCATCCGGCCTATCTTATCACCGAGGCCATGCGCGGTTATGGTGGCATCCTGAAGTTGCCGAACGGCGAGACCTTCATGGAGAAATACGACGAGCGTCTGTCGCTCGCGCCGCGTGACATCGTAGCACGCGCCATTGACAAGGAGATGAAGATACACGGTTTGGATCATGTCTGTCTCGATGTCACCCACAAGCCAGCCGAGGAGACGCGACGCCATTTCCCCAATATCTACCAGAAATGCCTGTCCATCGGCATCGACATCACCGCTGACTACATCCCCGTTCGTCCAGCCGCCCACTATATGTGCGGAGGCATCAAGGTTGACCTCAATGGTCAGTCGAGCATCGAACGCCTCTATGCCCTGGGCGAGTGTTCCTGCACGGGACTGCACGGCGGTAACCGTCTGGCCAGCAACTCGCTGATTGAGGCCGTGGTCTATGCCGATGCGGCCGCACGCCACTCGTTGCAACATATTGACGAGTACGACTTCAACACCAACGTGCCGGAATGGGACGACGAAGGCACCATGACCAACGAAGAGAAGGTGCTCATCACACAGTCGGTCAAGGAGGTGGCGCAGATCATGTCCAACTATGTAGGTATCGTGCGCTCTGACCTGCGCCTGCACCGAGCTTGGGATCGCTTGGATATGCTCTACGAAGAGACGGAGCGCCTCTTCAAGCGCGTCAAGGCCAGCCGTGACATCTGTGAGTTGCGCAATATGATTAACGTGGGATACCTCATCACCCGATGGGCGCTGGAACGCAAGGAGTGTCGCGGACTGCACTACACCATCGACTATCCGCTGCACGCCTACGACAAGAAATAATATGCAAAAAACTTGCACCGTCAAGATTTTCTTGCTACATTTGCCGTGGAAACCAAAAACTGAAAACAAAGCCCATGTTGCACATTGCACTGCCCGATGAACGCACCAGACGACTGACCTTCTATCTGGCTATGGAGGAATACGTGGCCAGATGTCTGAAAGCCCCAGACTGCTTCTTCCTTTGGCAGGTGGAACCTACCGTGATATTCGGGCGAAACCAGTTGATAGACAACGAGGTTAACCTCGAATTCTGTCGGCAACACCACATCCAGACCTACCGCCGGAAGAGTGGGGGAGGGTGTGTCTATGCCGATATGAGCAACGTGATGCTGTCGTATGTCACCGACGACGAGGGCGTAGGCTTTGTGTTCAACAAGTATATGGGTATGCTCGTCAGCATGCTTCGCCGGCTGGGCGTGGAAGCCCGGGCCAATGGGCGCAATGACGTGATGTTGGGCGATCGGAAACTCTCTGGGAGTGCCTTCTATCGCCTCCCTGGGCGCAGCATCGTCCACAGCACCCTGCTCTACGACACCAACCTCGTCAACATGGTAGGGGCCATCACGCCCACCGGCGAGAAACTCCTGTCAAAGGGTGTGGAGAGTGTGCGGCAGCGCATTGACCTGCTCAAGAACCACGTCACCATCAGCCTTGACGAACTCAAGACCTTCGCCATCCGCCACTTCTGCGACGATACCTACTGCCTAACCGCGGCGGAGGTTCTGGAGATTGAGCGGATTGAGGAGGAATACCTCACCGACGAGTTCATCTATGGCAACAACCCCCGCTACGCCCTTGTGAAGCACCGGCGGATTGAGGGTGTCGGCGACTTTGAGGCGCGCATCGACGTGCACCGCAACACTATACGCAGCATCAACCTGATGGGGGACTATTTCTTGATAGGCGACCTCGATGGTGGACTGCTCCAGCGACTGCGCGGTGTGCCACTGACGGCGCAGGACATCTGCAACGCACTGCCCGAACGGATTGATGACATCATCTACCAGCTCCGAACGGAGGATTTCGTCCGTCTGCTGACCGACTGACTGGGAACAGCAACAACAGTAAGAACCAAAAACTAAAAACAAAACAGACTATGAATAACAAAAGAACCTGTCTTTACGACAAACACGTAGCCCTCGGTGCACTCATGTCGCCCTTCGGTGGTTTCGACATGCCCATACAGTATTCAAACATCATCGACGAACACCAGGCGGTGCGCGGCCATTGCGGTGTGTTCGACGTGAGCCACATGGGCGAGGTGCTCGTCAGTGGACCGGATGCCGAACGCTACGTAAACCATATCTTCACCAACAATGTGGAAGGCATCGCTGACGGAAAGATCCTCTATGGCATGATGTGCTATGAGGACGGCGGTACCGTGGACGACCTGCTGGTCTATAAAATGGCAGACGACCGATTCTTCCTGGTCATCAACGCTGCCAACATCGACAAGGACTGGGCATGGATTCAGCAGCAGTCCGCTGGATTCGACGTGACCCTTGACCACCAAAGCGACCGCTACGGACAACTGGCCGTGCAGGGGCCAGAGGCAGAACGCGTCATGGAACAGACACTCGGCATCCCCTGCAGCGAACTGGTGTTCTATACCTTCAAGACCCTTGGTGACACCATAGTCTCGCGCACAGGATATACCGGCGAGGATGGTTTTGAAATCTATGCCGCCCCTGACATCATCAACCAGTACTGGGACAAGCTGATGGAGGCCGGGGTGAAGCCTTGCGGACTGGGATGCCGCGACACGCTGCGCTTTGAAGTGGGACTGCCGCTCTATGGCGACGAGCTGTCGGCAGACATCTCGCCCATCATGGCAGGACTCGGCATCTTCGTGAAACTGGACAAAGCGGAATTCATCGGACGGGAGGCACTGGCTCGGCAGAAGGCGGAGGGCGTGGCCCAGAAACTCGTGGGCATCGAGCTGCACGACAAGGCCATACCGCGCCATGGATATGCCGTGCTGAAGGACGGACAGCCCGTTGGCACCGTGACCACCGGCTACCACACGATTTCTACGGACAAGAGCGTGTGTTTGGCACTCGTGGACAGTCCCTATGCCGCACTCGGCACTGCACTGGACGTGCAAATCCGCAAGAAGGTGTTCCCCGGCACGGTGGTCAAGAAACGTTTCTATGACAAGCATTACAAGAAATAACCAAAAACAAACAACAACTAAAAACAATACGATTATGGCAAAAGTAATGGAAGGACTCTACTATAGCGAGTCACACGAGTATGTACGCGTAGAGGGCAACACGGGATTCGTAGGAATCACCGACTATGCGCAGAATGCACTGGGTAATGTAGTCTATGTCGATATGCCTGATGTGGACGATGCGGTGACGGCCGGTGAGGAGTTCGGTGCCGTGGAGAGTGTCAAGGCGGCCAGCGACCTGGTGTCGCCCGTCAGCGGCACGGTGACGGCGGTGAACGAGGCACTGGAAGACCAGCCCGAGTTGCTCAATCAGGATGCCTTCGCTAACTGGATCATCCAGGTGGAGCTGAGCGACACCAGTGAGCTGGGTCAGCTGATGGATGCCCAGGCGTATGAGGCTTTCTGCAACCAATGACCTAAGATAGTCACCATGTCCTATAAGTATTTCCCACATACCGACAGCGACCTGCAACAGATGATGCAGCGTGTCGGCATTGACAGCCTTGACGACCTCTACTCCGATGTGCCGGAGCACATCCGGTTCCGGGACGACTACGACCTGCCTGACGCGATGAGTGAGGGGGAGGTGCGTCGCGTGTTTGAACAGTTGGGCGATATGAACAGCCCACTGGTGTGCTTCGGTGGAGCAGGGGTCTACGACCACTACACGCCGGCGGTGATTCCCTATCTGCTGAACCGGTCGGAACTGTTGACCAGCTACACCCCCTATCAGGCAGAGATATCGCAGGGCACGCTCCACTATATCTTTGAATACCAGTCGATGATGTCGACACTGACGGGCATGGAGATTTCCAATGCCTCGATGTATGACGGCACGACGGCCTGTGCCGAAGCCATGATGATGGCGGTGGCAGCCGGAAAGAAGCAGTCGCGCTTCCTGGTCAGTGCTACCGTCGACCCCAAGACCCTTCAGGTGATGCAGACCTATGCCCACTTCCACGGCATCCAGCTTGGTACGGTGGCCATGCGTGACGGCGTGACTGACCGCGACGACATGGAACGGCAACTGGCGGAGGGCGGTGTGGCCGGCGTACTCGTGCAACAGCCCAACTACTATGGCATCGTCGAGGACTATAGTGGGTTTGCAGACCTGATACACCAGCATAAGGGACTCTTCGTCATGGACAGCATCATCGCCGACCTCGCCCTGCTGAAGACTCCCGGCGAGTGGGGGGCTGACATTGCTGCAGGCAGCGGACAGTCCCTGGGTATCCCTATGCAGTTCGGAGGCCCCTATGTGGGCTATCTATGTTGCACGGAGAAACTGCTGCGGAAGATGCCGGGGCGCATTGTCGGCATGACGAAGGACAGCCGTGGACAGCGTGTCTTCGTGCTGACGCTCCAGGCGCGCGAACAACACATCCGCCGCCAGAAGGCCACCTCGAACATCTGTTCCAACCAAAGTCTGATGGCACTCTTCGTGACGGTCTATCTCTCGCTGATGGGCAAGGAGGGACTGCGCGAAGCCGCACAACTGTCGTATGCCGGAGCACATTATCTCTGTGAGCAGCTGACCGCCACAGGGCGGTTTGAACCTGTCTACTGGCAACCCTTCTTCAACGAGTTCGTGGTGCGCTATGACGGTGACCTCGATGCCCTGCTCCAGCGGCTCACCGATAATGGTATCTTCGGGGGCGTGAAGGTGGCCGACGACCAGTTGATGATGGCCGTCACGGAACAGCGCACCAAGGACGACATTGACCGCCTGGTTCGTATCATCAATTCCTAATCCACAGTAAAGTCTTATGAACAACAAGTTATACGGAAATTTGATTTTCGAGCTTTCGAAACCCGGACGGAAGGGCTATTCGCTGCCTCGTAATGAGTTTGGCGATTACAGCGTGCCCGAGCAGATGCAGCGACAAAAGCCTGCCGAACTGCCGGAATGTGACGAACTGACCGTGGTGCGCCACTATACCAACTTGTCCACCGACAATTTCGGGGTTGACAACGGTTTCTATCCCTTGGGGTCGTGTACCATGAAATATAATCCCAAAATCAATGAGGAGGTGGCAGCCCTGCCATCGTTTACGCGCCTGCATCCCCTGCAGCCTGAAGCCACGACGCGTGGTGCACAGGAGGTGTGCCAGCGACTGAAGAAGGCACTCTGCGCACTGACCGGACTGGCCGACTTTACGCTGAAACCCTTTGCCGGGGCACATGGCGAACTGACCGGGCTGATGGTCATCCGTGGGTATCACGAGCACCGGGGCGACACGGCACGCACGAAGGTCATCGTGCCGGACTCTGCCCATGGCACCAATCCGGCCTCGGCCGCCGTCTGCGGTTTGGAAATCGTGGAGGTGAAGTCCACGGCGGACGGAAGGGTGTCGTTCGATGACCTGAAGGAGATTGTCGAGGCAGAAGGGAACAGCATCGCCGCCATGATGATGACCAACCCCAACACGCTGGGACTCTTCGAGACCGACATACCAGCCATCGCGCAGCTCATCCACGGCTGTGGCGCACTGATGTATTACGACGGAGCCAACCTCAACCCGATGCTCGGCGTGTGCCGTCCCGGAGACATGGGGTTCGATGTGATGCACATCAACCTGCACAAGACCTTCTCCACCCCACATGGCGGTGGCGGCCCCGGCAGTGGACCGGTCGGAGTGAGAAGTGGACTGGAGCCTTTCCTGCCCTTCGTCAGTCCGTATGCCGCCGGTAATTTCGGCGTGGTCATGAAAGCCTATGCCTATATCCTCACGCTGGGGCGTCAGTACCTCAAACAGGTGGGGCCGTTGGCCACACTCAATGCCAACTATATCAAGGAATGTCTGAAGGATGTCTATCTGTTGCCCATTGAGGGGCACTGCATGCACGAGTTCGTGTTCGACGGACTGAAGGACAAGACTACCGGGGTGACTACGATGGATGTGGCGAAGCGTCTGCTCGACTACGGCTTCCACGCTCCGACCATCTATTTCCCGTTGCTCTTCCATGAGTCGCTGATGATAGAACCCACCGAGAGTGAGTCCAAGGACACGCTCGATGGATTCATCGCCGTCATGCGGCAGATTGCCGAGGAGGCTCGGACACAGCCCGACACCGTCAAGACGGCTCCCCACCAGACTCCCATCGGAAGGGTAGATGACGTGTTGGCGGCCAAGCATCCCGTTGTCACCTATAAACAGATGATTCATGCAGAAGACTGACCTTATCATTGTCGGCGCGGGGCCAGGAGGCTACCGCGCCGCACAACTGGCTGCCTGTCGCGGTCTGCAGGTGGTCATTGTGGAGGAAGACCAAGTGGGCGGCACTTGCCTCAACCGGGGCTGCATCCCGACCAAGACGTATGTCCATGCGCGGTCGTTTGACGAGGCCGTTGGCAGACAGCCGGAGGTGGTGGCCGTCTTGCGCAGTGGTGTGGAGCAGTTGATGGCTGCACCGGGCATCACACTGGTGCGTGGACGCGGTGTCTTCACGGGGGCGCATACCATCAGCGTGGGTGACCGAGAATACACGGCACCGCATATCATCATTGCCACGGGAAGCAGTAGTAAACGGCTCGCTGTCGAGGGCATCGACCTGCCTCATGTGATGGACTCCACCCGTCTGCTGCAGTGTCAGGAGCTGCCCCGTCGCCTGTGTGTCATCGGAGCCGGGGTGGTAGGCATGGAGTTTGCCAGTGTGTTCCGCCGCTTCGGTTCTGAGGTGACGGTCATCGAATACCTGAAGGAATGTCTGCCTATGCTCGACAGTGATATTGCCAAACGGCTCCGTAAGTATATGGAGCGACAGGGCATCACCTTCCGCATGAAGACGGCGGTGACCTCGCTCGCTGACCTTGATGCCGATGTCATCCTCATTGCCACAGGACGACAGCCTAACGTATCGCCCGACCTGGACGTGGCCGGGATTACCTACGATGCGAAAAAGGGCATTGCGGTCGATGCACATTTCGAGACCAATGTCAGTGGGGTCTATGCCATCGGCGATGTCAACGGGCGGCAGATGTTGGCCCATGCCGCCGAGATGCAGGGCATCCACGTGGTCAACCGGTTGACGGGACACTCGGACCACATCCGCTTCGACATCATGCCGTCGGCCATCTTCACCAGTCCAGAGGCGGCCTGCGTGGGCTTGTCGGAGGACCAGTGCAAGACCTCACTGCCCGACTACCGCTGCCGCAAGGCCTTCTGGCGTGCCAACGGCAAGGCATTGGCCATGGACGCTGCCGAGGGTATGCTGAAACTGTTGTCGGATGCCGACGACCGTATTGTGGGCTGTCATGCCTATGGTGCCCATGCGGCCGATATCGTTCAAGAGGTTAGCAGTCTGATGTGCCTCGGTGCTACGGTCAGCCAGCTGCGCGACATGGTGCATATCCATCCCACGCTCTCTGAGGTGCTGCACACTGCTGCCGAGCAGGAGTAGACCGCCCTATCGGGACAGACTGAATTTCAGCGAGAGACCGAAGTCGTGGGTGGTGGTAGGATAGCTTGATGAGGCCAGCAGCGGTGTGTTGGTCTGTCGGTCGTAGTAGGCACTCACCGTGAGCAGGCGCGACAGCGTGTATTCCGCCACCAACGACAGCTTCAGAGCCGTATTGCCGGTGTTGGCGGCACTCGTGGCCGTGGCGATGTCGCGCGAGAGGGAGGCCTGGCGGCGCAGGGAGAAATCCATCCGCAGGTTAAGGTCGTGGTTCACACCGGTCTTCGGACTCTGCTTGGTGTCGGCCTGTTGCTGTTTGCCGCGCTGCGCACGGCTCACCTTGCGGTTGTTGGTTCTTCCGAATAGGTTGAAGTCGCTGATGGTGTACCCTACCCCCAGTACCCAGTCGTTCGACCGACTCTCGTTAATCTGCACACTCGTCATCGAGAGACTCACCACGCGGGTGGTGCGGTACTCCAGTTTCACGCTGAGGTCGTTCTGGAGCGACACGTCAACGCCAAGCAACGGCGAGAAGGCCTCGTTCAGGCTGACCGTCGGCACGCTGTAGTCGACGGGCGATGTGGCGTTGGTGGCGGAGTAGCTGCCCACGGCATAGACGCTTTTGTAGGCGTGGGAGAGGGTGACGCTCTTGAAGTGGTCCTTCATCCACGGCAGGGACGACAGTCCCGTGTATTTCACCGTCCAGTTGGGCAGCAGGGCGGTCAGCGAGGGGAAGAATCCACTGCTGCCGCTGCTGGTATAGGCCGACAGAAACGCCGGAACCAGTACCGTGGCATGATAGGCATCGGGGATGGTGCCGTAGGTCTCCGCCGCACGTTGGCGGAAGGTCTCCAGCGACTGGCAGAAGCGAGAGAACGAGGTCGACCGGTAGCTGTTGGAGGCATTGCCCATACCCTCCAGAGCCGATTTCAGAGACAGCGTGGTCATGGAGAAGGTGCCGCTCAGTGTGGTGGGCATACCCGTGTACATATATTGTATGGTTTGCGCGCGCGTGTGTGTACGGCTGGCGTGCAGGTCAATGCGCATACCACGGAGCGGCTCCAGTACGGCGCGCACCTGCAGGTCGGTCGTGTGGTTGGTGGTGGCCGGGGAGGCGATGCTGTCCACAGTCAGCAGCCATCCGCGCTGGAGAGCCTGTTCCACATACTCATCGCCTACCATACCGAAGGCGAAGCCCAGTCCCGGTGCCATCAAGTGGCCACCGCGCTGACCGAACGCATCGCCGACATCGGGCAGGAAACCGGGGAGAGACAGCGCGTAGTCGTCTCGGTAGGTCATGCTGACCGAACGCAGCATGGTGAGGAGTTGAGTGCCCGTGCGCATCGGACGGCGTCTGAGGGCGGGCACATGGTTGTAGAGGGTGGCCAGATTAAGGGTGGCGGAGATGCTGACTTGCCGTTCGGTGCTGATGGTATTCCCCAGACGCGTCCCGTCGTCCAGTTCCGTTCCGCGTAGCCAGCTGTAGTGGGTCTCGTATTTCGTGTTTCCCGTCACCCAGTCGAAGATGGGCAGCAGGTTCAAAGGCCATTGCAGCGATGCCGTGAAACGCTGCTGGTAGTCGAGGGGCTCGCCAAAGCGGCGGATGCTCTGCCATACGGAGTCTTTCCAGGCTTGGTACTGCTCGGGGTAGAGGTCTTTGTTGACGGGTGTGTACGGCTCCTCAATCTGTGCGTGTGTGGCCGACTGGAAGTCGAGGTGCAGGCGTTGGGTGAGGTCCCATTGCACGGCAAACTCGCGGTTCCAGAGAAACTGCTGGCTGAAGGTCAGGGGCAGCGACTGGCTGACGGTGTTCTCCAGGTCGCGCTCCTGTAGCTCGTAGTAGTTGCGGACCATCTCCGTGTTGAACGAGATGCTTTGCGGCAACCAGTTGATGCCGAGTTGCTTCGGATACCGTGTCCATTTCGATTTCCCCTTCAACTTGCGGAACGGCACCAGAGGTTGGATATTTGGTTCATAGACATAGCTGAATGCACCGCGCCATTGGTCTTCCTTCTCATAGACCGTCGTCTCGCCACTGGTCTGGCGGTGGGAATGGCTGTAGGAGAACGAGAAGTTGGCGGGGTCGTAGGGCATGGGATGTTTCTTGGAACGGATACCCACGCGAGCGTTTGACAGTGAAAGGTTCGTATTGGTGGTGCGGGTGATGGCGATGGATTTGATGGAGTCGCGCTCCTGCTCATCGCTGGCAGCGTCGAGTGCCTCGTCCAGGGTCAGGTCGGTGTCCAAGGGATTATACTTCGGACGGCTTTCCTCCTTCGTCACGGAGTAGTAGAGCGGTGCCGTCACCTTGGCCTTGTCGGGAAAGAACCGTCCCATTTCGATGTTGGCGGTGACGGAGTACGTCTTGTAGTCGTCGGTGGAACGCTGGAGCACACTCTCCTCCAGTCCGCCGAAGCCGCTGGTCATCATCCTGCCGCTGACGTTCACCGTTCCCACGTCCGAGAGTTGCATATTCATCGCGCCACTCGCTGCCCAGCCTCCGTTGTCGTTGAAGTCGCGTAGTCGCAGTTCGTTGACCCATACCTCCCCCGATTTCTGAGCACCTGACTTGTTCCTCACACCAATCATCATCGTGCGAACCTCGCCCAGCGACGGGTTGCCGAGGATGCTCACCGTGCATCCTGCGTGGTTGTCGTCTGCGATGGAGAAGCGTTGCGTGAACACGGCACCACCCTGAGCCTTCGACTTGTTGCGCTGGCGTTTCAGCTGGGTGAAGATGGAGAGGTTCACATCCAGCATATTGTCCTCCGGCCATACCGCCCTGCAGTCCTCGATGTTGTATTTGTTGTAGTCGCTGCGGTCGGGAGTCAGCGTCAGCGGAATCTCATATTCGTAGTAGTTGTTCTTGTAGTCGCTGCCCAGACGCACGAAGAGGGCCAGCTCGCCGTCCTGCAGTCCCGTGGCATCGTTGATGAGGTGGTTGGCATGGACAAACATCTGGAGGTGCTTGTACCGGCGCAGGTCAAGCGTGGTATTCTTGTAGACAGCCTTCGCCTCGTCCGGTGCCAGGTTGCGCACGGTGAGGCTCATGGCCTGCTCGTTGTCCTCCACGAGCTGGGGCTGCGACGGATCCGTCACGCGGCTCACCCCCGGTGGCAGGACGTAGTTGACGGGTTGCTTGTCGTTGTTTTCCTCGATGTTCACGCCGCTGACCGCTATCGTCCCCGTTGAGGCGGTGTTGGACAGGGCTTGCTGGTAGACGCGCCACTCGCCGCGCACGAGGTCCAGCGATCCGAATCGCAGTACGATGGGGTGGCGGAAGCCCGTTAGGAACATCCGCATGAAGCGGATGCTGGTAAAGTCGCTGATGCTGCCAATGCGCTCGTCATACTGGTTGATGGGGATGCGGAACTGATACCAGCGCACGGTCTCCTGGGTGCCGTCGCGCAGGGACACCGTGGCCTCGCGGATGTCCGTGATGTGGTTGCTCCCCAGGCGCATATCCTCTGGGCGGATGCTGACGCGGTACTGGTAGTAACGCTCGTATTCATTGAGGGTGTAGTCTTGGTTGATGTCCTCTACGTCGGGTGTGGTCTTGTAGCTGGTGTCATAGCCTTCCGTCTGGCTCTCTGAGTCGGGCGAGTTGCCTTGCGGCATGTTGATGCGCTTGTAGCGGTCGAGGATGGAGGTGCGCTGCTCGTCGTAGTCGCGTCCGCGAAAATAGTGGTAGTTGTCGTTGGCAGGGTCGGCGTTGAGGACGGCACGCACGCTGTCGTTGACCTGCACACCGTTGAGGAAGCGGGCGTACGCCGGCTGCGACCGCTCCTCTTCGTCGGTCAGTCCGTTGAGTCCGACATCCTGCTTCTTGCGTGCTCCGGCTGTTGTGGCAAAGGCGTAGGTCTGTGTCGGCTGCTGCGGCACCTTGCCCCACGCCGTGCGCGTGAAGGTGCCCTCCCCGTCCACCGGCATATTGCTCTCCGCGAATTTCTTGCCGTCGCGGAGGATGTCCTCGCTCACCTCGCCGAGGTTGATGTAGAGGTCGCCGCCATAGTCGGCAGCGTCGCCCTGGCGGTTGGTATAGACAAACGGGTCGAGCAGCCAGAACTCCACATAGTCGATGTTGGCCGCCTCGAAGTCGTTGGTGTCCAGTCGCCGCATCATGCCGCCCCACCGTTGTTGTGGATGGCGCAGACGGCCATCAGCGGTGAGGGCAGTGGTGAGGTTGTAGGCACCGCGCTCTTCCGGGTAATAGGCCAGGTTGAGGATGGACAGCGTGGACGTGGCTCCGCTGTAGCTGCTCTGCTGCCGGTTGGGGTAAAGCTCGCTGACATAGACGGCGCGCACATAGTGGTTGGAGAGCTGCTGCAGGTCACTCTTGATATGGCTGGGGGTGAGCGACGACGAGCGGTAGGTGAACAGTGGGTCGATGGTGTACCAGGCCAGCAGGGCGCGGTTGAAGCCGCTCGTCACGGAGTCGCGGTCGGCGTGCTCCGGAAACATCGTCGGCACGCTCGACATCACCCAGGCCTTGGGATTGCTGACATCGATGCCACTCTTGGCGTTCTCGAAGTCGTCGATATAAGAGGCATGGCTCTGTGTGCCGCCGGCCTGTCCCGCCACCAACTGTGCGAACTCCCCAGTGAAGGAGAGCTGCGACGGCTTCGTGCAGTGGAGGAAGGGGAGGCGGTCAAGCATGTTGGTCAGCCACTGGCTCTCCTGTCTCCAGTTGACGTTGAGCCCCCACAGCATATTGCGCAGTGGCTCACTCCCCAGCGTGACCTTCGAGGTCAGCGGTTGCTCGGTCAGGTATTGCAGCGTGCCGCCCAACTGCAGAGCCTTGCTGAGGTCATATTGCCAGTTCAGTCCCAGCATGGTCTTGCGCTGCATCCCGTAGTCGCTGTCGCTCTCCAGCGATACGTTGACGTTCGTGCCCGCATCGATGATGCTTTGGTTGAGGATGGTCACCTCGCCTGCCGAATAGTCGACACTGTAGTCCGACCCTTCGGTCAGGGTCACACCGCCGGCTGTCACCACCACCGAACCCTGCGGCACGTTGTATGCACCGAGGGAGATGACGTTGGTCGATGAACCCCGGTACTGGCCGGAAAGGGTGTACTTGTTCTTCTCGGCCATCTGCTTGGCGGCCGTGCGCGTGGTGTCGTACAGCTCGGGAAAGGCGTAGCGGTCGGCCTCTTCCTGACTGACACCGTGGCTGGTGAGGTATTGGCGCAGGGTCTGTCCGAAGGGTTCAACGGTGGGCAGGAACACACGCCCTTCACGGATGGTGTAGCCCTCCACATAGTCGAAGTAGCCGTTGCTGTTCGGACGGTTGTTGTCGTCCAGCCTGTCGCAGCCTAACAGGCGCAGCAGGGGTGTCTCCTTGACGTGCTGCTCCGGGATGTAGTTGAGCCACACACCGGCAGTGTCGCTTTGGAACTTGATGTCGAGACGGAACTTGGTGCGCTCCACTTGCGCGGCCAGGTAATAGACGTTCTTCATCATCAGCGGCCAGTTGAACTGCTGGGGATGGTTGCTGGTGTTCTTCAGCGACTTGACAAAGAGGGCTTCTGACGTGTTGGTGTGGTCGGCGGCAAATTCGCCCACCTGGTAGGTGCGCCCACCGAGGGTGTATTCGTAGGCTACGGCGAGCACCTGGTCGGGCTGCAGTGTGGTGCGGAGGGAGAGGTAGCCGAGGGCGGTGTTGACGGAGTATTCGGAACTGCTCAAGAGCCGCGCGGACGACAGCTGTTCGTAGTCCGTACCGCCCGTAAACTGCGGTACGCCGTCCAGCACCGTCGTGGCCTGTTCTGCCTGGCGGGCTGCCACATAGTCGGTGACCATCGCCTGATACTCGCCGTTGGCCGTGTTGGCAGGGGCTGCTGACGTGCTCCCTCCACTGCCCCATCGCGCGGAACGACTCTCGCCGAGGTCAGCCAGGGCGATGATGTTGCGCGTGTTGGCCGTTGTCCCCGTCTTGTTGGTCACCCACACCTCCACCCTCGTAATCTGGACTCCCGTGGTGAGGTTCGGTAGCTGCCGCATGGCCGCATCGTAGCGTTCCCGGAAGTAGTGGGACAGGAAGAAATGGCGGTTCTCCTCATAGTCGGCCACGCCAATCTCGAAAGGGGTCAGCTGCACACCGCCCTTCGACGAGACACTGGTGCTCGACGATTTCTTTTGGGAAAAGACCGTCTGCAGTTTCAATCGTCCGAACTGCATATCCGTCCTGATGCCGAAGAGGTTTGATGCACCCGTGATGAGTGAGTTTTGTGAGGGGAAGGACACGTTGCCGGCCTCCACGAGCTTGATAATCTCATCCTCCTTGCCCTCGTAGCGCAGCTTGATGTTCTTGGTGTCGAAGTCAAACGTGGCATCGGTGTTGTAGTTGAGGCTCATGTCCAACTTGTCGCCCACCTTTCCCGTCATGTTGAGGTTGATCTTCTCGTCGAAATCCATGGCGGTCGTCTTGCGGTTGCGCACAGGCAGCGACGGGTTGTCCGTGCTTTGGATGCTGCCGCCCAACTTCAACTCAGCCGTTCCCGTTGTCTTGATGCGCACGCCGCCCGGACCGAAAATCTTTTCAGCAGGTCCAAGGTCGAAGTGCATATCGGAGAAGTCGAACTTATTCTTGCCCTTGGCCGCCACATTGTCCGCGTTTTTCTTCCGGAAGAAGTCTGCCATCTGCCGCTTCAGCGACCACTGCGCGTATTCCTCGGGCGATAGTAGCATGGGGGTGGTCAAGAAGCGTCCCCCGATTTTCTGCCCCACGAGGTAGACGTTGGCCGTGTCGTCATACTCCACGTGGAGGGAGTCAGCCGTGTGCGGCACCGCCAGTTGAATCCGTGGTGCCGTAAGGTGCTGTTGGGGCGACATGGCAAGGGCACTGAACCCCAACAACATGATGGCGATATGGCAGACCCGGAGCAACAACCGCTTCTGAATGGGGTTATTTGATTTGCTTCAAGGCCATCTTCACCACCTGCTCTACAGGGGCATCGGGCTGCTCCTTCAGAATCTGCACCACCACCTTCTGGGTGGGGGCGGGCGAGAAGCCTAACATGGTGAGGGCAGCCACTGCCTCGTCTCTGACGGCGGTGTCTACCGACGCTGCCACAGGGCCTCCAGCCGGCAGTTCGTCGGCAATGCCCAGGGCCATAATCTTGTCCTTCAGGTCCACGATGATGCGTTGGGCGGTCTTGAGACCGATGCCCTTGATGCTCTTGATGAGCCGTTCGTCACCCGTCGAGATGGCGGCACACAACTCGGCCACGCTCATCGACGACAGCACCATGCGTGCCGTATTCGCTCCCACACCGCTCACGGTAATCAGCAGTTCGAACATCTCGCGCTCCTTCTTCCCTGCAAAACCGTAGAGCACGTGGGCATCCTCACGGATGGCCTCGTAGACGTAGAGTTTCACGTCTTTCTTCCCCTGTATCCCGCTGTAGGTGGTGAGCGAAATGTTGAGCGCATATCCCACGCCGCCGGCTTCGACCGTGGCACTGGCCGGACTGACCTCGGTCAGTTCTCCTTTGATATAGTCTATCATAACTTGCAATATGGTATTAATACGTCTACAATAACGTATGTTGCTGACAATTTATTGTGTCAGCCGCCCGTAAATCTTCAAATTGTCAGAAAGGACGGCCGGCAAGGAAAATATCTGAGCGATGCGCCACGTTTGTCGTGTAAAAAGCGTAATTTTGCACCCAAACAGACAATCATACAACTCAAACAAAGAAAAAGACATGAAGAAAATTCGCGCTGCCGTCGTTGGTTACGGCAACATCGGTAAGTACACGGTGGAGGCTCTTGAGGCTGCCGCCGATTTCGAGATTGCAGGCATCGTCCGCAGAAATGGTGCAGACAACAAACCCGCTGAGCTGGCCGCCTGGCCCGTGGTCAAGGACATCCGGGAACTCCAGGACGTGGATGTGGCCATCCTCGCCACGCCCACACGCTCGTGTGAGGAGTATGCCATGCAGATTCTGCCGCTGGGCATCAATACGGTCGATTCGTTCGACATCCACACCGACATCCGGGGCTACCGCGAGCGACTGATGGCCGTCAACAAAAAGACGGGCACGGTCAGCGTGATTGCCGCAGGATGGGATCCGGGTTCTGACTCCATCGTGCGTATGCTGATGCAGAGCCTGGCTCCCAAGGGACTCACCTACACAAACTTCGGACCGGGTATGTCCATGGGCCACTCGGTGTGCGTGCGCTCGAAGGCCGGGGTGAAGAACGCGCTGTCGATGACCATTCCCTTGGGCGAGGGCATACACCGCCGCATGGTGTATGTGGAACTGGAAGACGGAGCCAAGCTCGACGAGGTGACGGCAGCCATCAAGGCCGACCCCTATTTCGCCCATGACGAGACGCACGTCTTCGCCGTGGAGTCAGTGGATGCCGTGCGCGACATGGGACATGGTGTTCACCTGGTGCGCAAGGGCGTCAGCGGAAAGACGCAGAACCAACACCTGTCGTTCGACATGAGCATCAACAATCCGGCACTCACCGCACAGGTGCTGGTCAATGTGGCGCGTGCCTCCATGCGTCAGACTCCCGGTTGCTACACCATGGTGGAACTTCCCGTCATCGATATGCTGCCCGGTGAGCGTGCCGACTTGATAGAACATCTCGTGTAACCCATGCACCATCTTGAAATATCCGACGAGCAGTCGCTCGACAATGCTGGCATCCGTGTCACGGCTGTGCGCCTCTTGGTGTGGCGCACAGTCCGTAACGGTTTCCATGATGCCTTTAGCCTGGCCGATGTGGAACGGGCACTGCCCACCGTGGACCGCTCCACGCTGTTCCGCACCCTCTCCCTCTTTGCCCAGGTGCATCTGCTCCACGACATCGACGACGGCACGGGGATGCAGAAATACTGCGTCTGCCACCTGGACAACACGCTGCAGTGTGACGGCCACGTCCACTTGACCTGCCGGAGGTGCAACCGCACCTTCTGTCTGACGAATGTGCGTATTCCCCACGTGCCGTTGCCTGCCGGCTTTGTGATGGAGGAGTCGGAGTATATCGTGAAGGGCATCTGTGCCGACTGCGCACAGAACGGGCTGAGCTGAGCGACCGTTCCATGCCAGTCCACAGGTAACTTTTCTTTCTTGTCCCGAGGGCTTACTGGATATACTCCACCTTGCTCTCGTCCCTCGGCTTGGCCTCCGGGGTCTCGTCGGGATAGCCCACGGCGAGGATGTAGCAAATCTCATAACCATCGGGGAGGTTCAGCTGTGCCAGATAGGGCTTGCAGGCCTCGCTGGTCTGGAGGAAGCGGACGGGACCGCCCAGGCAGCAGGTGCCCAAGCCGAGCGACTGGGCAGCCAGCATCATGTTCTCGCCGAGGAGTCCTGCGTCCAGCTGTCCCGAGCCTTTTGGCGTGGCCACCACGATGATGTTCGGCGCATTGCGATACATATTCTTGAAATGGGCATCGCGCTTCACCTGCTCGGGGTTCTCCTTCCGGAAGATGTCGGTAGTGCCCTTGATGAAGTCGGGACGCTCCACCACGCGGATGGCCCAGGGCTGGCGGTTCATGCCACTCGGCGCGTTGATGCCGCACTTGGCGATGAGGGCGAGCTTCTCGTGCTCCACGGGTTTGTCGAGATACTGGCGGACGGAGCGGCGAGCCATGATGGTCTGGATGACCGCATTGTCTGTCTTGTTTGCCTTGTCTGCCTTGCAGCAGTCCTGTGCTGGGCTGAGCGACGGTATCAGCAGCATGCTGCATACCATCAATGTCTTCAAGTTCATTGTCATTTTTCTGTTTCTGTTAGGGTTTCGGGCGATAAAGGTAAGCGTTTTTCCGCAACTATGCAAGGAAAACGGGATTTTTCTTCGGACGACACAAAAAAGTGGACGGGCTTATGCCTGTGCGGCATTTCCCGTCCACCTCATCATGAGAGAGTGTGTGTATTATCGTATGAAGGTTATTCTTGCGGACGCAGGATGGCCTTCAACTCGGCCGGACGTGCCCACTCACCGTTGGGCAGTTCCTTCAGACAGCCGTTCTTGGCGGCAGACCGTGTCTCTTCGCTCTGCGACTCGCTGACCAGGTAGGGGTCGGCAAGGCGGATGAGGTATCCGGCATTGTTGGTCGCATTGAACGCCTTACCCTTCATGGCCTGGAATACCCAGGTGTCAATGTCGTACGTCGTACCCATGTAGCGGTAGGTGCCTTGCCAGTTGATGCAGGTCACCAGCTTGCCCGCCTGTGTCTTGTTGACATACACGATACCTTCCATGCTGGCGTTCTTCACCGAGACGGTCGACCACCGGGAGCCGCTGCCCCATGCCAAATAGACGTAGTAGGTGGCCTCCTTATAGAAGTATTCTCCGAGGTAGGTACCGCTCTTGGCCGTCTTCACGGTGTTGGTCAGCGGGTTCACGATGATGGGCATCACAAACTCGTAGCCGTCGCCGAATGGTGCTATAGTGATGGACTCGTCGGTCACCTTGGCAGGGGTGTAGTACCAGGCCACGTCGCTGGTGTTGAAGTAGACGAGGTTGTACGTGCCGGTGAACTGGGAGGCGAAGTCAAGCTGTCCCAAATAGATGGTCTTCGACACCTTGCCGGAGGTCACGGTGGCAGTGCCATAGCGGCGTTCTGCGGTGCTGGCCGTGGCGGAGACGGTGATGACATCGCCGTCCATAGAGGTCGTAGCCCAGTCGGCGTTGCACGTCACGGTGTAGGGCTTGCTGTGCTCCACCTCAATGGTCTGCGAACCGGCATCCTTGGTGAGGAACGAGGCCAGGTTGGTGGAGAGGTTGAACGTCATGGCATCCTGGTTCACATACAGGGTGTCCGACAACAGACCGCAGGTGACGAGGATCTTACCCTGACGCGCCACGTCATAGTCGTTGGAGGCCACGTCCACTTTCACGGTGTTGCTCTCGGTGTCCACCTTCGCCGTCACCCAGTCGCTGAGGCTCTTCACGCTGATGCCTCCGTCCACCTTGCCGATGGACACGCTGTACGCCCCTTCCTGGTCGGTGGCTTCAATCTCGTCGCTGTCCAGCGAGAGGATGCCACCCGACTGCACGATGCTCACCCTGTAGGTGTCGCCGTTGGCCGCCGTCACGTCGATGTGTGAGGCACGCGACTCGCGGGTGGGGTTGGCATCGGCTGATGCGGTCAGCACGTTGCCGCTGATGGTGGCGGTGAGCCAGTCGGCTGCCGACGCAGCGGTCAGGCCTTCGCCGGTGAGCGTGATGTTGACAGAACCGCCCGTGGAGGCAATCAGTGTCTCCGACTGCTCCACCTGGATGGAGTTGACTTTCTCGGTGTAGTCGTCATCGCCGCAGGATGCCAGTGTGAGGAATCCCAGGGCAAGGACGGCCAGATGATATATCTTTTTCATACGTTTACAAGTCTTTTTGTTGGATGTGATGGGATTAATGCTGACCGGGATAGCCCACGTAGTCTTTCACCAGCTTGACGATATTCTGCGGATTGTTCTGGTCGATGAGGTACCATTCCGTGGGGTTGTCCACGTCGTCGACAATCAGCCTAAAGGTGGTGAGGAATTTCTTGTAGGCATCGCCGAAGTTGCAGACACCGGCATAGTAGTTGCCAGCGCCGCCGTACTCGGTGAACTCGAAGGTGATGAGGTTGGGTTCGTTCACGGGTGCGATGACGTTGTACCCAGCCACGCCCCAGTAGACACCGCCGCTGAGGAAGATGTAGCCGTAGTAGCTGGTGCCGTAGTAGTCCGTGCAGGAACCGATGTAGCAGTACTCCAGGTCTTCACCCTCGTGGGTCTTGCAGCCGTTGACGAACAGATCCAGTCCGGGGCCGGCCACATCGCCCATATTGCTCCGCGCAATGTACCAGTTGCCGTCCGTAAAGAGGTCGTTGAGATCCTTCGAGATGGTCAGGGGCTGCGACGCATTGTTGGAGACGGTGATGCCTGTGGGCATCAGCGTGCCACTCACGGTGGTGGTGTCGGTGACATTGATGCCGTTGATGGTCTCACCGTAGATTTCGATGGGTTTGTTGAACACCACGCCCTTGTCGGTACGGTTGAGCGGTACATCGATGGAGGTGTCTTCCCCGTTGTCGTCGGTATAGCGCACCGTATAGCCGATGGTGCTGGGATAGAACTTGGCGCGCTTGTCGCCGACGGTGAGGATCAACTTGCCGGCATTAGCCAGACACGCCGACATCATGTTGGCCGTATCGAAGTATTCACCGACGGGACACGTCAGACGCTCCATCATCATGGTGTTGCCGAACTTCTTGCCTTGAAGCATGATGGTGTTCTCATCCTCGCTGATGCTCATGATGACGAACTCATAGTCGGCCTCATAGCCGTCCACCTCCGTGGGACCACCAGCCGGGTCTCCGTAGACATGAATCATGTAGTTGTAGGTGTCGAAGGCGAGCACGGGACCCTGGTCGCGCGTAATCTTGTACGTCGAAGTGATGGAGGGATAGCTCCCACCGCTTTTGGCGGTCTGGTTGTACATATCCACCTTGCCGTCACCAAACTTCATGGCGAGGTTGATGCCCCCATAGGCATACTCACGACCGGCATAGTAGTGCATCACCCAACCGTACTCTGAACTGGTCAGCACCCGCTTGGTGTTGGCCACGGCCTCGTTGATGCGTTCTGCGGCCGACTTCTCGAAGACCTCGTTGTCATCGTGCAGACAAGACTGGAGCGACAGTCCCGTCACGGCCATTATGATATAGAGAAATATTTTCTTCATGGCGTTGTCTTTACTTTAAGTGTTCGAAATCAAGTTTCTTGTATTCCCTGGCGCGGCGCTGTACCACGGTACGCAGTGCTTCCAGGTCGATGTTCCAGTTCTGTGCCATGTACGAGCGGATGTGGGCCAGCTTCTGGTCGATGATGGCCTGGCCTTCCTCGCCGGCATACTCCATCTTCGAGGCCCACAGCTCGTCGTTGTTGGTCAAGTACTGCGAGTACAGCTCGGCGTAGTCCTCCTTCGGCTCCACCATGGCGTAGTTGCGGATGAAACCGTTGGGCAGGGCGTCGGCCTCGGTGCTGTACAGATACCAGTCGCCGCTGACGTACTGACCTTCGCAAATCAAGTCGAACGAGGTGTCGTAGGGCTTCTTCTGGTTTAGGATGTGCTGGAACTCGTGGTGCAGGGTGGTGAAGTACCACTCGTTCAGCGCATCGTAGTCGTCGAGTGCAATCTCCGAGCCGAGGTTGTTCACGTTGTAGAGCGTAATCTTGTAGCCGCCCTCTGCCGTACCCATCACGACCGTTCCGTTGTTGTTGACGGCCAGCGAGCCGATGAACTGCAGCACGCGCGGCGTGTTGGCCTTCACGAAGTCGGGACCGGCCACCTCAGCGTAGGCATCGTACCACAGGTACTTCACAATCATGGCC
Organism: Vescimonas coprocola; assembly: GCA_963620725.1. Lineage (GTDB taxonomy): Bacteria > Bacteroidota > Bacteroidia > Bacteroidales > Bacteroidaceae > Prevotella. The sequence continues at coordinate 38,720 of CAVFBU010000004.1, forward strand.
AACTTGGCACACTTGGCGGAGTCTGCCGGGGTCAGCGTGTAGGCGTGGTCAATCTCGGTGTCCTTCATGCGGTAGAGCACCTCCACGTTGTAGGGATAGGTGAAGTTCTCCAGCAGCCACTGCTCGAAGGCATCGGGCGTGGCACTGTCGTTCACGAAGATGCTCTCGCCGGAGGGCTGGTCACCGTCTGAACAGGCCGTGAAACCGAGAGCGGCAACAGCGGCCAACAGGATGATGTATATCTTTTTCATTGTATCCTTGAATTAGAATGTGTCTTTACTTTATAATCTCGTAGATGAATCCGGTGTCCTCTAACTTGCTGCCGCCCTTGTCGCTGACGGTCACGCGGTCGTTGGGCTCCAGTCCGGAGGTGATGACATCCTGCGGCAACTGGATGGCGCGGCGGGGGTCGTCAACGGTGAGGGAGTCGGTCACGGCGGTGATGGCGTAGCTCACGTTGGTCTGCCGGCGGTAGATGACGATGCCGTAACGCTTCACGTCCTGCATACGGAGTCCTTCGCCAAGCTCCATGATGCGGCGCAGGTGCAGGATGGCCTGCAGCAGTGCTTCCTGGTCGGAACCCTCGGCATCGATGGTGTAGACGGGCTTCTTCAAGTGCTTCTTGACGGTCGGTGCGGTCGGCGTGTAGTACTCCTTGCTGTTGTAGAAGTCAACGATCTGTTCCAGCGTATAGGTCTTCGGCGACTTCATGAACACCTTCATGATGGTGTTATAGTCGTCCACGGCCTTCTGCAGGTTGCCACTCAAGGCGTAGGCCTCGGCGCGCTCCAGCAGGAGCTGCTCGGTGGTGAACACGGCATACTCGGAATGGGCATAGCCGACACCGGCCTGCAGGTCGGTATATTCAAACTCATAGGGAATCTTCTGGTGGAACAGCTTGGAGATGGTGTTGTTACTCCATAGCTTCTGATAGAAGACGGAGGCGGCAGAGCCGAACGGTCCCTTGGAGGCGATGTCCTCGTCGTAGGTGATGCGGTAGCTGTGGGCAAATTTGCCACCATAGCGGTATGCGCCGCAGACAGCTCCCCATTCCGAATACACGGTTTGGAGCAGGAAGTTACACTTCTCGTCGGCCGAGATCCATGCCTCGGGACGGATGTCTCCGTTCATGTTCAGCGAGGCGTAGTATTCCCAGTCGCGGGCCTTGGCGGTGGGGTCTGCCCCCAGTGCCGTTGTGGCGTAGGCGATAGCCTTGTCGAAGTCGCCCTTGTAGAGGTAGAAACGGGCGGCGAAGGCATTGGCGGCCTCGGTGTTGAAGTGGAACTTGGGTTTGCTATAGTTGCTGGTGATCAGCGGCAGACCGCGCTGCAGGTCAGCGTCAATCTTGCTGTACAGCTCCTCCATGGTGCCGCGATCGTAGGTGACACCGACCACGTTCTCCGTGTGCAGGGGATAGGGCAGTCCGGGGTCTGTCGATGCCGTGGCAGGGTTGTATGCCTTGCAGAACACGGTGGAGAGCTGGAACATGGCGTAGGCGCGGCAGAGCAGTGCTTCGCCCAACTGGTCGTTGTATTCTTCCGGTGCACCCTTGCCGTCGATGAAGTCGATGGCGGCGTTGGTCGATGCGATGGCGAGGTAGTGGCTGTCCCAGAGCACCTGTGGGGATTCGTTGTCACCCGTCTCGGTGATGTCCTCCCAGCGGTAGGCTTGTCCTTGGAAGCGCGAGGACTCCGTCCAGGTGGAGTTGATACATTCGTCGGTGTTGTCCGAGTACATCTCCAGCAGGTAGGCGGGGTGTACGTTGGGGTATGCGCTGACCAGCAGGCCGCTGACATCGTCGGGACTCTGCAGCTCCATGCGGTTGTCGGGCAACTTGTCGAGCCAGTCGTCGCAGGCGGTCAAGGCCAGGCTCAGCGCGAGGATAGAAAATCCGATATATGTTTTCATATTGTTTTGTTGTACTTTTGATTGTTACGTTTTTTTCCGTTGCCTGATTTAGAAGCCGACCTTGAGGGTGGCGGTAAACTGCTTGGGCACGGGGGCTGACACACCGCCGGAGCGGAAGAACTCGGGGTCTTGGCCGTTCAACTTCTTGTCGGCGTAGATGAGGAAGAGGTTCGTGGCCTGCAGCTTCAGCGAGAGGTTGGCCAGGGGCTTGATCCACGTCTTGGGGAAGTCGTACTGCAGGGAGATTTCCTTCATGCGCACGAAGTCACCCTTGGCGATGCGGACATCGGAGTAGTTGTAGGCGTTGTAGCCGTAGCTCAGCTGGGTGTTGTTGGTGTACTGGGCATAGCTCAAGATGACGGGCACGTTGGTCTTGGTCTCGTCGCCGGGCACCATCCAGCGGTTCTTGAACTCCTTGGTCATCGAACTCAGGTCGTTGTAGGTGGCCGAGAAGGTGGGGTCCAGGCGCACCACGTTGCCCAACGAGTAGGTGATGAAGAGGTTCAGTGTGAAGTTCTTGTACTTGAGAAGGTTGCCCAGTGAGCCTTGTACGGTGGGGTCTGTCGGGCCTTCATACTTCAGATAGTCCACTTTGTCGCGCTCCTGGAAGTTGATGTCGTAGCTGGTAATCTCGCCGTTCTCGTTGTAGAAGGTGGGAAGACCGTTCTCGTCCAGTCCGGCAAAGGGAATGGAGAACAGGGAGCGCACGGGGTAGCCCACGCGGCGACCACCGAAGTTGGTGATCATATCGATGACGCGGTCTTGGCTGGCCAGGTCGGTAATCTCGGTCTTGGTGTGCGAGTAGACCAGCGAGGTGGACCAGCTGAAGTCCTTCGTCTTGATGTTGGTCGACGAGATGGACAGCTCCTCACCGCTCGACTTCATATCGGCGGCGTTGGCCCAGCGGATGATCTGTCCGCCGATACCCTGTGTGGCCACAGGACCGATCTCGTCGTAGTTCCGACGGGTGTAGATGTCGAACGCCACGTTGATGCGGTCGTTCAGGAAGCCGGCCTCAAAGCCGAAGTTGAACTCGTTCTTCTTCTCGTAGGTCAGCTCGTTGTTCTCCAGGTCGGAGAGCTGGATGCCGGTCTCCTTGTCTGCGGTGAAGATGCGGTAGGGGTTGTATGCCTTGAAGACATTGGTGGAACTGGTGTAGGAGGAGGGTGGCGGTGTGGCCGTCAGCGAGTAGCTGGCCTTCAGCTTCAGGTGGGAGACGATGTGCTCCCAGTTCTTGAAGAAGTCCTCTTGGTCCACGTTCCACGAACCGGCCACGTTCCACGTCGGGGTCCAGCGGGCGGAGCGGCTCTTACCCATGGCGTTCGAACCCTCGTAGCGGATGGTGCCGTTCAACACGTAGCGGCTGTTGTAGCCGTAGGTCATGTTGGCGAAGAAGGCCGCCGAACGGGAGTTGGTGTTCGAGAGGGAGTAGTAGTCGGTGTTCTCCTCCAGACTCTTCTTGAAGAACATATAGGTGTAGTAGGGAATCTCACCCTTGGCATACTGCATGCCCCAGCCGTTGAACCACGAGCGGCTGCGCTGGATCTCGGTGGTCTCCATGCCGCCAAACAGGTTCACGTAGTGGACGTGGGCGAAGGTGTGTACGTAGTTGGCCGTGGCGCGGAAGTTGTAGTCGCGCATGCGGTTGTCGGTGCGCTTGTACATACCGCCCTCGGGCAGCACGCTGATGGGCAGGGCATACAGCTCGTCCTTGTCCGTGTAGAGGTATTTGTTGGCGTCACGGATGATGGTGTTCTCCATGGCGCGGTAGGCCTCGGCCTGGTTGGAGTCGTCCAGGATCTTGTATTCCTGCGAGGTGGTGGTGTATTTCAACGCGCCCAACACGGCAATCTCCAGATCCTGGATGGGCTTGTACTTCAGCTCGGCCTGGAACTTGGCATCGATGAAGTTCACGTCGATGTAGTTGGTCTCCAACTCGTGCAGGATGTTGAATCCGGCATAGTTGCTGCGATAGTAGGTGTCGGGGTCGAGGGCACGCGAGGTGTTCAGCGCGTAGGAGTACGGGTTGATGTCGAAGTCGCGCTTCACCTGACCGCTCACCACGTCCACGTCCTGGCTCAGCGTGCCGGGGGCGCGCTGGTTGCGGTAGCTGCCGCTGCCGATGATGTTCAGCGTGAGGTTGTCCAGGATTTTGTGGTTCACGTTCATGTTCAGCGTGTAGCGGTCCACCTGCGACTGCTTGTACCATCCCGGGTCGGTCATGGCACTGACGGAGGCGTAGTAGCTCGACTTGGCCGTACCGCCGCTCATGCTGACGGAGTGGTTCTGCTGGATGCTGGTGGAGAAAAGCTCGTCGAACCAGTCGGTGTTGCGGAACTCGGCGTTGCTCAGGTAGGCGTTGCGGGCATCCTCGGTGTTGGAGAGGGCGAAGGCACCGGTCTTCGTGTCGTAGGTGTTGATGAGTTCGTACATCTTGCCGTACACACCATAGTCTCTGCCGTTCAGCGTGCTGCTGAGGTTCAGCCATCCCTTGTCGTACAACTCGCGGTAGATGCCCATCTGGTCCTGCGAGTTCAGGATGTTGAAGTTGCCGTAGGTGGGCTTCAAGCGCATGGTGAACTCACCGGTGTAGTTGATGTGGGAGGTGCCGGCCTTACCTTTCTTGGTGGTGACGACAATCACACCGGCCATGGCTCTCGCACCATAGATGGAGGTGGCGGAGCCGTCCTTCAGGATCTGGAACGACTCGATGTCGTCGGAGTTGAGACCTGCGATGGCGGAGGAGATCAGCGTCTCGGGGTCACCCGACGACAGGGCGTCGGAGTCGATGTCGGTGACATCCTCCATGATGACACCATCCACCACCCACAGCGGCTTCGAGGAACCATAGATGGAGGTGGCACCGCGCACGCGAATCTTCGGGGCTGTACCGAAGGTGCCGCTGACGTTCTGCACCGACACACCGGCGGAACGACCCTCCAGCGAACGGGAGATGTCGGCGATACCGTTGAGGATGGCATCCTCCGCGTTCACGCGGTCGGTGGCTCCGGTAAACAGGCGGCGGTCCGTCTTCTGCATACCGGTGACCACCACTTCCTCCAGCTCGGCACTCGAGCGGAGCACAATGGTCATCTTGGCCTTGGGCGTCAGCGTCTGGGTTTCCATACCGATGTAGCTGACACTAATCTTTTTACCTGCCGGAACCGTCAGACTGAACTGACCATCGGCATCGGTCACAGTGCCCGTGTGTTGCCCTTGAATGAGCACGGATGCGCCGATGACGGGTTCGCCGTCGTCCTGAGATACTACGGTACCGGTTACTTTCGTCTGTGCCAATATGCCTCCACATAGAAGGAACACACTGACCAGCAAGAGAAGCAGTCTCTTTTCCATAAAAAACTCTCAAAAATTAAAAATTAAACACTTTTTTGGTTGGATGATACCCTGAATAACGTAGTTTGTTGGTCATTTTAGGTACTTTTCACAATCTTTCACCTGCAAAAGTACTGCTATTTGTAGAAACAACCAAGAGAACTGCTTACTTTTTTTCACAAAAACGAAAGAAATACCGGAAATGTGGTAGTGAAAGGGGAGGAAAAAAGTAAATATGTCGTTTTTAGGCTTAAATCAACGGAAAAAAGTCAGAATGTTGGCGAAGATTAAAAAATCATCACGGATGTTTTTTTGAAAGTGACCGTTGACGCACGTCGACAGCCTCATGCAGACGTGAAAGTGGCTGTCGACGTGCGTCGAAGGTCACTTTTGAACTC
>CAVFBU010000005.1:0-5337 GCA_963620725.1 Vescimonas coprocola
TGAGTCGACTCAAAGAATTTAATGAGTCTATTGGGTAAATGGAAGGAGCCGGTACAAAAATGTTTCGTTTCGGCAAGATATAATAGGGTTTATTTTACCGCAAAGGCGCAACTTCCTTGTTATGGGAAGCTGCGCCTTGGGGTTGGGATACGGCGGCGGAGAACCGCTGCCGTGTGGGTTTAGAAGTTGTCCACGTGTACCTCGAAGTAGGCCTTGGGGTGAGCACACACGGGGCACACCTCGGGAGCCTGCTCGCCCACCACGATGTGGCCGCAGTTGCGACACTCCCACACCTTCACCTCGCTCTTGGCAAACACTTCCTGCATCTCGATGTTGTGGAGCAGGGCGCGGTAGCGTTCCTCGTGACGCTTCTCGATGGCGGCCACGAGACGGAATTTCTTGGCGAGGTCGGCGAAGCCTTCCTCCTCGGCGGTCTTGGCAAAGCCCTCGTACATATCGGTCCACTCGTAGTTCTCACCGGCTGCGGCAGCCGTCAGGTTCTGGGTAGTGTCGCCGATGCCGTTGAGTTCCTTGAACCACATCTTGGCGTGTTCCTTCTCGTTGTCGGCAGTCTTGAGGAAGATTTCAGCTATCTGTTCGAAACCCTCCTTTTTTGCCTTCGATGCGAAGTAGGTGTACTTGTTGCGCGCCTGCGATTCGCCTGCGAACGCGGCCTCGAGATTCTTCTCGGTCTGAGTTCCTGCATACTTTGTTTTCATAGTCCTGTTTTTGTGTTAAGTTAAAAAATAGATGTTGTCATGTTCTCGCTGCAAAGATAGTGCAAACCGAGCGAAATACAAAGAAAAACTATGTTTTTCTTTTATTACCGAGGTGCCGCCTATCTTCGGCCGTAGGCCAGAGATACGATTAAGTGAGCGAAATACAAAGAAAAACCATTGTTCTTTTTGTATTTTCTTCAGTTTTCAGTAATTTTGCGTCCCGAAGAAAAAAGTGATACCAACGATGATGAACAAGAAAGAACTCCCCGTATTGCTGCTCACGGGTTATCTGGGCAGTGGAAAGACCACGTTGCTGAACCGCATACTGACCAACAGGAAGGGCATCCGCTTTGCCGTGGTGGTGAACGACATCGGTGAGGTGAACATCGACGCCAACCTGATTCAGCAGGGCGGCGTGGTGAACCAGCAGGACGACAGTCTGGTGGCCTTGCAGAACGGCTGTATCTGCTGCACCCTGAAGATGGACCTTGTGAACCAGTTGAAGGACCTGGCTGCCATGCAGCGGTTTGACTATATCGTGATAGAGGCCAGCGGCATCTGTGAGCCTGCTCCCATCGCACAGACCATCTGTTCCATCCCGACGTTGGGGCCGGAATACACGAAGGATGCCATCCTGCGGCTGGACAGCATCGTGACGGTGGTCGATGCCCTGCGCCTGCGCGACGAGTTCTCGGGCGGCGAAGCACTGACGGCCAAGAACATCGGTGAGGAGGACATCGAGAACCTCGTCATCCAGCAGATTGAGTTCTGCAACATGATCCTGTTGAACAAAGCCTCGATGGTGACACCCAGCGAGCTGGAGCAGATCCGACAGGTGATCCGTGCCCTGCAGCCCAAGGCCGAGATTATCCCCTGCGACTACGGCGATGTGGACCTCGACAAACTGCTGAATACCCACGCCTTTGACTTTGAACGCGTGGCCACTTCTGCGGCCTGGATAGACGAGATAGAACATCATCACCATGATGATGACGATGATGATGATGACGACGATGATGAGCACGACGATGATGAGCACGAACATCATCACGAGCATGAGCATCATCATCATGAGCATCACCACGAGCATCACCACGAGCATCATCACGAGCATCATCATGATCATGAGGGCGGCGAGGTAGAGGAATATGGTATTGGGAGTTTCGTGTACTATGCGCGAAAGCCTTTCGACATCAACTATTTCGACCATTTTGTGGCACGCCAATGGCCCAAGGGTGTCATCCGCTGCAAGGGCATCTGTTGGTTTGTCGATGAGCCTGACCGCTGCTACGTCTTCGAGCAGGCCGGACGGCAGATGGGGTTGCAGGGTGCCGGCCAGTGGTATGCGACGATGCCTGAGGACGACCTGCGCGACATGATGGCATCGAACGAAGCCCTGCGCCGCGACTGGCAGCCGCTCTACGGCGACCGTATGCAGAAGCTCGTGTTCATCGGACAACACATGGACCGCAAGGCCATCACCGATGCCTTGGATTTCTGTCTGAGCGACAAGGTTACTTGGTGAGTCTCGCGCCAGTGGCGCAGGCACTGAGCGGCAGCAATCAGATGTAATACTCGGCAGCGTCAACGAGGCCCGCACGCAGTGCGTATTTCGTGGCCTCGTGGGCGTTGTTGACTCCTAACTTGCGGAAGATGTTCTTGCGGTGGGTGTTGACGGTGTGGAAGCTGGAGACACGCCGCTCGGCAATCTCCCGGGTGGTCAGTCCGAGTGCGATGTCCTTCAGGATCTCCGTCTCCGTGGGGGTCAGTCTGGCCTCCTCCTTCAACCGCTCCGTGGGTGCGGTCAGCAACAGTTCCGCCATCCGCTGACAGATGTAGCGTTGTCGTCGACTGGCTGCGGCCAGACAGTCGTAGACCTCCTGCAGGGGCGACTCCTTGAGCAGGATGCTGAACCGCGGACTCGTGGCCAGCAACTGCCGGACGAAGTCGGCGGAGAGGTCGGTGCTGAACATCACCCACTGCACCTCCGGGAAGCGCAGGTGTAGGATGTCCAGCTCCTCGAAGTCGTTGAGGTCGAACAGCGTGTAGTCCATGACGACCACCGCAGAGGGGTGTTCCTTGAGCCGTTCTATCAGTCCGCCCTTGTCCTCCGCCAGTGTGGTGGTCCAGCCACCGCTGCGGCCACAGGCATACAGGATGCCTGCCCGTGTGATTTCCTGGTTGTCGGCAAGGACGAGATGGGGCATGGGGACTTCGTTGTTGACGGTTACTGCATAGCGTTCAGTTGCTCGGCCATCCGCTTCGACAGCCGTTCGTGGCTGCGGTGCATATAGGCATACATCACGGCAAAGACCGTAATCTCCATGAGCGGATAGACGTAGGGCACGTTCAACAGGCACGCCAGATAGACGGTGATGGCCCGGCTGTTGAACGTCAGCAGGTTGGTGTATTTCATCAGTGGCAGCGACCCTTCACGAAACGTGTCGCGGAGTGACTGCGGGATGTCGGCTGGGTTGGGGTAGCGGTGGCGCAGCTGCGCATAGAACTGCTGGAACTGCGGTGTGCGGTCCTCCTGCGACTTGCAGTAGCCGGCATACTTAGAGAAGAACAGCCTTGCAAACCAGCGGTTTTTCGGCAGCTCCTCGGCCGTCTTGCGCTGCTCCTCGGAGCGGTCCAGCTCGCTGCCCTCCTTACCCAACAGGAAGAAGAGGTGGATCTGGCGGTAGTAGTCGGCCAACGAACTCTGTCGCGCGTGGCACCAGATGCCGGCCAGGGCACAGAGCACGAAGGCGGCAGCGTAGGCATAGTAGCCGACCGTGTCGTAGAACGCGTTTCCTGTGCGGATGATGATGGCGATATAGATGGCGGCGAACCACACATCGCCTGAGAAACCGTCAAGCACGCGTCCCACCAGTGTTTTCTTTCCCGTGAGGCGTGCCATCTGTCCGTCGGTAGAGTCGCAGAAATTGGCGAACATCAGTAGCACCACACCCATGATGTTGTGCTGCAGGTCTGTGAAGCCGAACATCACACCGGCGGCTGCGCCGAGGAAGAAGGAGACGATGGTGATGACGTTGGGGTGGATGTTGAAGCGGTTCCAGAGCAGGGCGAAGGCCAAGCCGATGGGGCGCGTGAAATGCACGTCGAGCCACTCCTCGGTGTCGTCCGACTTGAACGAGCTGCGGAGCAGTTCGCTGAATGTCTTGTGATTGTTGTCCATGGTATAGAAAACGTATAAAAGGGTTACTTGTCTGTCATGCATCGGCGAGGAATTGCTCTGCCTTCTGCACGTCTTCTGCGTGGTCGATGTCGAGCACCTTGGTGAAGGGCCACGCCTTCAGCTTCAGTCCGTCAGTTAGGAGGGCGCGCTGGAAATTGCGCATCCGACTCTCGCCGCGCGCCATGCAACCATTTAGGGTGGTGATGGCTTTCGGCGTGAGACCATAGATGCCGCCGGAGATGTAGTGTGGCTGTTCCTGGCGGTCGAGGAAATGCAGGATGTTGCGATCGGCGTCCGTCTCCACGTAGAGCGGTTTCTCATCGTCGATATAGTCCGTGACTCCCATCACGCCGTCCGTTGCTCCGTCCGCAACCAGTCGCTGGAAGTCCGCCACATACCGGCGGAACTCCGCCTCGCGGAAGATGGTGTCTACGGTGGTCAGCACGAAGGGACTATCGGCGAGATACGGGCTGATGACGTGGAAGCTGTGCATGGAACTGGGTGTGCTTTGTACGCAGAAGCGGAGGGGAACCCTTTTGCCGTGGAGTCCGCTGTGCTGTACGTCTGTCAGGTGTTGCGCCACGCGGGCGTTGAGGTCGTTGCAGATGACGACAATCTCCTCTGCATCGTTGTCCATGAACACGCGCATGAGGCGGTCTATCAATGCCTCGCCGCCCACCTTAACCAGCGGTTTCGGGTCTGCGATGCCCTCGGCGGCCAGCCGGCTTCCTTCGCCTGCTGCAATGATTGCAAATTTCATCTGGTATCTCCTATATATAAATAATGTGTAATTCTGCAGCGCAAAATTACACATTATCCTTGAGAAACGGGCACTGTCGCCCTGTTTTTTTTATTGCAGGAACAACTTATGGGTGCGGACATCGCCCGAACCCTTCACGCTGTGGCGCTCCTGTCGCGCCGTTCCTTCGATGGAGATGTCGCCCGAACCCACTAACTGGCTCTCGATGCTGCCGCAGTCTACGGCCTTCAGTTCGATGTCGCCCGATCCTTTGAGGTCAATCGTCGTGCGGTCTACCCGATGCTGCGTGATGTCGAGGTCGCCGGAACCCATGAGGGAGAGACTGGACTGGCGTGCTGTGACGTCTTTCATCTCAATGTCGCCACTGCCGTCGAGCGTCACTTGCAGGTTGTCGCAGATGAGGCTCTGGAACTCCATGTCACCGCTGCCCCGCAGGTGGATCTTCATGTTGTCGGTGTCCACGTGTCCGGCACACTTGAAGTCGCCAGACCCCTTTAGGAACACGCCCACCAGGTCGGGGGAGGACACCACGACGGTCACGTCGTCGCTGTTGCGACCGAAGAAGACGTTGCGACTCTTCCTGTAGTTGATTTTCAGCCGGTCGCCGCTCACGGTGGTCTCAATCTCGCGGACGAGTTTCTGCGGTCCCCGTACCGAGACGTGGAAGGTGCTGCTCT
>CAVFBU010000005.1:5438-43417 GCA_963620725.1 Vescimonas coprocola
GTACTGAGACGCGGAAGGTGCTGCTCTGTCGGTAGATGACATCCATCGAACCATTGATTTCGAGGACTTCAAAGCCCTTCACGTTGTTGCGGTCGTCGGTTACTTGTCGTCCGCCGCCTGTAACGGTTGCCTTGGTCTCTGAACACGATGTGGCCATCAAGGGGAGGGCCATCATCAGTAAAAACATCATTTTTTTCATAGTCGTTTCTTTTTTTGTTTTCCGTGTTTCTGTCCTTTTGACGTTCCTGGTTAGGAAAAAGTTGCGCGCTGCCCAGGAAAAAATATTTCTCTGGGCAGCGCGTTGCTTAGAAGGTCATGCGCACCATGAAGCGCACGCCGTGCTTGTGGGCGGTGGGCAGGTCGTTGTAGTTGAGGCGGCGCACATACTCCACGTGCATAATCTTGAAGATATTGTGTACGCCGAGCACCAGTTCCCAGTAGGGGCGATGCGGATCCATGATGGACGACCCAGTGGGGAAGGCCATCACGATGGGGCTGTCGGCCTGCTTCTCGGGGTTGTTCTTGTCCGACAGCTCGCCCCACAGCATCTTGACCCCGACATACTCCCTCCACTTGAGTTTCTTGAGCAGCGGTATGCGGTTGAAGATCTTTCCGTTGAAGTCCCAGCTGATGTCAGCCGACACGTAGCGGTCGTTGAGGAACTCCATGTTGTTGATGAGGTTGAAGGTGTTGTCCTGGATGATATAGGAGAGGTTGGCCTCCGGCATACAGAGCAGGAGGAAGGGCACCTTCTCCCACTGTATACCACCCTTCAGGTAGCAGTCGATCTTTCCCCAGCTGTTCATCCAGAAGCGTTTGTAGATGCCTGCCTCGGTGTAGTTGTAGCTGTACTGGCCGCCCAGCACGCCCTTCAGTCCGAGGGTGTGGCTGACGGAGAACACCGGTGCGTCGAGGTTGATTTTCAGTCGGCGCTGCTTCGTGTTGATGTAGGTGGCACCGGGACAGTACTCCAGTGCGGCGCGCAGCTCCGTGGTGCGTATGTTACACTCCGTGCCGTTCATGGGTTTGAAGCGCAGGTTGCCGCAGGCCTCGTTCTCCTCCGTCTTGAAGCTGACGGTGGTCTTGAAGCCGAAGTCCTCCTCGCGCTCGAAGGTGAGTTGCTGCCGGTTGTAGAACATCATCGCATCGACGGTGCTCCACTTGAAGGCCGTGAACACGTTGTCCTTGTCGGTGTGCATGAACTTGTCCGAGGGCGACATAACATCGTAGGTCGACGTGAAGGTCAGCGTGCGTTTGGGGAACTCCCGCGGCAGGTACTCCTTCTTGTTGAACGAGTAGGTCACCTCGCCCTTGTAGTAGTTCTTGTGCGAGTCCATGCCGTGGGCGTAGTAGCCTGAGAAGAACCAGTGCTTGTTGAGGTTGGCGGTGGTCTGTGCCGAGGCGCGCAGGCGCAGTCCGTCCACGAAGTTGCTGGACACCATCGTGTTGATGGGTCCGATGTCCACCTTCGACTGCTTACTCGTCTCCACGAAGTTCTCGATGAGGGCCTTGGCCCCGAAGATGATGTATTTGAAGCCCCGGATGTTCTGCAGTCCCTTGATGAAGTCACCCATGGAGTCCTCGCCCTTGGTCAGCTCCACCTGTCGGTACTGTGCCCAGAAAGCGTCGCCGCGCATCATGGCATCGGCCTCGCGCACCTCCTTCTTCTTGCCCTTGAAGAGTTGTTTCGGCAGTTCGTCGAAGGCGTAGTCCGTGAGGCGCGTGTTGCGGATGACGATGAGCTTATGGAGGAAGCTGGCAATCTTCATCTCCACAATCATGTCGTCGACGGACAGCACCCACTCGCCGTTGGGCAACTGCGTGAACTCCTGGTCGACGCGGAGGTTCTCCACGAAGTTGACATCGCTGCGACTGGGGATGGTCAGCCGGCACCGCTTCACCTGATAGGAGGAGTCCTTGAGGACGTAGAGGTCGCCCCGGAAACCGAAGTCCTGCTGGTTGTTGGGCAGGAACTGCAGGTGGATGCAGCTGTCGCGCTCCACCTTCACCGTGTCTTCGATGTAGAAGCGGTAGAAGGCAATGGCTCCCTTGCCGATGGGCGAGGTGAACGGATACTGCAGCAGGCGTATCTGGTCGTCGTAGATGTTCACATCGGTGAACACGTCCTTCAGCATCGTAGTGATGATGTCGCCCGTCTGGAAGAGGTCGCCGATACCCGTGGAGTTCTGTCCAGTGATGATGCTCTTCTCGCTGTGCGGCCTGCGGCGGTAGAGTTGCTTCGTGACGGTCTCGTCGACCGACAGCGGCAGTATCAGCTTGTTGTTGTACGGACAGTTCTCCACCTGGTCTATCAGCCATTTCTTGTTCTTGAACTTAGGGTTCTGGAGCATCTCTGGCGTGATTTCGTTGGCCGCCATGGTGAGCTTCTGGTACTTGTTGTACTGGTAGAAGTCGTTGTTGGCCAGGTCCGTTTGCTTCTTGTGCTCGATGACCTTCCGCATCAGCTCTACAGCCGGATTGTTCTTCCGGCTGTAGCGTTGTCGCTTGGCACGGACGGTGACTCCCTGCAGCATCTTCGTGTCGGGTTTCAGTCTGACATCAAGGTGCGTGGGGGTGCGGTCTGTGATTTGGATGGTCTGTGGGACGTAGCCCACAGCACTGAATGTCAACGCCCAGCCCACCCGTTTCTGGATGGTGTAGCGTCCTTCGATGCTGGAGATGACGGCTTCCTTCTGTGCCTTGTAGACGACGCTGGCCATAGGGATGCTGTCCTTGGTCTGTGCGTCGATGACGTATCCTGAAAGCAGTCCTTGTGCCTGCGTAGGCAGGCACAAGGACATCAAAAGTATGATAAAAAAGTTTTTAATCGATTTCTTCATCGGCTTCATATCCGCCCATCTCTCGGATGGCGTTCTTCAACATGGTGTATTGCTGGTAGAGGTTGTTGACAGCCTCTTCGCCCTGCGTGTAGTCGTGCATAGGAGCCTTGAGGAAGAAGCTCAGGAACCGCTGGATGCCGTAGCGTCCGGCGCGTGCGGCGAGGTCGCTGAGCAGGGTGAGGTCGAGCAGCAGCGGTGCGGCGAGGATGGAGTCGCGGCAGAGGAAGTTGATCTTGATCTGCATGGGGTAGCCCATCCATCCGAAGATGTCGATGTTGTCCCATCCCTCCTTGTTGTCGTTGCGCGGCGGATAGTAGTTGATGCGCACCTTGTGGAAATACTGTGTGTCCTCGTCGTTGCCGTGGCCGTAGAGGTCGGGCTGCACGTCGGGCTTGAGGATGGTCTCCAGCGTGGAGAGCTTGCTGACCTCCTTGGTGTGGAAGTTGGCCGGCTCGTCGAGCACGAGACCGTCGCGGTTGCCGAGGATGTTGGTGGAGAACCAGCCGTGCAGTCCGAGGCAGCGTGTGCCGATGATGGGGGCGAAGCCCGACTTCACGAGGGTTTGTCCGGTCTTGAAGTCCTTGCCGGCGATGGGCATCTTGGTCTTCTCGGCCAGTTCCCACATGGCCGGGATGTCGACGGTGGTGTTCGGTGCGCCCATGATGAAGGGAGCACCCTCGGCCAGTGCGGCGTAGGCGTAGCACATGGAGGGAGCCACGTGCTCACGGTCGTCGGCCTTCATGGCCTGTTCGAGGGCAGCCAGTGTGCCGTGTATCTTCTCGTCCACGGGAACGTAGATCTCTGTGGAAGCGGCCCAGATGACCACGATGCGGGCGCAGCCGTTCTTCTCCTTGAAGTCGCGGATGTCCTTGCGCACGGCCTCCACCATGTCCCAGCGCGTCTTGCAGTCCTTCACGTTGTCGCCGTCCAGACGCTTGGCGTAGTTCTTGTCGAAGGCGGCCTTCATGGGCACAATCTGCTCCAGCTCACTGCGCACCGGCTCGATGTCCTTTTCCTTCAGCACCTCGGCGTACAGGGCAACCTGATAGGCGTTCTGGGGATAGACGTCCCATGTGCCGAACACGATGTCGTCGAGGCTGGCCAGGGGCACGATGTCCTTGTAGTGGAGGTATTGCTTGTCCGTGCCCCGTCCGATACGAATCTTGTCGTACTGCGTCATGGAGCCGATGGGCTTTGCCAGTCCCTTGCGCGTCATAAGCACGCCCGTCATGAACGTAGTGGCCACGGCACCGCAGCCCACTACCATAATTCCCAATTTGCCTTCTGCAGGCTTTACATTAGTTTGTTTCATAACACTTAGTTTTTTATATATTTTATATTGTTGTTGTCTAATAGTTGGTCGAGGCGGTCAATGACGAGGTCGGCCTGCGACGTGTCCACGGGTGCGTCCGTCCATTGCTCGCCGCGTGTCCATACGGTGTGGCAGCCGGCCTTCCGCGCCGGGATGATGTCCTTGTCGATGCTGTCGCCGACAACGGTCACCGCCCCTGCCTCCATACCGAGGGCTTCCACGCCGAGGCGGAAAATCTGTGGGTCGGGCTTCCGCACGCCGACCACGGCTGACTCCACGATGTGGCTGAACAGGCCGTCGAGGCCGAACTCGCGGAGCACGGTGGCGATGTTGCCGTAGAAATTGCTCACCAGTACCAGGGGCACGCGCTCCTTCAGCTGACGGAGCACGCGGCGGCTCTCGGCGGTGTGTTGGCATACGCCGCAGTAGAGCCGTTCGAGGATGTTGTCGTGGTAGTCGGGCAGTCCGAGGTAGTCCAGTTCGATGCGCAGCTTCTCGTCGAGGGTGCGGCGGAAGGTGAAGTCGGGCTGTATGACGGGATTCTTGGCCAGGGTGCGCTCTCCGTGGACGTATGCCTCGCGGAAGCGTTCCTCCGTGACGGGCACTCCCACTTGCTGGTAGGCGTGCCACAGCACCTTCCCCCAGTGGCAGCCGCCCGTGTCGAGGGTGCCGCCGTAGTCGAAGATTAGTCCCTGGGTCTCAAGTATGTTTGTCTCTTGCGTCATTTCTCTATTTTCTCTGTGGTCTCTTGCCGTCCTGCCTTTTGCAGGATGCGCGTGGCGATGGCCTCTGCGGCCTCTTCCCGACACCGACTGAAGCTGGGCCAGTCGTTGAAGTCGATCAGCACGGGTGTGCCGTCGGGGCGGATGATGCAGTCTCCGCCGTAGATGTCGGTGTCCAGCAGCTCTGCCGCGCGGTCGACCGTCTGTTGCAGGCAACGGGTGTCGAAGGGGTAGTGGTGCGGTCTTCCGTTGTGCGCCTCGTCGCCAAACTTGCTTTGGCCATCGTCGCCGGGATAGTAGTGGCGGAAGAAGGGTGTTCCCCTCACGCCGTAGAACTTCACGAGGTCTCCCTTTACGTGTGCGCGCGTGTCCGTTTCTATAATACCCCGGTCTTTCATCTCCTGCTCGGCAGCCGTGGCACTCGCTTTGTCGGGACAGAAGCGCACGTCGCCGGGGGTCTGTGCCGAGGTGTCGCCCCGCTTCACCCAGTAGCCATCGCTGCCCTCGCGTGGCGCGACACGGATGCCGGCCTGCTCCAGCCGCTCCATCTGCTCCCGTCTGCGGCAGCAGAGGCGGACGGCGGTGGGGCTGTTGACAATGGTTGCACCCTGTCGCTCTCGCACTTCGAGCTGTTGCAGCAGGGTCTCGCTGCGCCCCATGGTCACGTAGACAGAGGCTGTCGGCAGTCCGCTGTCTGCCTCGTCTTCCGAGAGTACCGTGGTTTGCAAACCCTTTTCCTGTAGTCTGTGTGCCACTTCCCGGAGTATTGCCGCGTCCTTTTCCGTGCTGTTCGGCGAGTACCGCCGTGCCCGGCCAATGATGACTATCTGTCCGTCGTGCATGCTGTGTTAATGCAATTAAAGCGTACAAAGATACTGCTTTTATTCGAAATGGGAAAACTTTTTGCCTTTTTTTTGTTTCCAGTTGCCAAAAACGGGGTGAGTCTTTCGCAGATGCTCACCGGTACGTTTCGTGCCACCTATTCATAAACGCAGTCCATGTCACCTACACGGAACGGACATCAAACAAATCATCTATTTTAACTTCGCTTTGCACAATACCACTATGCATATTCTTCTTCACCCCATAGGTCGTGACAAAAGTACACAACAACGTTTTCTTTGTCTTCGTAACTTGACGGAACAAAGATGCCCGTTCTTGCAATCGCTGCTCATACTCGGCACTTATCACATATTCTTCATCGGCATATTTCATCTCACAGACATTGATAGCTCCATCATTGCGATCTATCAGAAGGTCTATCTGTCCTCCCTTCCAACGAATGCCCGTGGAATCGACAAAAGGCAGACAGGCCCAAGAACAGACATTGCTCAAAATACCAAAAATCCCCAATGCCCGCTTCAATTGAGGTATGTGGTGCAGGCATATTTGCTCAAAAGCATATCCGCTCCAAGCCACCCGGCTCCCATCACCACGCAGATTGCTCCAGAAATGCTCATCCTGTCCGTTGCTTTTGGCTACAAAACGAATATGGAACAAGGAAAACATATCGGTCAACTGGTATTGTGCCTCACGCTCACTCTTGCCAATGGCAGAGTACTTACGAATAAAGTCACATTTCAGTAGATTCGCCAGCACCTCTGTCAACTTTCCGCCTTCCTTCAGCTTGGCAGTCTCCATAATCTCCTTTCGGCTCATACCTCGCATCTTGGAGGAGAGAATCTCCACTATTCTGCGATAAACCAGAGAGTCCTTGAACAAGGATCGGAAGAGAAAATCAAACTCCCCACGCAAAGGTGCTCCCTGTGCAAAAAACAAATGGTCAATACATACATCCAAAGGGACTCCCTTCTCTATCATATCCAAATAATAAGGTATTCCCCCCAAGACCATATAGACATCAAGCACCTGACGGCGGCTTAATTCCATTCCCTTGATTTCTCTGAGGAACAGCTCTGTCTCACCAAGATTGAATGGTGCCAAATAGACCGGGCGGCTCACCCTGCCATACAGCCCACCTTTGTCGCCGATGATGTGCGAAAGCATCCAAGTCGTAGAGGAACCGCATATCAGCAATTTAAGGTTGCTGACGGTAGAGGCCCAATTGTTCCAAAAGAAACTGAACGCAGCCAGGAAATTGCTTTTAGGCGTATCCAACCAAGGCAGTTCATCCAGGAAAACGACTATTTGTTCCTGCTGAAGTGATTCCAGATAATGGCGCAGCGCCTCAAAAGCAGCAAACCAATCTTTCAACTTTGCCACAGGACGATGCGAGTATTGTTCCAAACTTACCCGAAACTGTTCCAAGCTCACGGCACGAGTCACTTCATACATACCGGTAAATGAAAACGCAAACTTATCATCAAACATTCTTCTCACCAGATATGTTTTGCCAACTCGCCGGCGACCATAGACGGCAATCAACTCAGCCTTCCCGCTATTACAATAATCGCGAATGATTTCCTGTTCTCGACTACGTCCTATTATTCCATTATGTACCATAACTTTCTATTGTAAAATATGATTGTATGAAACTTACGGGGATACAAACATTGATTTCCCGCGGGCAAAGATACCATTAATTTTTGAAATATACAAGGATAGTAGTTCCTTAACGGGTATTTTTAACATAGTTAAGGAACTACTATCGCATATAATTGTTCCTTAACTGTCGTTTTCGACCCAGTTAAGGAATCACTATCGATATTCTTCTCATCATAGTGTGTGATTTAGATAAAGGGAATACCTTTTTCCACTTCCCTGCCGAGCGAGAAATTTTTCTCTCGGCAGGGAAAATTTTTTCTGCCCATTCGCCCACCCAGAAAAGGGTAGCCCTTGGAGGGGTGTTTTTAGAGTATTTTGTCATATCTTATAATAGCTTGGTTTGCAGGTGTAAAGACATATAATTTTATAAAATTAGGGGCGGAAAGTGAGACCGCCCCCTCACTTATTCGTACCTCTGACGCTACGCGTTGAAGGTACTCATGCTCAAGAATACAAAATAAATTAGCATTTATTTTGTATTCTCTTCACTTATTCGTACCTTTGTCAGCATATTCACGAAAAGACATAATGACA
Organism: Vescimonas coprocola; assembly: GCA_963620725.1. Taxonomy (GTDB): domain Bacteria; phylum Bacteroidota; class Bacteroidia; order Bacteroidales; family Bacteroidaceae; genus Prevotella. The sequence continues at coordinate 13,352 of CAVFBU010000005.1, forward strand.
CAGGAATTTGAACTGATCGCCAAGACCTTTGTGGGACTGGAACCCGTCTTGGCGAAAGAGCTGACGCAGTTGGGCGCAAACAACGTGCAGACAGGGCGCAGAATGGTCTCCTTTACGGGCGACAAGGAACTCATGTACCGCGCCAACTTCCAACTCCACACTGCCATACGAATCCTCAAACCTATCAGCCACTTCCGGGCACGCTCCGCAGACGATGTCTACCGCGAGGTGCAGAAGACAGACTGGTCGCAGTATCTGGACGCGGAAAAAACCTTCGCCGTCGACTCCGTGGTATTCTCCGAGGAGTTCCGCCACTCCAAGTTCGTGGCGTATAAGGTGAAGGACGCCATCGTGGACCAGTTTCGCGAGAAGACGGGCACACGCCCCAACATCTCCGTGGCCAACCCCGACATCCGCCTCAACATCCACATCGCCGAAGACCAGTGTACCCTCTCGCTCGACTCCAGTGGAGAGTCGCTCCACCGTCGTGGCTACCGCCAGGAGTCGGTGGAGGCTCCCCTCAACGAGGTGCTGGCGGCCGGTATGATACTGCTGACGGGGTGGCAGGGTGACACCGACTTCATCGACCCCATGTGCGGCAGCGGCACCCTGCTCATTGAGGCTGCCCTCATCGCCCGCAACATGGCTCCCGGCCTATTCCGTAAGTCGTACGCCTTCGAGAAATGGCCCGACTACGACGCGGAGCTGTTTGACCGCATCTACAACGACGACAGTGCCGAGCGCGAGTTCACTCATCATATCTACGGCTACGACATCGACATGAAGGCCGTCAATACGGCGCGCCTCAACGTGCGGGCGGCAGGACTCGCCAAAGACATTACCGTGGAGGCTGCCGACTTCAAGGACTTCACCCAGCCCAAGGAGAAGAGCATCCTCGTCACCAATCCCCCCTACGGCGAGCGCATCTCCACGCCCGACCTGCTCGGCACGTACAAGATGATTGGCGAGCGGCTGAAACACCAGTTTACGGGTGGCGAGGCCTGGATCCTCAGCTACCGCGAGGAGTGCTTCGACCAAATCGGTCTCAAGCCCAGCATCAAAATCCCCGTCTACAACGGCAGTCTGGAGTGCGAGTTCCGCAAGTACCAGCTCTTCGACGGACGGATGAAGGACTTCCGCGCTGAGGGCGGCATTGTGAAGACCGAGGAGGAGAAACGCCAGATGGCGGAGAAGCGCCGCTTCAAGCAGAACCGCGAGTTCAAACGCCGCCTGGAAGAACAGGAGGAGAACGAGGCCGCCGACATCCGCTCCTTCCACTTCCGTTCCATGGAACGCCGCGACGAGCGCGACGGCAACGAACGGCGAGAGCGCAAGTCGTTCCGCCGCGATGGCGACGACCGCAAGTCGTTCCGCAGAAACGATGGCGACCGCAAGCCCTTCCGCCGGGGCGACAACAAGGGCGGACACGAACGCTTCGACCGCAGCGGTGGCAAGGGCCGCGGCTTCGGTCATAAAGACAGGAGGAACGACCATGAGTAACCTTCGACACAAGACCCTTGCGGCCTGCATCACCCTCTTGACCGCCACACTGCCGATGAACGCACAGAAGACACTGACGCTGGAAGACCTCAACTTCGGGGGCACCAACTACCGCAATATGGTGCCCAAGAACCGCTGGTGTACCTGGTGGGGCGACGAACTGGTGCGCCAGGACATTGAGGCCTGCTACCTCGTCAACAAGAAAAACGGCAAGGAGACGCGCCTCTTCGGTCTTGACGACATCAACCAAGCCATCAGCAACACCAAGGACATCAAGGTGCGCGCCCTCTACAACGCTACGTTCCCCTTCGCCGGAAAGAGCATCGTCGTGATTCAGAGCGGAAGCACGACCTACACCATAGACTGGAAGAAACGCAAACTCGTGGGCGAGCAGGTCTACGCAGACGGCGAGCACCTCCTGGAGGCCAACACGCAGCAGACCGCCTTCGCCTATCTGAAGGACAACAACCTCTGCGTACGCACAGCAGACGGCAAGGATACACCAATCAGCCAGGACGGAAGTCGCGACATCGTGTACGGACAGAGTGTCCACCGCGACGAGTTCGGAATTTCCAAGGGCACGTTCTGGAGTCCCGACGGCGCGAAGCTCGCCTTCTACCGCATGGACCAGAGCATGGTGACGGACTATCCGCAGGTGGACATTCCCGAGATAGGCTTCGACCATCCCGAGACGCAGAGCTGCATCGCCACCGCAGCCCCCGACAAGTATCCGATGGCGGGCGAGACCTCCCACAAGGTGACCGTGGGCGTGTTTGACGTGAAGACGGGCAAGACGGTCTATCTGAAGGCCGGCGACCCCACCGACCGCTACTTCACCAACATCGCCTGGAGTCCCGACAGCAAGAGGGTCTATATGTTCGAGCTGAACCGCGACCAAAACGACTGCCGCCTCGTCGGCTACAACGCGGAGACGGGCGACAAGACAGGCGAGCTGTACCGCGAGACGGACGACAAGTATGTGGAGCCGCAGCACCCCATCCAATTTCTGCCCTGGGACAGCAACCGCTTCATCATGCAGAGCCGTAAGGACGGCTACAACCATATCTATCTCTGTGAATGGAAAGACGGCTCGCCACTCAGCGTCCGCCAGTTGACCAGCGGCAAGTGGGAGGTGATGGACGTGCTCGGTTTCTACCCCAAGCACAAGCAGATTGTCATTGCTGGCAACGAAGCCTCGCCCATCCAGCGCAACATCTACCTCGTAGACACCGAGACAGGCAAGTGTACCCTGGCGGACACCAACGGCGAGGGATGGCACAACGCCACGCTGAGTCAGAGCGGCCAGTATCTCTACGACAACTACTCCACGCCCACCGTGCCCCGGCAGATTAACATCGTGAATATGGAGACGGGCAACCGCTTCCACTACTTCACTGCCGAGAACCCCTGGAAGGGCTACAACGTGCCGGAGTACAGCTGCGGCACGATCAAGGCCGCCGACGGCGAGACAGAACTCTACTGGCGTATGGTGAAGCCCGTGGGCTTCGACCCCCAAAAGAAATATCCCACCGTCGTCTATGTGTATGGTGGCCCGCACGCCCACAACGTCGACGCTCGCTGGAACTACTGCAGCCGGGGCTGGGAGACCTACATGGCCGGGAAGGGCTATCTGCTCTTCATCCTCGACAATCGGGGCAGTGAGCACCGGGGCAAGGCTTTCGAGCAGGCCACCTTCCGCCAGTTGGGACAGGTGGAGATGCAGGACCAGATGAAGGGTGTGGAATACCTGAAGAGCCTTCCCTATGTGGATGCAGACCGGATAGGTGTGCACGGATGGAGCTTTGGTGGCTTCATGACCATCTCCTTGATGACCCACTATCCCGATGTGTTCAAGGTAGGTGTGGCAGGAGGCCCCGTCATTGACTGGCACTGGTATGAGGTGATGTACGGCGAACGCTATATGGACACGCCGCAGACCAACCCCGAGGGCTACAGGAAGACCTCCCTGCTCTACACGGCGAAGAACCTAAAGGGTAAGCTGCAGATTATCCAAGGGTTGAACGACGTGACCGTAGTGCCGCAGCACTGCCTCACCTTCCTCAAGGCGTGTATTGCAGCCGGGACGCAGCCCGACTTCTTCGTCTATCCCGGTGAACCGCACAATATGCGCGGCCACCAGAGTGTCCACCTCCACGAGCGCATCACGCAGTACTTCGAGGACTATCTGAAATGAACAAAATACGTATATATAATATAATAAGGTGTAACTGAACATGAAAATACTACTGTTGGGAAGCGGCGGCCGCGAGCACGCCTTAGCATGGAAGATCGCCCAAAGCCCGAAATGTGACAAACTCTACATCGCCCCGGGAAACGCCGGCACAGGAAACTGCGGCGAGAACGTAGCCATGAAGGCCGACGACTTCGAAGCCATCAAGGCGTTCTGTACGGAGAAAGCCGTTGACATGGTGGTGGTGGGGCCGGAAGACCCATTAGTGAAAGGCATCTATGACGACCTGAAGGCGGACAGCCGCACCTGCCACATCCCCGTCATCGGACCCTCCAAGGCCGGTGCCGTGCTGGAAGGGTCGAAGGACTTCGCCAAGGCCTTCATGCAGCGACACCATATCCCCACGGCACAATATCAGACTTTCGATGGCGAACACTTAGCGGACGGACTGAAGTTCCTGGAGACGCTGCAGGCTCCCTACGTGCTGAAGGCCGACGGACTCTGCGCCGGAAAGGGTGTGCTCATCCTCCCCACACTGGAGGAGGCCAAGAAGGAACTGAAGGAGATGCTCGGTGGAATGTTTGGTAACGCCTCCTCCCGGGTGGTCATTGAGGAGTTCCTCAGCGGCATTGAGTGCTCCGTGTTCGTGTTGACCGACGGGGAACACTATAAAATCCTGCCTGAGGCCAAGGACTACAAGCGCATCGGCGAACACGACACCGGACTGAACACGGGCGGTATGGGCAGTGTCACCCCCGTGCCCTTCGCCACGAAGGAATGGATGAAGAAGGTGGAAGACCGCATCATCCGTCCGACGGTGGAGGGACTGAAAGCCGAACACATCGACTACAAGGGTTTTATCTTCTTCGGACTAATCAACGTCGGCGGAGAGCCGATGGTCATTGAATACAACTGCCGTATGGGCGACCCCGAGACCGAGAGCGTGATGCTGAGGTTGAAGAGTGACCTCGTGGACCTCTTCGAAGGTGTGGCGGCAGGCGACCTGGACCAGCGAAGCATCGTGTTTGACGAGCGTGCAGCCGTCTGCGTGATGCTGGTCAGTGGAGGCTACCCGCAGGAATACAAGAAGGGTTATCCTATCACGGGCATAGACGAGGTGGAAGGTTCCGTGGTCTTCCACTCAGGCACAGCCATCAAAGAGGGTCAAGTGGTGACGGCTGGCGGACGCGTCATTGCCGTCTCCTCCTATGGTAAGGACAAGGCCGAAGCACTGCAGAAATCGTTTGCAGAAGCCGGCAAGATTCAGTTTACAGACAAGTATTTCCGCGGCGACATCGGCGCAGACCTCTAAACGACGAACGGGAAAAGTATGGTGAGACGACTGCAGAACAGGATTGCTGAGAGTAGGTACACGCTACCCGTGCTCCTCCCCATATCCCTGGGGGTATGGGTGATGGAGGGGCTTACGGAAGGGCTGTGGTGGGGTGCGCTGGCCTGTTTCGTAGCCACCGTTGTGATGCTCATCAGGTTGAACCGGATTCACGCACTCCTCCGCATCTACTCACCCGTGGTTTCCAGTTCGTTCCTCATACTTTCGATGGCCGCCTGTCCGCTGTTTGCTGATTTCCATGCGATATTTGTCCAAATGGGTATGGCGGTCTGCATTACGTTGCTGTTCCCTACCTACAGGGACAAAAAGGCGGTGGGCCACGTCTACTATGCCTACCTATGTATCGGGGTGTCCAGCCTGTTCTTTGTGCAGATACTTTGTCTGGTTCCCTTCCTGTGGTTGATGCAGGGCGCAATGCTCCGTTCGCTCTCGTGGCGCACGTGGATGGCTGGACTGTTTGGCGTGTTGACTCCCTATTGGTACTGGTTCTGCGTACTGGTCTACCTGCAGGATCTTACACCGATTGCCTGCCATTTCCAGCCCCTAACGGTGTGGGGCGAGCCGTTCGACTGCTCCGCGTGGAGCACCGGGCAATGGGGTGTGGTGGCATTGCTCTTCTTGGGGGGACTGACAGGAGTGGTACACTATATGCGGCAAGGCTACCTTGACGGTGTACGAGTGCGTTGCCTCCACCATTTCTTCATAGGAGCAACCCTGCTGACGATTGTTGCCTTGTTGCTGCAACCCGTTCTGTACGGCTGGCTCGTGCCGCTGCTGACGCTCTTCGTATCGCCCTTGGTGGCCCATTTCGCGATGCTCACCCATACGCGCCTTACCAACATTGTCGTACTGACACTGATTCTCTTTGCGCTGCTGCTGACCGCCTATAACCTCCGTGTCACTTCACTGCTGCTCTGATCACGTATCGCCCGTATGGAAATCGTCACCTCACTGCTTATCGGCTACGGCTATTGGGGAATGTTCATTGCCGCCTTCGTAGCTGGGTCGTTTTTCCCCTTCTCCAGCGAGGCCGTCATGCTGGGACTGATGACGGCGGGACTGGACCCTCTGCCACTCGTCATCTACGGGTCGGCGGGCAATGTGTTAGGATCCTGCTTCAACTATGCTGTGGGGCGTATGGGACGGTTGGAATGGATTCATAAATACCTGCACGTCAGTCAGGAGAGCCTCGACAAAGCCACGCGCTTCATGGGCGGACACGGCGCATGGATGGGATTCTTTGCCTTCCTCCCCATACTGGGCAGTGCCATCACCATTGTGCTCGGTCTGATGCGTGCCAACATCCCCGTCTCGCTGACCAGCATCACGATAGGAAAAGTGTTGCGTTACGCGCTGCTGGTCTATGGTGCAAGTGCACTCATGTAGTTAAAATAACTGAAACTGGCGGCTCTTCCGTTAAAAATCAGTACCTTTGTCAACTAAAAGAAACAAGAGACCATAGACGATGAAACATTTTCGACTGTTGGACAATACGTTGGGATGGATAACCTTCCTTATTGCCGCCTTTGTGTATTGCTCTACCATAGAGCCGACAGCCTCCTTTTGGGACTGTCCCGAATTTATCACGACAGGATATAAGCTGGAGGTGGGACACCCACCGGGGGCACCCTTCTTCATGCTCACCGCAAACCTCTTCTCGCATTTCGCCAGCGAGCCCTCACAGGTGGCGCGCATGGTCAACACGATGAGTGCCCTGCTCTCGGCAGTCACCATCCTCTTCCTGTTCTGGACCATCTCCCACCTGGTGCGCCGACTGCTCGTGAAAGACGGGGTAGAAATGACCGTGGCGAAGGCCATCGCCATCGAAGGTTCTGCCTTGGTGGGCGCACTGATCTACACCTTCAGCGACACCTTCTGGTTCTCGGCGGTTGAGGGTGAGGTCTATGCCTACTCCTCGGCGTTCACCGCCCTGGTGTTTTGGCTGATACTGAAATGGGAGGAACACGCCGACGAGCCGCATGCCGACCGTTGGCTGGTGCTTATCATGTATATGACGGGACTCTCCATCGGTGTACACCTGCTCAACCTATTGTGCCTGCCCGCCATCGTGCTGGTGTACTACTACCGCAAGTGCCCGCAGCCGGACTCGCGGAAAGATCTCTACGGCTCTATCGTCGCCCTGCTCGTCTCCATTGTCATTCTGGCCGCCGTGCTCTACGGTCTCGTGCCGGGCATCGTGCGCGTGGGCGGATGGTTTGAACTGCTGTTTGTCAACGTGCTGGGCTGTCCGTTCAATACGGGTGAAATCATCTACATCATCCTGCTCGTGGCTACACTGATATGGGCCATCTTCGAGACCCATCGCGACAGCAGTTTGAAACGCCAGAATGTGGCCTTCCTGCTCTCTGTCGCCATGCTTGGAATACCCTTCTATGGCTTCGGGTGGTCTGCCGTGCTCATCGGCATCGTGGTATTGGCTTTGTTATGGTTCATACTGAAATACAGGAATAAAGGCAAGTTGCTGGTTACCGCACGCGTCAAGAACACCGCGTTACTCTGCATGATGATGCTCCTCGTGGGATATTCCTCCTACGCCGTCATCGTGATACGCTCCGCTGCCAACCCCCCGATGGATCAAAACTCGCCCGAGGACATCTTCACCCTCGGCGACTATCTCGGACGCGACCAGTACGGACAGCGTCCCTTGCTCTACGGACAGGCTTATACCTCGCAGGTGGCACTGGAAAAGGCTGGCGACTACTGCCGTCCCGTGCAGAAAGACGGTGCACCCGTATGGCAGCGGAAGGAGAAAGCCTCGAAAGACGAGAAGGACGAATATTTCGTGGCACGTACCAAGGACGAATACGTCTATGCGCAGAATATGCTCTTCCCCAGAATGTGGGATGCCGGAAAGGCTTCTTCCTACCGCAGTTGGCTGGGAGAGGAACCAGATGGTCGCGAGGAAATCTACGACCGCTGTGGCGAGATGGTCACGGTGAAGATGCCGAGTATGCTGCAGAACATCCGTTTCTTCCTTTCCTACCAGTGTAATTTCATGTACTGGCGGTATTTTATGTGGAATTTTGCCGGACGGCAGAACGACATACAGGGACAGGGCGAACTCGAACACGGCAACTGGATTAGCGGTTTCGACTGGCTGGACAGCTGGAGACTGGGAGACCAGTCCACGTTGCCCGACGAACTAAAGAACAACAAGGGACACAACGTGTTCTATATGATGCCGCTGATGCTGGGTCTCATCGGACTCTTTTGGCAGGCATGGTACACCCGGAAACGTCGTGTGCCCGGTACGGGCAACATGGTAGACGAACCCATCGGCATCCGCCAGTTCTGGGTGGTCTTCTTCCTATTCTTTATGACCGGTCTGGCCATCGTCATCTATCTGAACCAGAATCCCGCACAGGTGCGCGAACGTGACTATGCCTATGCCGGTTCGTTCTATGCCTTTGCCATCTGGTGTGGCATGGGTGTGGCGGCACTCATTGACCTACTCGCACGCAAGATGAAGCGGGAGAACGTTGCTGCCGCCGCCGTCATCGCCCTTGCCGCGCTCGCTGTGCCCATCCAGATGGCCAGCCAGACCTGGGACGACCACGACCGCAGCGGACGCTATGCCTGCCGCGACTTCGGACAGAACTACTTGATGTCGTTGCAGGACGAGGGCAATCCCATCATCTATACCAACGGCGACAACGACACCTTCCCGCTCTGGTACAACCAAGACGTGGAGGGCGTGCGCACCGATGCGCGCGTCTGCAACCTGTCGTATCTCCAAACCGACTGGTACATTGACCAGATGCGCCGGCCGGCCTATACCTCGCCCGGCATTCCTATCACCTGGGATCGCCTGGAGTATGTCACTGGCACGAACGAGTACGTCTCCGTCGCACCCTATATGAAGCAGGCTGTCCTTGACTTATACAAGCAAGACCCCGAAACAGCCAAGGAACAGTTCGGCGACGACCCCTTCGAGCTGAAGAACGTGTTGAAATACTGGGTGCGCTCCAAGAATTCCGAGCTTCACGTCATTCCCACTGACACACTCTATATGACCATCGACAAGGAGGCCGTGCGCAAGAGCGGCATGATGATGGCCGCCGACAGCATTCCTGACCGCATGGTCATCTCGCTGGCTGGAAAGAGTGCCCTCTACAAGGGAGACTTGATGATTCTGGAGATGTTGGCCGAGTGTAACTGGAAACGCCCCATCTATGTGGCCGTGACCGTTGGTGACGAAAACTACATCAACCTCGGCAACAATCTGGTGACGGAGGGACTGGTGCATCGTATTACGCCGTTCACTACCAATGCCGAGGGAGCACGCAACTTCGACACGAAACGCACCTACGACAACGTGATGCACCGCTTCAAGTTCGGGGAACTGAACAAGAAGGGGGTCTACATTGACGAGACCGTGATGCGGATGTGCTACAGCCACCGACGCATCATGTCGCAGCTCTCCAACCAACTGCTCAAGGAAGGAGACAAGAAACGCGCGGCGGAGGTGCTGGACTACACGGAGAAGATGCTTCCCTCGTACAATATCCCACACGAGTTCTCGTCGGGTTCGCTCGATATGGCTGAGGGATGGGCCAAGGTAGGGCAGAAGCAGAAGGCCATGAAGATTCTCAACGAGATGTGGCGCAACTCCCAGCAGTACCTCAACTGGTACAACAACCTCAGTGCCGAGCAGTTTGAGTTCTCCAAGAATTCGGCCTACGTCCATGCCTACTATCTCCAGCAGATACTCTTCGCGGCGCAGCAGATAGATCAGAAATGGTATGAGCAGCACTACGTGCAGTACGGCCGCATGATACGTACCTTTGAGGAGCGAGGCGGCATACAAGGTGTCGGACATTGATGCAACAGAAAACAAGCGACAAGAGCCAGTGATTATCGAACAACCGGCAATATGGCTGCGGTGGCTCTACCCCAGGGCCACTTGGAGAATGGACCGTCACGAGCGGGTCGTGTACTTGACCTTTGACGATGGTCCCATTCCCGAGGCCACGCCTTTTATCCTTGACACCCTGCGGCACTACGGCATCAAGGCCACCTTCTTCATGGTGGGCGATAATGCCAGGAAATATCCCGAGCTGTTGCAGCGAATCATAGAGGAAGGCCATCGGGTCGGAAACCATACGCACAACCATATCAGCGGTTTCCGGCACAGCATCCACAAGTATTGCTACAACGTGGAGAAGGCCAATGCCTATCTCCATACGGACTTGGTGCGCCCGCCCCATGGATGGATGCGTCTGGACCAGTATGCTATCTTGGGACGCAAGTACCGCATCGTGATGTGGGATCTTGTCACGCGTGACTATTCCAAATGGATGACTGCGGAAGATGTGGTGAACAACGTGAAACGCTATGCCCGTAATGGTTCCATCATCACGTTTCACGACTCGCTCAAGAGCATTAACAAACTCCGAACGGCTCTTCCCGAAAGTATCGAATGGCTGCGCAGCCAGGGCTACGGCTTCAAGGTGTTCGACTGAGGCAGGGACGGGCGGATGCTGAATTCGCATCCGCAATACTGCTGGTTGTAGAACCCATACTGCTGCAGCAGGGCGTTGCGGCGCTCCTGCAGTCCTCCCTTCCGCCAGTTTTGTGCCCAGAAGCGGATGCCGGGAACGGCTTCCTCGGCCATTCGGCCGGCTTGGGCAATCTGCTCAAGACTTTTCCAGCGCGATGTGGCCAGTGTGGTGGCTATCGTGTCAAAGCCCTGTTGGCGGGCTGCCAATGCTGTGGCGGTCAGCCGCAGGCGGAAGCACTTAAGACAACGACTACCGCGCTCCGGCTCGCCTTCCAAACCACGGATGGCTTCCAGCCACGCCGTATGGTCATAGTCACCATCTATCCAGTCCAGGCCGAGCAAGTCGGCGTGGCGTTTACTCTCCTCTTTCCGTATTTCGTACTCGTGTCGTGGCCAGATGTTGGGGTTGAAATAGAAGATGGTGGGACGGATGTCGTGCCCCGTCATCCATTCCACGATGGCCGACGAGCAGGGGGCGCAGCAGGCGTGGAGCATCACGCGGTCAACACCCGTAGGGATTTCGATTTCGTTTTTCTTCTTCATCATTCCGTAGCACCTTCAAAAAAACTGGGAGTGTCTCACGACAATCCCAGCTTCTGTTTTCTAACTAACTTATTATCAACTATTCATTACTCATTGCTTCTTAATACAAAAGTCAATCGCTTCCATTAATCGCTGCAAAGGTAAGTATAATTGGAAATAAAAGCAAGAAAAAAAGCGAAAAAAAGCCTAACATTGCAGTTTTTTTCGTATTTTTGCACCGATGAACAGCAAGAAACAGCATAGAACGTCGTTGAAGGACTTGGCAGAAGAACTCCATGTGAGTATCGCTACTGTCAGCCGTGCCCTGCGTAGCTCGCCGGAGATTGGACACGAGATGCAGGAACGGGTGAAGGCACTGGCCAAGGCACGCAACTATCGGCCGAATCCCTTTGCGCAGAGCCTGCGCAGGGAAGCACCGAAGGTCATCGGCGTGGTGCTGCCCAACCTGGTGACCCACTACTATGCCGCTGTGCTTGACGGGATAGAAGAGGAAGCCAAACGCTCCGGCTACAGCGTCATCGGTGCCAACAGCCACGAGTCGTTCGAGGACGAGACGCAGGCGGTGGACAACTTTATCAACCTTCACGTGGAGGGCATCATTGCCTGTCTGGCACAGACCACCACGGACTATAGCCATTTCGAAGAGATTGCGGAGATGGGAATACCGCTCGTGTTTTTCGGGCGCACCTGTCTGAAGGAACGGTTCTCGTGTGTCACGGCCAATGGTGACGAGGCGGCACAGATGGCGGTTCAGCATCTGATAGACACAGGAAGTCGGCGCGTGGCCTTCATCGGTGGCCCTAACCACCTCGACATGGTGCAACGGCGGAAGCACGGCTATCTGGAGGCGCTTCGCATCAACGGATTGTCTGTCGAACGCGAAATGATCCGGTGCGGCTCCATTGACTACGATGCTGCACTGGCTGATACGGTCTCCATCTTGCAGGAACAACGGCCGGATGCCATCCTCGCCTTCAACGATATCCTAACGTTCGCAGCCTTCAATGCCATCAAGCGGGTGGGACTGCATATCCCCAACGATGTCGCCCTCATCGGGTTTACCGATGATGTACACGCCGCATACGTCACACCGCAGATGTCGGCCATTGTGGACCAGGCACGTGAGATGGGAGTGACGGCCTGTCAGTTGCTGCTGAAGAACATTGCGGGAGACACGGAGGTCTATCACCGAATCGTACCGCAGCAACTGGTCATACGCGGCACATCGGCCAAGACTCCGTGACGGGACAGAACATACAAAATCAACCATAAATTATAAAACCAAAACTGTAAAGATGAAAATGATTAAAACGCTCATGGCCAGTGTGCTGTCAATGGCTGCACTGGCGCTGACTGCCGCAGAAGTGCAGCAGAACGGCAACAAGGTGACCATCAAACCGGACGGTGGACAGGCCAAGGTCATCTGTTTGGAGGTGATGAACGGCAACATCATCCGGGTGCGTGCTACTTCCGAAGGGGTGTTGCCCACCAAGAAACCCAGTCTGATGATTGTACCGCAGACGGCTCCTGCCAAGAAATCCTTTTCGGTAGGCGAAGACGAACAAACGGTGATGGTAAAGGCACAGCATGTCACCGCCGTTGTTGACAAGGCAACGGGAGCGGTGACCTTCTTCGATGCGGCAGGAAAACGGTTGCTGAAGGAGGCCAAGGATGGAAAGAAGTTCTGGGATTTCACGGTGCCGGAACGGGAATACGGCATCCGCAACCTGGGAGGTGTGACCGAGGAGATGAAGCACGGACTCAGTTGGCAGATGCTCTTCGACAGCCCGGACGATGAGGCGTTCTACGGTCTCGGACAGCACCAGTCGGAGGAGTTCAATATGAAGGGAAAGAACGAAGACCTCTTCCAGTACAACACCAAGGTGTCTATCCCCTTCGTGCTCTCCAACAAGAATTACGGCATCCTGTGGGACAGCTACAGCTACTGCCGCTTCGGCAAACCCGAAGAGTATCTGCAACTGAACCGCGCCTTCAAACTCTACGATCGGCAGGGTAAGGAGGGACACCTGACGGGAATCTACGTTGACAAAAACGGCAAGAAACTGGTGCGCGAAGAGGACAGCATCTACTATGAGTACGCCTGTCCTGCCGCTTCCGAGATTGCCAACAAGACAGACAACGGCGGACTGAAGAACCTGCCCAAGGGCTTTAACCTTCAGGGGGCTACCGTCACCTACGAGGGATATATCGAACCCGAGTGTTGCGGACATTGTGCCAAGGCTGGGAAGCACGAGAAACAACTCTATCAGTTCATCCTGTACTACGCCGGATATATCAAGGTGTACATCGATGGCAAGGAGGTCGTGGCGGAGCGTTGGCGCACGGCATGGAACCCCAATAGCTATAAGTTCAACACCGAACTGACCAAAGGCAAGAAAGTTCACCTGCGCATTGAGTGGCAACCCGATGGTGGCGAGTCCTACTGTGGACTGCGCGTGGCACAGCCGCGCACCAAGCAGCAGCGCGAACAACTCAGCATCTGGAGCGAGATGGCACGCGACATGGACTATTATTTCATTGCTGGAGAAAATCTGGACGAGGTGATTGGCGGCTATCGCACCCTGACGGGAAAGGCATCGCTCTATCCGAAGTGGGTGTTGGGATTCTGGCAGAGCCGCGAACGCTACCAGAGCAGCCGGGACATCGAGGAGAACCTCGCCGAGTTCCGTCGCCGCCACATCCCCGTTGACAATATCGTGCAGGACTGGAACTACTGGAAGTTGCCCGAATGGGGTGCCCACGACTTCGAGGCGGCACGCTATCCCAACCCGCAAGCCATGCTTGACTCTGTACACGCCATGCACGGACGCTTTATGATTAGTGTGTGGCCTAAGTTCTACGACACTACCGAGCACTACAAGGAACTGGACGCCAAGGGATGGATGTACCGCCAGGCTGTCAAGGATGATATCCATGACTGGCTCGGTTTCCGTGGCTCGATGTACGATGCCTATGACGAGGGGGCACGCAAGCTGTTTTGGAAACAGATGGACGACCACCTCTACAGCAAATACAACAAAAACGGTGTGCCCGGCGTGGATGCCTGGTGGATGGATGCCTCGGAACCCAATGTGCGCGACTGCACCCCGATGTGGTATCGCAAGGCACTCTGCGGACCTACAGCACTCGGCACATCAACCGAATATTTCAATGCCTATTCCACCGTCAATGCCGATGCCATCTACAACGGACAACGCTCGGTATGGAAGGGAAAGGCCAACGAGCCGCGTGTCTTCCTGTTGACGCGGAGCGGCTTTGCCGGGGAGCAGCGCTTCTCGACCGCCACGTGGAGCGGTGACATCGGTACGCGCTGGGAGGATATGCGTGCACAGATGACGGCCGGACTGAACTACTCAATGTCGGGCATACCCTTCTGGGGTATGGATCAGGGCGGTTTCTGTGTGGAGAACCGCTACGTAGCAGCTCAGAAACTCTTCGACGAGAAGGGCATTGAGAACGAAGACCTGAAGGAATGGCGCGAGCTGCAGACGCGGTGGAGCCAGTTCGGAGCCTTCATCCCCCTGTTCCGTGTGCACGGCCAATGGCCCACCCGCGAGATATGGAACATCGCACCGGAAAACCATCCTGCCTACCAGTCGTTTGTCTATTACGACAAGTTGCGCTACCGCCTAATGCCGTATATGTACAGCATGGCCGCTTGGGCACATTTCAAGGACTATACCCTGATGCGTGCACTGGTCATGGACTTCAATGGCGACAAGGAGGTGGAGAACATCGGCAACCAGTGGATGTTCGGTCCAGCACTGATGGCCTGCCCCGTGGGTCATTACAAGGCACGCAATCGCAGCGTCTACTTCCCCAAGCAGTGTGGCTGGTATGACCTCTACACCGGCGAATATTTCGACGGCGGACAACGGCTGGTGGTCGAAGCACCCTACGAGAAGATTCCCGTCTATGTGCGCGAAGGAGCTATCATTCCCTTCGGGCCTGCCATGGAATGGAGCGACGAGAAACCTGCCGAACTCATCAACCTCTACGTCTATGAGGGACAGGACGGCACGTTCCAACTCTATGAGGACGAGGGCACCAACTACAACTATGAGAAGGGCAAGTATGCCACGATAGACATTGCCTACAACGATGCTGACAAGACTGTCAGCTTCGGAAAGCGCAATGGTAACTTCAATGGTATGCTGAAGAATCGTCGCTTCAATGTGGTGCTGGTCAAGAAGGGACAGCCCCGCACCCTCGACCTCGACCGTCCCGAGGGCATCTTGGTGCAGTACAACGGAAAGGCGGTCAGTGTAAAACTCTAACTCCCCCGTCCTATGTATAGACTGATGACCTTAGCCTGTGCTGTCGCCTGTATGGCGACCGCACAGGCGCGGGAACGCCAGAACTTCGATAAGGGATGGCGATTCATACTGGCCGATTCGGCACAGATGGCACAGACCACCTATAGCGACTCCCATTGGCGCACGCTGGACCTGCCGCACGACTGGGCGGTGGAGGGCGACTTTCTGGCCTCCAACCCCTCTGGGGCGGGTGGGGGAGCGTTGCCTGGTGGCACAGGTTGGTACCGCAAGACGTTCGACCTTCGGAAAGTAAGTGGCCAGCGGTATTTCATCGCCTTTGACGGGGTGTACATGAACGCACGTGTGTACGTCAACGGACAGGAGGTGGGCTATCGTCCTTACGGCTACAGCTCGTTTGAATACGACATCACAGCCTGTCTCACGGACGGGCGCAACGTGGTGGCGGTGCGTGTGGACAATAGTGACCAACCCAATTCCCGATGGTACAGTGGGTGCGGCATCTACCGCCACGTGTGGTTCACCAAGACGGCCGATGTACACGTGAAGCACTGGGGTATCCACGTGGTAGCCCATCCCGACGGACGCATCAAGGTCACCGCCGACGTGGAGAGTGGTGGACGCGCCTACAAGGTGCGCCATCAGGTCTATGACGCGGAAGGTCGTAAGGTGGGTTTGAAGGTGCGCCGCCCACACCTGTGGTCGGTGGAAGACCCCTATATATATAAGGTGTGTACCCAGGTGCTGGTGGACGGCAAGGTAGTGGACGAGGTATGGACGAATACAGGATTCCGCTCGTTCCGCTTCGATGCCAAGACCGGGTTCTGGCTCAATGGCAAAAACATGAAAATCAATGGGGTCTGCGAGCACCATGACTTCGGTTGCCTGGGTGCCGTGGTCAATGAAGATGCCATGCACCGTAAGCTCTCGCGGCTGAAGGCCATGGGCGTGAATGCCATCCGGTCGTCGCACAATCCGCCGGCTCCCGAACTGCTTCATATGTGCGACACCATGGGACTGATTGTCATGGACGAGTCGTTCGACATGTGGCGCCGCCGCAAGACGCAGAATGACTATGCGCGCTTCTTTGACGAATGGCATGAGCGTGACTTGACGGATCTGGTGTTGCGCGACCGCAACCATCCGTCCGTCCTGATGTGGAGCATCGGCAACGAGGTGCTGGAACAGTGGTCGTCGGCAGATGCCGACACACTGACGCTGGAACAGGCCAACCTCATCCTGAATGCCGGACACGATGCGTCAACGCTGGCGAAGGAGGGTGAGATCAGTGTCAATACGCTGTTGGCCGACCATCTGGCCGACATCGTGCGTCGCTACGACACTACGCGCCCCATCACGGCAGGCTGCAACGAGCCGTCGCCCGACAACCACCTGTTTAAGGGCAAGGCACTGGATGTGGTGGGGTTCAACTACCACCACCAGTGGGTCAAGGATGTGCCGAAGAATTTCCCCGGTCGCCCGTTCATCCTAACGGAGAGCGTCTCGGCCCTGCAGACCACGGGCTTCTACACCATGCCCAGCGATTCGGTGACCACGGCTCCCAAGGCGTGGTGGCTGCCCTATACCGACCCCTCCTACAAGTGTTCCTCCTACGATAATATGCACGCTTCGTGGAGCAGTACCCACGAGGAGACCTGGGAGGTGGTGAAGCACAACCCGTATGTCGGTGGGCAGTTTATCTGGACGGGTTTTGACTATCTGGGCGAGCCGACTCCCTATTCCTATCCGGCGCGCAGCAGCTATTTTGGCATCATCGATCTGGCAGGCCAGCCCAAGGATGTCTATTATATGTACCAGAGCGAATGGACCGACCGCCCTGTCTTGCATCTCTTCCCCCACTGGAACTGGCTCGATGGACAGGAGATAGATCTGTGGTGCTACTACAATCAGGCCGACGAGGTGGAGCTGTACGTCAACGGCAAGAGCCAGGGCGTGCGGCGGAAAGCCGACAGCCACCAGTATCATGTCATGTGGCGCGTTACCTTCGAACCGGGTGAGGTGAAGGTGGTGGCGCGCAAGGATGGACAGCCGGTACGCCAGCAGACCATCCGCACCGCCGGACAACCCCATCACCTACAGCTCACGGTCGACTACCAGGGAAAGACCACGACGTTTGTCAAGGTCGAGGTGGTCGACAAGGACGGCAACCGCTGCCCGTGGGCCGAGAACCAGGTGTTCTTCGATACCGATGCGCGCATCATTGGCGTGGACAACGGATGTCAGACATCGCTCGAACGCTTCAAGGACAACAAGCGTAAGGCGTTCTTCGGCCGTTGCTTCGTTGTGCTCGACGGACACGGCACGCTGACCGCAAAATCATACGGACTACCAACAGCAACCATCAAACTATGATTAAAAAGATACTTTTCGCGGCGGCACTGCTTCCCATAGCAGCCGCTGCACAGATACAGACCACAGCCGGTGTGCAGTATCTGCAATGCCAGGCTAAGGATATGTCGGGCGAGTTCTCAGACCTGTCGAACACCTATTTCCTGGCGGACAGCCTGACGGCGTTCAGTCTGGACAAGGGTGAAGGACTGCTCAACTGGAAACGTTACAGGCTGGCTCCACGGCAGGCCTTTAACCTCAACGGCTACTGGCCTGTGCGTATGCAGATGTTGGACTTCCCCGACACGCAGTACGACAACGACCCGAACCTACGCATCCGGGTGCAGAAAATAGACGGGCGCACCCTTCGTGTCACCGTCTTCACATCGCCGATAGAACCGGAGATGTCCGATGCCGATGACCCGATGTTCTCGCCGGAGTTCATTGCTCGGCAGACCGGCAGTGAGACACGCATCGGACGGGGACGCTGGAATGTCAGCGACACCGGCCATTCCGTCACCTACAAGAACGGCAACGGGTCGCTGGAAATACAGAAATATCCCTTCCGCATCGTGCTGCGCGACGGACGGGGGAAGCTGCTGACGCAGACCCGCCATATCATCGACAACGACAGTACGCAGGTGAAGCTCCTGCCGTTCAACTTCATCAAGCGCGGTTCCGACAACTCGCGTAGCATCAATCCCGTCTTGATGCTGTCTCCGGGCGAACGCATCTACGGCTGTGGCGAGAGTTTTACCTCGCTCAACAAGGTGGGGCAGAAGGTGCAGCTCTCGGTGGTCGACCCGCAGGGGCCGGAAACAGATGGTATGTACAAACCCGTGCCCTTCTATTTCTCCAATCGGGGCTATGGTATCTTCATGCACACCTCCGCACCGACGACCGCCGATTTCGGGGCTTCCTACATTGGGGCGCAGCGACTCTTCATGGGCGATGAGACGATGGACTTCTTCATCTTCTTCGGCAATCCCAAGGAGGTGCTGGATGCCTACACGGACGTGACGGGAAAGTCGCCGATGCTGCCCCTTTGGACTTTCGGGACGTGGATGAGTCGCATCTCCTATTTCTCCCAGGAAGAAGGACTGAACATTGCCCGGCAACTCCGTGCCCACAAGATTCCATCGGACGTGATTCATTTTGACACAGGATGGTTTGGTGTCGACTGGCAGTGCGACTATGCGTTTGCCAACGACCGCTTCAAAGACCCCGAGGCGATGCTTAAGACCTTGAAGAAGGACGGCTTCCGCACTTGTCTCTGGCAACTGCCCTATTTCACACCGAAGAACCGTTATTTCCGTGAGCTTGTCGATGGTAAGATGGCGGTGCGCAACGGCAACGGCACACTAAACTATGAGGATGCGGTGTTGGACCTCAGCAACCCCCGCACCGTGGCCTGGTATCAGGGGAAGATAGCCCATCTGATTGGACAGGGAGTCCGCGCCATCAAGTGTGACTTCGGTGAGGCTGCTCCCTACGATGGTCTCTATGCCAGCGGCAAGACCGGTTTTTATGAGCATAACCTCTATCCCCTGCGCTACAATAAGGCACTTTGGGAAGCGGTGCGCGACCATACACCCGAACACGAAGGAGTCATCTGGGCGCGCAGTGCGTGGGCTGGCAGCCAGCGTTATCCGCTCCATTGGGGAGGCGACGCGGCCACCAATGCGACCGGCAGTGTCGGGATGTTGGGCGACCTCCGTGGCGGTCTATCGTTCGGACTGAGTGGTTTCTCCTTCTGGAGTCACGACATAGGTGGCTTTGTCACGCAAAGTCCCGACGACCTGTACCGGCGTTGGCTTCCCTTCGGGTTCCTGTCCAGCCACACCCGTGCACACGGTGCACCGCCCACCGAGCCGTGGCTCATCAGCGACAGCTTCACCGAGGCCTTCCGCCAGTCTGCGGAGATGAAATACCGGCTCATGCCCTACGTCTACGCGCAGGCCAAGGACTGTTCGGAGCGTGGCCTGCCTATGGTGCGGGCACTGTTGGTGGAGTTTCCCGACGACCCTGGGGCTTGGCTTGTGGAAGACGAATATATGTTCGGCTCGCAGCTGCTGGTAGCTCCGCTGCTTGAGAGCGGCAACAGCAGGACGGTCTATCTGCCGCGCGGAAAGTGGGTGGACTACCAGACAGGCAAGGTCTATGATGGTGGCTACCAGTCCATCCAGACGGCGGACATCCCTTGCATTATTTTGGTCAAGGACGGCTCCCTCATCCCCCACGTTCCGCTGGCGCAACACACCGGGGACATCCAGTGGGACAAGATAGAATGGAAAGCCTACAAGGCCGATGCTGTGCAGTGTACGGGTCTGTTGTTCCGACCCGGCGACACGGAACTGCAACGGATTACGCGGTAGCAGGCGTTTGGACGGAGGACGACGCGTGTGGAGTGGCTCGCTGGACAATCAGGATGCTCACCTCATACAACAGCCACATCGGCAAGGCGACCAATGACAGCGTGAAGATGTCGGAGGTCGGGGTGATGATGGCGGCAGCGGTCAGGATGACCACAATCGCGTGTCTTCGGTATTGACGCATAAAACCAGCCGACAGCAGTCCCAACTTGGCCAGTAGCCATGAAACAACGGGTATCTCAAAGACGATGCCCATGGCAAGACTCATCATCACGAGGGTCGAGATGTAGGAATCGAGTGTGATGAGGTTGCTCACTTCTCCGCTGACCTGATAGGTTCCCAGAAACCTAAAGGTCAGCGGAAAAATCAGAAAGTAGCTGACCAGTACACCCAACAGGAACATCAAGTAGCCGCCTCCGGCCACGCGTACCACATATTTCTTCTCGTTCGCATAAAGAGCAGGGGAGACGAAGTGGAACAGCTGGTACACGATATACGGTGAGGCGCACAGCACACCAGCCCATAAGGCCACCCTCATGTGTATGACAAACTGCTGAGCCAGTCCCGTGCTGATCAGTTCCACGGAGAACATCCCGCTTTCCTCGCCCGTCCACGCCGCCACGCGGTTGAACAGGGAGTAGGTGATGAAATCATCGTACTTGGGAGCCAGCACGATGGCGAAGAGCTGTTCCTTGAAGCAGAAGGCTACGATGCCGCACACAATAGTCACGACAGCCATCTTGACGATGGCTGCCCGCAATACGTCAAGGTGCTCCCAAAACGACTGCTTGCTGCTGTCCGCCGCCATCGGCCTATTCCTTCTTTTCCGGTTCGTCCGTGATGTCCTTTTCCATTTCGTTCATTCCCTCCTTGAAGGAACGCACGCCCTTGCCGAGACCTTTCATCAGCTCGGGAATCTTCTTGCCGCCGAAAAACAGCAGTACGACCAATGCGATCAGCAGCACTTCCTGCATGCCCAGACCGCCGATAAATAGCATATTGTTTATCATTGTTCTATGATTTGTTTTGTTTGAGTTGTTCCACGAATTGGTCTATCCGCTGCATCTCCTGCGGAATCGGGATGCGTTGCGGACAGTGGGATACGCACTGACCGCAGCCGATGCAGTGGTCGGCCTGCCGCAGGCGCGGCACGTCCCGGTCGTAGCCTATTAGGAAGGCACGCCGTGCACGCCGGTAGTCCGGGTCTTGGTTGCCTTTGTTGGGCAGGTTGCCCTCCTTGATACATTTGTTGTAGTGGGAGAACACTGCCGGGATATTGATGCCGTATGGACAGGGCATACAGTAGTTACACTCGTTGCAGGGGATGGTCTTCAGATTGTAGATGTCGTCGGCAATCCCCATCAGGAAGTCATTCTCCTCCTTGTTGAGGGGACGCAGGGGCGAGAAGGTGCGGATGTTGTCGCGGAGGTGTTCCATATAGGTCATTCCGCTGAGCACGGTCAGCACGCCGTCGGGTGTTCCAGCAAAGCGGAACGCCCAGCTCGCCACACTGCTCTCCGGCTCGCGCTGCTTCATCTTTGCCACGACGTTGTCCGGCACATTGGCGAGGCGACCGCCGAGCAGGGGTTCCATGATGACGGCCGGGATGTGCCGTTTGTGCAGCTCGTTGTACAGGTAGACAGCATCCGTGTTTCGCTCGTTGATTTCGTTGGCGTAGTTCCAGTCGAGGTAGTTCAGTTCTATCTGTACGAAGTCCCAGTGGTACTTTCCCTCATCGTGCCATTGCAGGGCGAGGTCAAACACCTTGACGTCGCCGTGGTACGAGAAGCCGAGGTTGCGGATGCGCCCCTTCTCGCGCTGTTCCACCAGCCAGTCGAGGATGCCGTTGTCCAGATAGCGGTGGTGCAGGTCGTCCGTGCCGGGGTTGCCCATACCGATGCCGTGCAGCAACAGGTAGTCCACGTAGTCCACCTGCAGCTCGCGCAGCGAGTTCTCGAACATCTCGATAGAGGCTTCGCGGCTCCAGGTCTCGGGCGAGAAGTTGGAGAGCTTGGTGGCAACGAAATATTCCGACCGCTTGTGGCGGTGCAGAGCCGTTCCCGTGGCTCGTTCCGACCGTCCCTTGCAGTAGGCCGGTGACGTGTCGAAATAGTTCAGACCGTGTGCCAGCGCATAGTCAATCTGTCGGTTCACCATCTCCTGGTCAATCTCCGCATCGGGATGGTCGCGCTCGGTGCCGCCGCCCTCCACGGGCAGGCGCATCATGCCGTAGCCGAGGAGGGAAATCTTGTCGCCCGTCTTCGGATTGGTGCGGTAGGTCATCTGACCTTTCTGCGGCTCTTCTGAGTCGGCAGTGGGGTTCTTTCCTTTGCAGGCTGTCAGCAGCGCGGAGGCGGCCACCGTGCCGCTTCCCAACATTTTCAGGAAGTCTCTTCTGTTGATATCTTTAGCCATAGTGTTGTTCTTGTTTTGTGGTTAGACGGTACGATGCACTTCGTGTCCCTCTACGTAGATGGCACTGAACGGACGTGCCGGACACAGGTTTTCGCAGGCTCCGCAGCCGATGCACCGCTCCGTGTTGACGGCAGGAATCTTCGGGGAGAAGTCGTCCTTCGGGTCGGCAGACACCATGGTGATGGCTCCCGTGGGGCAGTGGCGAGCGCAGTTGCCGCACTCCGCACCGTCGGTCAGTGGGATGCAGTTCTTCCGTACCCATACGGCGTGGCCTATCTGCGTCGACGACTTGTCTGCCCGGGTGATGGGCTTGATGGCACCAGCCGGACACACCTCACTGCATTTCGTACATTCCGGGCGGCAGTAGCCGCGCTCGTACGACATCGTGGGCTGCATCAGTGTCATAAGGCCCGTTGAGGGACGCAGCACATCGTTGGGACACACGGCCACGCAGAGCTGGCAGGCGGTGCAGTGCTGCGCCATATTCTTCGCCGAGACGGAACCGGGCGGTGTGATGGGCGTGGTGCGCTTCGGGGCTACCTTGTCCTTGATGGTGGCCAGTCCGCCGTCCACCTTTTTCTTCTCCTGTGCCAAGGCGGCTGTCGTGGCGAGTGCCGCTCCAACGAGGAAGGTGCGCCGTGCGGTGTCTATGGTCTCTTGCTGAGGCTGCTGGCTCGTCTGCTCCGCCTCTTGGCTCTTGCGTGCTTTCTTGGCGGACGGTGCAAAGGAGATGGCGTGCTTGCGGCAGGCTTTCAGACAGTCGCCGCATACCACGCAGCGGGAGTAGTCCACCCGGTGGTTCTTGTAGTCGATACAGGCCGCCTTACAGCCCTTTGAGCAGAGTCCGCACTGGCTACACTGGTCTTTGTCGATGCGAATCTTCAGCCACGAGAACCGCGCGAGGAAACTCAGCACCGTGCCAATAGGACAGATGGTGTTGCAGTAGGTGCGACCATTGCGCCAGGCCAGGATGACGAGTGCGACACAGGTGGCAGCGGCAATGGCGAATGTCGGCAGACTGCGCAGCCACACCTCTCTGCTGTAGAAGGCGTAGCTGTCGGCACGCTCGGCAAGGTACGCCAGCAGGTTGTTGCCCCAGCCGTAGATGGGGGCGAAGAGGTTCTGCACGATGCGGCCGTAGGAGCTGTATGGGGCGAGCAGTGCCACCAGCGAACCGACGCCAGCCACCATCGCCACGATAAACACCGCCAACACGCCGTACCGCAGCCATCGCACCTCGGGCGAGTAGCTGAAGCGGTATTTCTTCTTCTTGCGCCGTCCGTTCAGCCACGCTATCACGTCCTGAAAGACTCCCAACGGGCAGATGACGGAGCAGTAGATGCGTCCGAACACTAAGGTGAGCACGACAAGGAACAGTACCGCTCCCGCGTTCAAGGCCAGTAGGGCAGGCAGAAACTGTATCTTTGCCAACCATCCGAACCACGTGTGCAGCGTCCCTGTGAAATCAAGGAACAGTCCCGTGATGAGGATGAACGTCACCACGGCGCAAGTCAATCTTATTTTCCGTAACATAACCGTCAATATGCAGCAATTGTTTCAATCCTGCTGCAAAGTTATGGAAAAATCTTTAGCTATCGTAGCGTTTCCCAGAGAAAGTTTATAAAAACTGCATTTTTGCACCCAGCGACAATCCGAAGATGTCCCAGAAGCTGGCGTTGCCGTTGCGGTAGAAGCGCATGAAATAGATGTCGTTGGTGCCCAGTTCGTAGAAGAGGGTGAGGCTCTTGATGCGCTTGCGCTTGTTGTCGGGGATGTCGTAGCGGAACCGCTCGCCCAGTGCGATGTTCGGGCGTATCCGGGTGGAGAAGGGATAGTAGCCGCTGTCGTACTTGGTGGGTTGCTTGGTCCAGAAGTCGTGGCCGAACACGGTGTTGAAATAGAGGCTGCACTCCAGTGGTTCGAACTGCCACCCTTTCCCCAGGTCTCTGCGCCAGGGAATGAAGTTCTGCTTGATGGTCATCGTGGCCTTCACGGCATCCGAGTCGTATCTCGGGACGATGCCGAAGAGCAGCTGCGTCTCCCACTGTCTGCGCCGTCCGTAGTCCCAGCCAATGCCCACGGAGAGGATGCCCATATTGCCGCAGGTCTGTATGATGCCCTGCGAGGGGATGAGGATGTCCCAGTGCTTGCGGTAGCGCAACACGTGTCTGTCGTAGCGGCTGAGAGAGGCTGTCGCCTCTTGTGCCGTCTCTTGTGCGTGGAGTGCCGGAAAGACCGACAGGAGCAGCAGTGTCTGTATGCAGTGTTTAGAAATCAACAATCTCATAGCGGTAGTCGTTGGGTGTGATGGTGAAGATGTAGTATTGGAAGAAATGACAGCTGGCCGTCATATAGAAGATAGTTCCGTTGTCGTAGAGGTCTTCCTGTTTGATGTGGTGTCCGTGTCCGTCGAGACAGAACAGCAGGCGCGGAAACTGGTGGATGTAGTAGTTGAACACTTTCGCCACGTTGTTGTTGAACTGTTCGGAGTAGGGTGCGGCGTGCATACACATCACCGTGCGGTCGAAGTCCAGCGAGTCGGCACTGCGCTCCGCCTCCATGAAGTCGAAGTTGGGCACGGGGCGCGAGTAGTCATACTCGATGGCATTGGTGTTGAGACACACGAACTTCACCCTTCCGGCGATGAAGCTGAAGTCGGGGTTGCCGAAGATGGCTTCATACGACTGGTTGCCGGTGCCCAGACAGTCGTGGTTGCCCAGCAGCACCACCGAGGGCATCTGGAGCTTCGCCATCCTGTTGCGCGTCCAGAGCATTTCCTTGGTCGCACCGAAGTCGGAGATGTCGCCGCAGTGGATGACGAAGTCGATGCTGTCGCTGCGGCGGTTGATGTCCTTGACCTCCGCCTCCAGGTCGTCGTACCACTGGTGGCTGTCGCTGATTACGGCAAAGCGGATGGTGTCCTTGTCCTTCGTGGCCTGCTCTATCTTCAAGATGTTCTTGGCGTTCACGTCCGTCTCGCCGCTCACCCGCACGTCGTAGGGGTGCACGTCGAACACGGTGTCGCAGGCACCCAGCAGCGTGCAGCACACCATACCGACAGACAGCCCCTTCCGCCAGTGCCGTTTCTTCCACTGATGTTTCATGATTATTCCCTTGTTTTTCTGCATTTTTTTCAATTCAGCCAGTCTATCAGTCGCCGATACATGGCCGTTAGGTCGTACTGTGCTTCCCACCCCAATGCTTTAAGCTTTTCGGCGGACATCTTCACCTTGGTGGCGGGAGGATAGCAGTGTGCATCCCCGGCGTTGACCACCAATTTGTTGTTTGGTGAAAATTCACGCAAAACCAGTTCGGCCATTTCCCTCACGGAGGCGTAGGTCTGTTCGTTGGCCACGTTGTAGGCTTCGCCGTCTTTTCCCATGGTCAGGATTCTCAGGAGGGCATCTGCCGCGTCAATAGTATAGCAGTAATCGTGCCGGGACAAGCCGTCGGTGTTCAGCGTGATGTCCTCTCCCTTCATGGCCGAGCGGGCGATATAGGCATAGACGCGATGGTCGTCCTGCGCCACGCCAGCACCGAAGGTCTGAGCCAGTCTGGCAATCTTCACCGGGGTCTGGTATTCGCTGAAGTAGGAATGACACAGACACTCCGCGGCACGCTTCCCCATCGAATAGCTGCTGCGCACATTCAACGGGTTCACATACCCTTGCTGTTCTTCCGTCACGTATTCCGTGTCGTCCAATATCTCGCCGTAACATTCCAGTGAGGACAGGTAAACCACCGATTCGCAGTGCAGGGCCTTTGCCCGTTCCAAGACCTGCCGCGTCAGTCCCACGATGCCGTCAAACGTCTCCACCGGCTTGTCCACGAAATAGGCTGAGGTCGTGGGGGCTGCCGCATGGATGATATAGTGAACCTGTCCGTCGTCCGCCCCCGTCTCCAGCGTCAGGAAATCGTGCATCGTGACAACCACGACGTGGGACGACTGCGACGAGAACATCGTGCGAGCCTTGTCTAACTGACGCACAATGCCGTATATCGTCATTCCCAGGCTGTACCGAGCATTGAGGGCATCCAGACACCTCACGAGAACGGAACCAATCAGACCTGTCGCTCCCGTAACGGCAATGCGCTTCCCTTGCAATCTTTCCCAATAGGCACATCGCCCGACGAAGTCGCTGATGTCCTGCACTAACACTTGTTGGTTCATACGGCTAATATCCGAATATTTGTTGGTTTTCGTGTACTTGCTCCATGGCTCTGAAAACAAAATAGTCCGTAGGAGTCGTTATCTTTATGTTCTCCATCGGACCGATGATCAGTCCCAGATGGTAGCCGTAATGGCTCATCATGGAGCAGCTGTCTATAAAGTCTGGCAGATTTTGTGCCCTGCTTTTTCTGTGGGCACCGATGATGTCCTTCAGATAGAACGACTGAGGGGCTCTGGCGATGAGGGAGTCCGACCGTTTGGGTATCTGCAGATGCCCGTCTTCCTGCTTGACGATAAAGGTCTCAATGGCTGGTACGCAGGTGATGCAACTGCCCTGTTCCTTCACGGTTCTGATATTGTCGGTGATGGTCTGCTCCGTTATCAGTGGGCGGACACCATCGTGTATCAGCACAATCGGATTGTCGTCACTTTTCAAAAGGGCATATTCTTCTGCGGCGGTCAGCCCATGGTAGATAGACTCCTGTCCCGTCTGGCCTCCGGGCACAATCCGAACCACCTTGTTGATTTCGAATTTCCGTATCATCTTTTCCAGGAACGGAATCCATTCGCTGAGGCAGGCCACCACGATTCCGTCAATGTCCGGGTGGTTGTCAAAGAGTTCCAGCGTGTAGATGATGATGGGTTTCCCGTTCAGTTCCAGGAACTGTTTGGGGCGCGACACGGTGTTCATCCGCGAGCCTGTTCCCCCTGCAAATATCACTGCTATATTCATGCGGTTCACTCTGTTTTCAAGAACGTTCTCTTCCTTGTTTTTCATCATCTGTCCGAGCGGCCCAATAGTCGGCGGCAGCCTGAAGACATTCGCTCAGGATGATGCCCACCTGCCGGTAGTTCTGGGCGTTAATCTCGATAGTCGGGTGCTCTTCGGTGCCACCGCCAGCCTGGACAGCCACGAAGTCCGTGCGCCCCTCAACACTGGCCACAAATCCATAGTTGCGGTGCAGCTGCTCCAGGATTGTGTCGCGCTGATGGGGTGGTGTCGGAATAATCTGCACGTTCATCCAGGGATATTCGTTGGCTGTCAGCAGGGGGTAGTGGTGACCATAGTCGCCCACCACCTCCTTCATGGTGAATGTGTAGTTAAATTTCTCCTGTGTAGTTGTTGCCATTTTTCGTCGTTTCTTCCTCTTGTTGAGGGTTGAATGTTGAGTGTTGTGGTTTCACTCTGCGAAGGTACGAATAACCGAGGAAAAAACCAAATTTTGGAGCAGCGAATGTAGAGGAAAAGCTCGCTTTGCCTCTGCTGAGTCGCGACAAAATAAGCCGAAGGCAAATTTATTTGAGTTTTGAAAAGGACTTGGCAGGCATTTGGCAACACCTTGCCAAATGCCTGTCTGAAGTCTCCCATTTTATATTCTGCGTATCATCTGCTGGAATCTCATTCCGATGGCGTGTAGGCGCAGACGACGTGGAGGCGACTATAGGAAGTTTTATATTCGCTGGTGAATGTCTTGCTATAAGGGATGTAGACCGCCATTTCGTTGTCGCTGGAGCCAACGGAGCTCGTCCAGTACTTCACGTTCGAATCCGTGTAGAAATCGGTGCCGCAGTTCTTCACGTAGCTGGCCAGGTTGCCGTAGTCGAAAGGGGCATCATAGCGGGGCGAGGTGTAGGTGTTCGTGCCGTCGCCTACGACGAGGCTCGTCGTCGTGGCCGTCAGGTCGTTGATGCCGCCGCTGTCGGTCAGCGAGAGCTTCATGATGCAGTTCGGGTTCTCCATCGTGACGGTCGCGCCAGTGGGCAGATTGGTGCCGTTGAGCGTTCCCGAGCCCACAGCCACGTCTTTCGTAGAGCTGAGCGTGGCCAGCGTGCCGTCCTGCGTCTTGAGCAAGTCGGGATCGAGTCCGTCGTCAGCATACAAATCGCAAGCCGTGGAGGGATAAACCAGCAGGAACTTGCCATCGCTCTTGAGAGTATCCCACATGTTGCTGAACGACACCGTGAGGTCGGCCGACTTGCCGTCGTCGCTCACGTTCGACAGCTGACCCGTGACACTCGTGTATTTGCGGCTGGATCCATCGTAGTTTGCCAGCTCTAACAGCACCGCCACGTACTCGCCCTCGCTCCACGTCTTCACGCCCTCGGCTGTCACGGCGCGCGTTGCGCCGTCGCCCAGAGTTAGGTGGATGGTCTGCGTCACCGTCTGCGGCTTATCCTCGGAGGAAACCGCGGCGTTGTCCTCCTCCACCGCGCAGGCCGTCATCATCGTCGCCGTCACCATCGCAGCGGCCAGCGTCATCAGCATCTTCTTCATTCTCTTCATAGCAGTTTTTTCCTTTTTTCTTGTTGGGGTTAGTCACTTTAGTTTTCTCTCACACTGACGAGTTTAATGGGTCTCCGCCGTCCTCGTAGTTCTGCAGCTGGGGCGTAGTGGTCGAGGTACACAACATACCATACGACTTCACTTCCACGACCTCCATCTGGGGCCGCTCATACGCTCTTTGGTTCTTTCTCTTCATAGTTTCTTACTTTTGTTGGGGGTTAGTAATATTGGTTTGTAACACTTGTCAGCAGGTCAGCCCACCCACACGACGACAGCGGCACGCCGCAGCCCCGCGGTGGGTCTGTAACGTGCCGTATGGAGATTTTACGCTTTGAAGCGCAAATTGTCAGTCCTAAGCGGAAATAATGGGGGGGGGCAATTCGGAAGCCTCGCGCCGCCTCGGCTCCTGCAAGCAGCGGGCATCCTCAACGCAGAGGATGGGGGTTTCTTTGATAGGTCTTGCCATAACAAATACGTATTTGATGGAGATTTCGGTGCAAAGATAATACTTTTTCGCGAGATACGAGTCGGTTGGGTGGCAAAAGTTGTGAAAGGTACGAATAATGTTGAGTGTTGAGTGTTGAATGTTGTTCAAAATGTCAAAGAACGCTCCCCCTTTTGGATGCTCCATTTTTTTTCTCTGCCGAGAGAAAAAATTTTCTCTGCCGAGCGAGTGAGAATTCTGCGCGCTTTGTCCTTCCCACGGGTGCAAAGTTACGCACTTCCTCCCGTTCCTGCAATAGTTTGTACCCAGCGCGTGCGCCATTTGTACCGCGTTTGTTACAATTGGTTGTGTTTTAGTACGTTACAATGTATATGCGCAGAGTAGGGCATAATGGTGGTTATCTGGGTGTCAAAAGTGTCAAAAGTGTCATTTTGATTTCGGAAAATAAATTTCTCTCACGAACCTTATATATAAATATTATTATTAATAATGTATATTCCCATTTTCGCATTTTCATTTTGAAAATGACACTTTTGACACTTTGACACCCTCAACGTGTTAGCGAAACAAAAGTTCGCTGCAGCGTTGGTGTTGTCGAAAAAAAGAGCTACCTTTGCAAACACAACATT
>CAVFBU010000006.1:0-42396 GCA_963620725.1 Vescimonas coprocola
AATTATTCTTAGGGTTAAGCCAAAAAGGTAGTCAACCTAAATCAGGAAACTACAGGGTTGACGGCTGTTTTGTAGTACCCCGACCGAGAATCGAACTCGGAACTAAGCTTTAGGAGAGCCTTGTTATATCCATTTAACTATCAGGGCGACCGAAATATGGTGCAAAGGTACGAAATATAATTGTAATTCGATTATTTTTGCGTACCTTTGTGTCCTGTTTCAAACATAAAAAGAGATAATGGGAAAATTAGTTATCAACTCGTACGACGAGTTTGCCGCCCATCTGGGCGAGGAACTGGGCGCTTCCGACTGGTTGCAGGTGGACCAGGATCGCATCAACCTGTTTGCTGATGCCACACTCGACCACCAGTGGATTCATGTCGATGTGGAGCGTGCCAAGGAGGAGAGTCCCTACAAGAGCACCATTGCTCATGGGTATCTGACCCTGAGCCTGCTGCCCTACCTGTGGGATCAGATTATCGAGGTCAACAACATCACGATGTTGGTGAATTATGGCATGAACGACATGCGGTTCGGACAGCCGGTCATCACCGGCAGTCGCGTACGCCTGGTCACGAAGCTCCATGCCATCCAGAACCTGCGAGGTATCTGCAAGGCCGAGATCAAGTTCAAGATTGAGATTGAGGGACAGCGCAAGCCTGCGCTTGAAGGCATTGCCGCCTTCCTCTATTACTTCAAGTAAGCACTCCCTGTCGTTTCCTTCGGAGGACTTCAAAACAGTGCGCCCGCTCCTTGAGAAAGAAGCGGGCGCATCGTATCTGACAGGTTGGAATGTTATGCCTCCTCTGTGTTGTCCTCACGGATGTTCCTACCCAGTACGAGGAAGGCCGTGGGAGCTGCGATGAAGATGGACGAGAGCGTTCCGAATACCACACCCAGAATCATGGCGAAGGAGAACGAACGGATGCTGTCGCCACCGAGGATGAAGATACACAGCAGCACGATCAGCGTGGTCAACGAGGTGTTGACGGTACGGGACAGCGTTTGGTTGATAGAGCCGTTGAACAGTGTCTGCAGGTCGCGCTTCGGGTAGAGACTGTGGTTCTCACGGATACGGTCGAACACCACCACCTTGTCGTTGATGGAGTAACCAATCACGGTTAGGATGGCACCGATGAAGGTCTGGTCAATCTCCAGCGACATGGGGAGAATACCCCAGAACACGGAGTACATGCCGACCACAATCAAGGTGTCGAGTGCCAATGCTACGGTAGCACCCACCGAATAGGCGAGGTTGTGGAAGCGCAGCAGGATGTAGAGGAAGATGGCTATCAAGGCGATGACCACGGAGATGACGGCACCGTGGGTGATGTCCTTGGCCACGGATGGTCCTACCTTCGACGAGCTGATGATGGAGCCACCCTGACGGATGTCGGGGTTCTTGAAGGCTACCACGCTCTCCTGGCTGACCAGTCCGGCTTTCCGCAGGGCGTTGTAGAGGATGGTCTCAGCCTTATCGTCCACCTGCGGGTTGTTGGACTCGATGTCCCAGTTGGTGGAGACGCGGACGGTCTTGCCATCGGTGCCGAGGGCGATGACGCTGGTGTTGGCCTCCTTGCCTGCGTTCTCACCGATGGTGTTGACGAAGACACCGGTCAAGGCGGTGCGCACCTGCTCGACGGGCACGGCCTTGTCAAGCGTCAGCACGTAGTTGCGGCCACCGGTGAAGTCGATGCTCTTGCTCAGTCCGCGCACGGCGAAGCTGACGCAGAACAGCACGGCGATGACACCCCAAACGGTGAAGGTGCGCTTATAGATGCCCATGAAGTTGAACTTGGTGTTCTGCATCATGTTACGCGAGTAGGCGGTGGTGAAGGTAAGGTTCTGCCACTTGTTTTTCTTGGTTTTGGCATCGTAGACCAGACGCGTCATATAGACAGCGGTGAAGAACGATACGCAGATACCGATGATCAAGGTCGTGGCGAAGCCGCGGATGGGACCTGTACCGAATACGTAGAGGATGATACCGGTAATCAGTGACGTGAAGTTGGAGTCGAAGATGGCCGAGAAGGCGTTGGAGTAACCCAGTCCGATGGCTTCCTTCACGGTGTGTCCCTTGCGGAGCTCCTCCTTGGTGCGCTCATAGATCAGCACGTTGGCATCCACGGCAGTACCCAAGGTGAGCACGATACCGGCGATACCGGGCATGGTCAGTGCAGCCTGGAAGGACGTCAGAATACCGAGGGTGAAGAACAAGTTGAAGAGCAGTGCGATGTTGGCGAGCATACCCGGAATGAATCCGTAGAGCATCACCATATAAATCATCAGCAGCACGAAGGCCACCACGAACGAGATGGCACCCTGCATGATGGACTGTGCACCGAGCGACGGGCCTACCACCTCTTCCTGTACGATGCGGGTCGGTGCAGGCATCTTACCAGAGTTGAGCGTGTTAGCCAGGTCTTTGGTGTCTTCGATGGTGAAGTTGCCGGTGATGGACGAGTTGCCACCGTCAATCTGTGTGAGGATGCGCGGTGCACTATACACCACATCGTCCAGCACGATGGCCACGGCGCGTCCGATGTTCTGCTTGGTAATCTGCGACCAGCGGCGTGCGCCGTCAGAGTTCATCTGCATGGACACGCAGGGATGACCCATCTGGTCGAATTCGTCCTTGGAGCCGGTGATGACATCACCCTCCAGCGGTGCACGTCCGCTGGCCTCGGTGACCTTCAGCGCGTAAAGGGCAAAAATCTCGCCACGGGTCTGTCCGCCGAAGTCCTCAGCCTTGGCACCCCAGCGGAGCTTGCACTCGGCGGGCAACACCTGTTCGGCGATGTCCGAGTAGATAATCTTGTTCACCTCTGCCGTGTCGCGTGCGCTGGCATAGCCCACAATGGCCAAGCCGTCGCCCTGCATGGGCTGGAGCACGGAGAACAGTGGGTTCTGCTTCTTGGCGGCAGCGATGGCCTTGGCATCGGCCTTGCTGTCCTTGGCCTTGCCTGCGTTCAACTTGGCAGCGAGGTCGTTGGCGGCTGTCTGTGTGGCCGCACTGTCAACAGCGGTGGTGTCTGTGGCAGCTGCAGCGTCTGTGCTGGCAGCTGCAGCATATTTCTGATCCAGCTGGCTCAGCAGCGGCACAATCTCTTTGGTGTTGTAGGTCTCCCAGAACTCCAGGTTGGCACTGCCCTGCAGCAACTTGCGTACGCGCTCGGGTTCCTTGATACCTGGCATCTCCACCATGATACGTCCGCTCTGTCCTTCCAGTTTCTGAATGTTGGGCTGTACCACACCGAACTTGTCGATACGGTTGCGCACCACGTTGAACGAGTTGTCCACGGCCGACTGTACCTCGGCGCGCAGGGCACGCTCCACCTCAGCATCGCTGCTGCTGGTGCTGACCTTGCCTTTCATCTGCTGGGTGGCGAAGATGGCAGCCAACGGGCGACCGCTGTTGTCCTTCTTCCAGTGCTTGATGAAGAGAGAGATGAAGTCTTCCTGACTGGTCTCCTCCTCTTTCTTGGCTTCTTCCATGGCCTTCTGGTAGGCTGCGTCGGTCTTGTGGTCTGCCAGCACGTCGACAACGTCGGGCACTGATACCTCAAGAATCACGTTCATACCGCCCTTCAGATCCAGTCCGAGGCCGATTTCCATCTCGCGGCACTGCTTGAATGAATAGATTCCGCAGTACACTTTCTCGTTCATGATGGAGTCGAGGTACTCCTGTCCCTGTTCCTCTGTCATGGCTGCTGCCTTGTTCTCATGGTAGCGTGTCACGAAGGAGAAGGAGAGGTAGAAGATACACACGAGCATCAGAACCAGTGCGACGAATTTTACGATTCCTTTGTTTTGCATTTTTTTATTGTTTTATTTGTATATTTCCGAAAAGAGTGTGCAAATATACTTATTTTTCTCCACTTACCGAAATTTCTTGCGGAAAAACGTGTATTTTTCAAGGTTTTCCCCCGATTTTGAGGTGGCAGATGATGGGATAATGGTCGCTGGCGGCTGTTTTGTTGTCTACCTTGCAGTCGTATGGGTGCAGGTCATCGGAGCAGAAAATATGGTCGATACGGAAGTAGAATCCCTTCTTGTTGTAGGACCATCCGAGGCCGTTTCCTGCCGCTGTGAAGCAGTCTTGGAGGATGGTGCTCACCTTGTAGCGGGAGTAGGAGATGGGGTTGTCGTTGAAGTCGCCGCAGAGGATGGTCGGGTACTGGCGGTGGGCTTCCACATAGCGGCATACGGCATCAATCTGTGGGGCGCGCCGAGACGATGCTTCGGCCAGTGTGACGAGGAGCTTCTTCGACTCGTGTTTGGCCGCTTGTCCGTCGATGTTGCCTTCGATGATGTTCTGGTAGTTGCTGCGGTCTTCCTCAGAGAGGTGTGTCCCCTCGAAATGGTTGTTGATGACCAGCAGCGTGTCGCTGCCGACCTTCAGATACCAGGCCACACTGCCGTTGAACTCGGAACGGTAGGGGATGTGCTCCTTGCGGATGATGGGGAAACGGGTGTGGATGCCGATGCTGGTTGCGTTGGGTGCGAAATGGGCGGTGTCGTTGTAGGCAAACGTCTTCTCGAAGGTCTTGAAGGAGTACCCCTTGCAGACATCCATGTCCTCTTGCAGGCAGGCGATGTCCGGCCGCTCGTCGTGGAGGTACTGGCAAATGGTGGTGAAACCGTCATCGTAGTTGCCGTTTCCTTGATAGGTGCATACGTTGTAGGAGAGGAGTTTGATGGTCTCCCCATTGGGCTCGGAAAGGTGCATGTTGAGTGGCATATAGGTGCGGATGGGGGTATATGCCGCGAGGTATCCGAGGACGGGAATCCATATCATCCGCCATTTGAAGGTGAGCCAGAAGAACAGAAAGCACAGGTTGATGAGCACCAGTACGGGGAAGGTCATGCCCACACAGGAGAGGATGGGATGGTCGGCAGGGTTGAGTCTGTCGGAATATCCCACGGCCACCATGACGAGCACCAGTGCCATATTGGCACCAGCCATCATCTGGACGGTGAACTGTCGGAGTTGCCGTATCAATTTCTGTTGCTTTGGTCAAACAGTTTCTTCTTCTCCTCCTGCGTCAGACTGTCGTAGCCGCTCAGTCTGATTTTGTCGAGGATGGCATCAATCTCGGCCTGTCGCTGGCTGTCGTGCTGCCGTTCCTCTTCGGAAGGGGCGGTGTCTACGGACGGCTGGTAGTGGAAGGTGGTGCGGCGGCGGTTGTTATAGCGCGTCTTCATCTGGTGGAAGAAATGCTGTCCTTCGTTGTACTTTTGGCCGTTGTCGGGGTGCTTCCGCCAATGGCGGATGAGGAGGAAACCGAAGAGCATACCGCCCAGATGAGCCATGTGTGCCACGCCATCGCCGGGACTGCCCAGTGCCGAGAGCACTTCAATGACGATGTATCCACCGATGATCCATTTCGCCTTGATGGGGAAGGGGAACGGGATGATGAACATCCGTTCATCGGGGAAGGTCATACCGAAGGCCAGCAGGATGGCATAGACGGCTCCCGATGCTCCCACCGTGGTCCAGAGGTTGAGGTAGGTCTCGGTGGACAGCCGTCCACTTGGGGTCATGACGAAATCGTAGGTGGCGAGGTTCTCGCTGACGTAGCTGACATATTGTACACCCTCCTGAATGAGTCCTGCGCCGATGCCGCACACGAGGTAGTAGAAGAGAAAGCGTTTCGGTCCCCAGACGCGTTCCATGACGGTACCGAACATCCATACGGCAAACATATTGAAGAACAGATGGGTGAACGAGGCGTGCATGAACAGGTAGGTGACGAGTTGGTAGAGACCGAAGTCATGGGCCATGAAGAAATGGAGACCGAACGTGGCAGCCAGGTCGAGTCCCTGCTTTTCGAAGATCCACGTGGCGATGAATGCCAGCACGTTGATGAGGAGCAGGTTCTTGGTGATGCGTGGTATGCTGTTCATTGTGCTATTTCAAATGGGTTGAATTTGTTGTTGTCGTTGTTCCTTTTCGACCGCAAAATTACTAAAAATCCTGCTTTTTTAGCATGAAAAAAGGCTCGGAGATGTTTTTTTTTAGTAAAAAACTCACTTTTTTGTTTTTTTTGTTTGTTTTTTGAATACTTTCCCCTATATTTGCCGAAGATTTGCGCAAGAATCAACGTAAACTTATTAATAATTCATCAAAAAACAGTATTATGAACAAGACAGAATTGATTGAGAAGATTGCAGCCGAGGCAGGCTTGACAAAGTCGGACTCCAAGAAGGCTCTTGAGGCTACTGTGTCCGCAGTGAAGGCCGCTCTTGCCGCAGGTGACAAGGTACAGCTCGTAGGTTTCGGCACCTTCGCCGTAGCCAAGAAGCCCGCCCGTGAGGGTATCAACCCCCGTTCTGGACAGAAGATTACCATCGCTGCCAAGAATGTGGCCAAGTTCAAGGCTGGTGCCGAGTTCTCTGAGGCCATCAATAAGTAATCATCGACATTCCGTATGGTAAAAGGAAAGAGGGGTTCCGTTTGGAATCCCTCTCTTGTTTTTTTGTAGGATAGCACTTGCTTCAAGGCTGCTTTCCGATGTAGGCCAGGATGCCTCCGTCTACATAGAGGATGTGGCCGTTGACAGCATTTGAGGCATCGGAGGCGAGGAAGATGGCCGGTCCCATGAGTTCTTCGGGCTCCAGCCAGCGACCTGCTGGGGTCTTGGCGCAGATGAAACTGTCGAAGGGATGGCGGCTGCCGTCGCTCTGTCGTTCCCGGAGTGGGGCAGTCTGCGGTGTGGCAATGTAGCCCGGGCCGAGTCCGTTGCACTGGATGTTGTATGCGCCGAACTCCGAGCAGATGTTGCGGGTGAGCATCTTCAGTCCACCCTTGGCGGCTGCATAGGCCGACACCGTCTCGCGTCCAAGCTCCGACATCATGGAGCAGATGTTGATGATTTTTCCGTGTCCCTTCTTAATCATGCCCGGCAGCACGGCTTTCGAGACGATGAACGGTGCGTTGAGGTCGATGTCAATGACCTGGCGGAAATCCTCCACCGACATCTCCGTCATGGGGATGCGCTTGATGATGCCGGCGTTGTTCACCAGGATGTCAATCGTACCCAACTGCTGTTCAATGTCCTGTACCATGGCTTTCACCTGTGTTTCGTCCGTCACGTCGCAGATGTACCCGTGTGCCTCGATGCCCTTGGCACGATAGTCGGCCAAAGCCTTGTCCAGGTGTTCCTGCTTGCGGCAGTTGAAGGCAATCTTGGCACCAGCCTTGGCGTATGCCTCGGCGATGGCGAATCCGATGCCATAGGCGGCACCGGTGACGAGGGCTACCTTGCCCTCCAGTGAAAAGAGGTTGTTCATAGTGGTATGGTGTTTATTTCAAGTCTGTGATGAGAGAGAAGTCCTGGTCGCCGTAGTCGAGGTTCTCGCCGCCCATGCCCCAGATGAACGTGTAGTTGTGGGTGGCTGCTGCGGAGTGGATGCTCCATTCGGGAGAGAGTACAGCCTGGTCGCCCTTCATCCAGAGGTGGCGTGTCTCCTCCACCTCGCCCATGAAGTGGCAGACGGCCTGGTCTTCGGGAATCTCGAAATAGAAGTAGGCTTCCATACGGCGGGAGTGTACGTGTGCCGGCATGGTGTTCCAGACAGAGCCGGGTGCGAGTTCGGTCATTCCCATCTGCAACTGGCAGGTGGGCAGCACCTGGTTGACAATCATCTTGTTGATGTCGCGCTCGTTGGAGGTCTCCAGTGCGCCTAAGTGGGCCACGACGGCCTCTTTCTTTGTCACCTTCTTGCAGGGGTATTCCTTGTGGGCGGTGGTGGAGTTGAAGTAAAATTTGGCAGGATGCTTGGCATCTTTCGAGGCGAACACCACGTCGCGGTCTCCGCGCCCGATGTAGAGGGCCTCTTTGTAGTCGAGTTCAAAGGTCTCGTCACCCACCATCACGGTGCCTGCACCTCCCACGTTATAGATGCCCACCTCGCGGCGTGTGGTGAAGAAGGGTGCTTTCAGTGGGTCGATGGCTTCCAGCTTGAGGGTTTCGTTGACGGGCATAGCACCGCCTACCACCATACGGTCGTACATGGAATATACCATGTTCACCTCGTCTGTGGCAAACACTTTCTCGATGAGGAAGTCGCGTCTGATGCGTTGCGTGTCGTAGTGCTTCGCATCTTCCGGATGCGCAGCGTAGCGGATTTCATAATTTGTTTTCATGTGTCTGATAAATTTTATTTTTGGTTTGTTTTATGGTCATTTCTTTACGAAGAGTTTCATGCCCTTGACGCTTCCCGGTGCCCCTTGCTCGGCACGCGGCAGATACTCAAAGGCGGTGATGGTGCATTCTTTGCCCATATCCACGATGGCCAGATGGGGGAAATCGGCTCCCGGCTCGGTCTGCCAGTAGGTGCTCTCCTGCAGGTCGAACATCTTGTCGAGTGTGGCGTTGCCCTTCTCGCTGTCGGCATAGTAGGCTTGCCAGTTGTCGCGGTCGATGCGGTTGCCCTGTCCGTCCTGCAGATAGACCTCAGCAATGGCTGTCTGGGCGTTGCCGCTCTGGCTGCTCTCTACCTGAATGGCAAAGTAGCGACCCGTTGCGGGCTTGTCGAGTCGGATGGTCTGCCAGCCGTTGCCACCCTGCAGCTCACCCTGCCATACCGGTGTGGCGGAGTTGAGGTCCATGCGGTGTCCGGGGTCGTTGTGCTTGTTGCTCTTCTCGAGGTTGAGCTTGTCCAGCTCCGGGTGGTCTTGGCAGAAGGCGACGGCCTCCCCTTGTGGGCCGACCACATCGAGCACGACCACCTCGTTCTTTCCCTTCTTCAGCCAGCAGCCCGGCAGATAGAGCGTCTGTTGGGGACCGATACGCCAGAAGCGTCCCAAGGCGTGGCCGTTCACGTAGACCTGTCCCTTGCCGAACGCCTCCATATTAATAAAGGTGTCGCCCACCTTATTAATATTAAAGTAGCCACGATAATAGCCTGACTTACTGTCGATGCTGCGCATCTTGGTGGTCTGCCTATCAAACACCTCTTGGGCAAGCGCATAATCATCTTTGATGGTGCTGTTCGTCCAAAGGGTCGGAGTGAGTGTTATGTCACAGTTGCCTTGATGCGATGATAGGGTCACAGGACCGATGATTCCCTTGTAGTCCTTGATGGCGCGTCCGAAGTTGATGCGCCCCATACCCTCCACCACGATGGTGAGGTTAGCACCTTGGGGCAGGGCAGGCAGTTCGAGCGACTTTTCGTTCTTCACCCGGTCCATCTTTCCCACGTATTTGCCATCTACATACACTTGGGCGAAGTCGTGGAAATCGCCGGTGAGGGTGGAGGCCGATTCAATGGCGGGAACGCAAGTCTCATAGATCATCGTTCCCCATCCCATATCCATGTCTTCGAAGGTCAAAGGGGCACTACTCTCCTTGGAGTCGCAGACCCCATAGTATAATGGCTTGTATTCCGTGAACTTAAATTCCGGCACGCTGATGAGCGGCATCGGAGCCTTGGGCACGGCAGGCAGTTTCTGACCACCCGTATATTTCGCCATCATCTGCCGCAGCTCGTAGAACTTGGGTGTGGCGTGGCCGTATTCGTTGATGGGAGCATCGTAGTCGTAGGAGGTCACGTCGGGTTGGAAGCCGGGGCTGTTGGCGCCGGCCCAGTGACCGAAGCTCGTGCCGCCGTGGGTCATATAAAGGGAGAAGCTGATGCCCTTGGAGAGCATCTCGTCCATACCTTCCACCATGTCCTTGGCTGGGCGTGTCTCGTGGCGTGCGCCCCATTTGTCGAACCAGCCGCTCCAGAACTCGGAACACATCTTCGGGGCATTGGGACGTACCTCACCGAGCCGCTTGAACTGCTGGTCGATGTTGGCTCCCGTACCGAAGTTCATGGTCCATGTCAAGTCGTCAAGGCCATTGTTGAGGAAATTGCTGGACCAGTCGCACTGGAAGAGGCTCACCTGGTCGAAGCCGCTTGCCTTCACGATGTCGCGGATGGCACTCACGTAGGACTTATCCGTACCATAAGAGCCATACTCGTTCTCCACCTGCACCATGATGATAGGGCCACCGCGTTGGATGGTAAGGGGAGCAAGTTGCTTGCCCACCTCCCTCTCGAACCGCTTCACGCGATCCATGAAGTAGGGGTCTTGCTCGCGCAGGCGGATATCCTTCTTCTTCAGCAGCCACCAGGGCAGACCGCCCATTTCCCATTCGGCGCATACGTAGGGGCCAGGTCTCACGATGACGTACATACCATTCTTCTGGCAGAGGCGGCAGAACGCTGCCACGTCGTTGTTGCCCGTGAAGTCAAACGCCCCTTCCCGTTGCTCGTGGATGTTCCAGAACACGTAGAGGCAGACGGTGTTCATACCGAGTGCCTTGCACATCTGGATGCGGTGTTCCCAGTAAGGACGGGGGATACGCGGATAGTGCAGCTCCGCTGCCTTCACCACGAAGGGCTTGCCGTTCAGCAGGAACGTCTTGTCGCCTGCGGTGAAGGTGCCGCCTTTTGCGGCGGCTTGGGTCTCGCCGGACGAGAATGTCAGCAGTGTTGCCAAAGCAACGGACAGGAAGGTTTTCGTAAACGTCATATTTCCGGTTTTGATGATTTTTCCCTGCAAAGTTAGCAAAAAATCCCGTACTTGCAGCATACCAATCGTTAAATAAAGGAGAAATTATTCTTCCAGTGACTTGATTTGCTTCTTCGGCGTGACGCCGAGAGCCTTGAGACTCTCCACCCTCCGCATCACGTTGCCGGTACCATCGTAGAGTTGTTTTCTGGCCTTGTCGAAGGAACCTGACAGACGGTCTATCAGGTCGCCAACGCCAGTGAAGGTGTCCTCGAAAGTGGCAACCTTATCATAGAGGTCGGCGGCTGTTTTCACGATTTTCTCCACGTTCTTGTTTTGTCGGTCATACTGCCAGAGGTTGTAGGCCAGTTGGAGAGCCATGAGGAGATTGCTGGGGGAGATGATGATGACCTTCTTTTGATAGGCATAGCGGCTAAGGTCGGGTTGCTGCTTCATGGCGGCGATGTAGCTGTTCTCGTTGGGAATGAACATCAGGACGAAGCCGATGGCATCATCAATGAGTTTGGGATAGTCTTTCTCCGCCAGCTCGTCAATATGTTTACGGACACTCTGGGCATGTGCTTTCAACAGTCGTTCGCGGTCGACATCGTCTTCAGTGGCAATAGCTTCCGTATAGGCGGTGAGGGATACCTTCGAGTCAATGACCACACTCCTGCCTTCCGGGAAACGCACGATGACATCGGGGCGGAAGTTCCTGCCGTCCTCGTCTTTGGTGTTCTCCTGGATGAAGAACTCCTCATCCTTGCGCAAACCGCTGTTTTCAAGAATCGTCTCCAGTACCATCTCGCCCCAGTCGCCCTGCATCTTGCTGTCGCCCTTCAATGCTTTGGTGAGATTGGCGGCATCTGAACCGATCTTTAGGGTTTGCTCCTTGAGGGACGAAACGGCTTGCTGCTGTTGCTGCTGGAAGAGTTTCATCGTGGCATCGAATGAATGTTGCAGTTCTTTCTTGCTTACCTCATTCTGGGTTCTACTCTCATCCACCGATTTCTTAAAGTCGGCAAACTGTTCTTTGATGGGTTTCAGAAGCTCGTCCATCTGTAGGCGGTTGTTTTCTTGCAAGGCCGACTGTTTGGCAGCGAGCTGTTCTGCCGCAGCCTTTTGTTGCTCAGCGGTCATGCGCTGCATCTCCTGTTTCAGACTCTCCAGTTTCTGCGCCCACTGTTGGTTACTCTCCTCACGCAGTTTTGTGGCGTACTGCCGCTCGTTCTCCATCTGTTGTCGCAGGTCGTCGACTTGTTTGGCATAGCTTTCCTTTAATAGCTGGTTTTCCGAAGCCAACACCTGTGTCTTGGCCACCCATTGTGTCTTTTCCTCCTCGGCCGTCTTGGCTGTCAGTAACTTGCCGATGAAAAAGCCTACAGCGAGAGCAATGATGGCGGCAACTGCCGCTGCGATGGTGATGATAATCATATGGTTCGTTTTGTCTAAGTGATGGGGGCGTTGTTGTCCGTAGCGTCTGTTCGACAGATGCAAAGTTACGAATAAACTTTGAGAAACGCTCCTTTTGATGCGTGAAAGTGTACGTTATTCCAACGAAAACAAAAAAAATGCCGCTACTCACCACGAGCAGCGACACCCCAAAGCCTATGTATAACTAAAAATCCTTTTCTCTTAGGAATATGAGAGCTGCCTTTTGGCAGTATATCTTGTGTGTGAACAAATTCATCAAA
The DNA here is from genome assembly GCA_963620725.1 of Vescimonas coprocola. Lineage (GTDB taxonomy): Bacteria > Bacteroidota > Bacteroidia > Bacteroidales > Bacteroidaceae > Prevotella. The sequence continues at coordinate 12,199 of CAVFBU010000006.1, forward strand.
AAAAAGAAAGTTATGGGAGCCTCACGGCGACCACTGTTATCCATATTTCAAACTTTCTTTCTACCAATAACTAAAAACCTAAAACTATAAATATTACTACTAACCTAAAACAATCTATTAACCGAATGTCATAATTGGAACCGCTTGTTCCTTTTGACGATGCAAAGTTACGATGGTTTTTGGTGTCAAACAAGTATTTTGCGTAGAATTGCCCGAAAAAGGGTTTATTCTTGACGTAGGTCAAGCGGTGTGTGCGAAAACAACAGTAGATTATGCGTTATTTCTCCGTTCCACCAGACATGGGTCTATCGGTAAAATACTCCTTTTTCAGCAGGAAGAGACGCAAAAATGGGGCGGAATACACGGAATATCGTATTTTTTTCATAACTTTGCACCTCGAACGATTATCTACTCCAAAGATACATGGCTTGTATATTGCATATTGAAACCAGTACGGCGGTGTGTTCAGTGGCGGTGTCGGAAGACAGCCACTGCATCTATCACGAGGAAGACCATAGCGGACCGAACCATGCCGAGCGGCTTGGCTCAATGGTGGATGAGGCCCTCTCGTTTACCGACAGCCACGCCATCCCGTTTGATGCGGTGGCTGTGAGTTGCGGCCCGGGCAGTTACACCGGCCTGCGCATCGGTGTGTCGATGGCTAAGGGCCTCTGTTATGGGCGTGACCTGAAACTCATTGCCGTGCCAACCCTCGAACTGCTTGCCGTACCCGTGCTGTTGCGCGAAGGTCTGGAAGACGATGCCCTGCTCTGCCCGATGCTTGATGCACGGCGTATGGAAGTCTATGCCGCCATCTACGACCGTAGCCTCCATGAGGTGCGCCCTGTGGGAGCCGATGTTGTAGCGGCCGACACCTATAAAGAGTGGCTGGATGCCCATCCCGTCTATTTCTTCGGCAACGGTGCCAAGAAATGTATGGACATCATCCATCACCCCAATGCCCACTATATCGACGGCATTGAACCGTTGGCACGCTGGATGCAACCGCTGGCCGAACGCCGTCTGTTGGATGGGAAGACGGAGGATGTGGCCTACTTCGTGCCTTTCTATCTGAAGGACTTCGTGGCTCTTAAACCCAAGAAATTACTCTAAAAGACAACCATACAAATGATGGAAATAAAAGGAATTGACTATAATACGCAGCGTGAGAGACTTGTCATGCCCGAATACGGGCGCGAGATACAACTGATGGTAGAGCACGCCTGCTCGCTGCCCTCGAAAGAGGAACGCCTGCGCTGCGCACGGAGCATCGTCCGGCTGATGGCGGCACGCAATCCGCAGGCCCGGGTCAACAATGGTGATGAACAAGCGTATTGGGATCACCTCTACCTGGTCAGTGGGAAGAAGCTTGACATTGACTGGCCCTATGACGTGTCGATGGCGGAGAAGTTTCTGGCCAAGCCCGAACATGTGGGCTACAACAAGGGACAGTTCAAGATGCGCCACTACGGACGCCTGCTTGACGAGACCTTCGAGCGACTGAAGAGTATGCCACCGGGAGCAGAACGTGACGAACTGGCTCGGCAGACCGCCAACCAGATGAAGCGCGACCTCGTCAATTGGGGACACGGATCATCGGAAGATGCCAAGGTGGCCGATGATTTGGCTCGCCTGACCGACGGCGTGATACAGCTCGACCTCCACAAGTTCCGTTTTGAGCGGATTGCGCCGGATGCCGTTCCTGTGACGACCAAACGGAACAAAGGAAAGGGTCGCAAATAACCGCTCATAGATAACCAACTGGCCATGGCATCATTCAAGATAGAAGGTGGACACCCACTTCGTGGTACCATCACACCACAAGGGGCAAAAAACGAAGCCCTGCAGGTCATCTGCGCATCACTGCTCACCAGCGATAAAGTCGTGGTGCGCAACGTTCCCGACATCCGCGATGTCAACAACCTCATCCTGCTGCTGAAAGACATCGGGGTGAAGGTGGACAAGAAGGCACCGGGAGAATACCATTTCCAGGCCGATGCGCTCAACCTTGACTATCTGGGGAGTGTTGAGTTCGTGCGCCAGTGCGCCGCCTTGCGCGGCAGTGTGCTGATGATAGGACCGCTGTTGGCACGTATGGGTAAGGCGGTGATTGCCAAACCGGGCGGCGACAAGATTGGACGACGCCGACTCGATACCCATTTCCTCGGATTCAAGTATCTGGGAGCAACGTTCCACCAGAACCCAGTGACTAATGTCTACGAGATTTCTGCTCGTCGGCTCACCGGCACGTATATGCTGCTTGATGAGGCCTCGGTCACGGGAACGGCCAATATCATCATGGCGGCAGTGCTCGCCAAAGGCACTACCACCATCTACAATGCGGCCTGTGAACCCTACATCCAGCAACTCTGCCATATGCTCAACCGTATGGGGGCTGCCATCAGCGGCATCGGTTCCAACCTGCTCACCATCGTCGGCACCACGCACCTTCATGGCACGGAGCACCGGCTTTTGCCGGATATGATTGAGGTGGGCTCTTTCATCGGGATGGCCACTATGGTGGGCGATGGCATACGCATCAAGGATGTGTCGCTACGCAACCTCGGCATCATTCCCGATGCCTTCCGACGGCTGGGTGTGGAAATCCAGGAAGAGGGCGACGACCTCTACATCCCCCGACAGGAACACTACGAGGTGGACTCCTTCATCGACGGCACCATTATGACACTTGCCGATGCCCCTTGGCCGGGACTGACCCCCGACCTGCTCTCCGTGCTCATCGTGGTGGCCACACAGGCTCGGGGGACGGTGCTCTTCCACCAGAAAATGTTCGAGAGCCGCCTGTTCTTCGTGGACAAGCTCATTGATATGGGTGCACAGATTATCCTCTGCGACCCACACCGTGCCGTGGTGGTGGGACACGACAGGGCCAACACCCTGCGTGCACAGCGTATGTCAAGTCCCGACATCCGTGCAGGTATCGCCCTGCTCATCGCCGCCTTGAGTGCTAATGGTGTGAGCCAGATCAGTAACATCGAACAGATTGATCGTGGCTACGAGCATATCGAGGCGCGGTTGGGGGCACTGGGTGCACATATCGAACGGGTGTAGCCGCCAGACCATCTATATTATAATAAGGTGTAATACAAACGGGATGATACGCAGCGAAGAGGTTTACAGGATAGGACGACTGGGCAAGGCACATGGTGTGAAGGGTGAGGTGACCCTGCAGTTCACCGATGATGTCTTCGATTGCGTTGATGCCGAATATCTGATTCTTGACATTGACGGCATCCTCGTTCCGTTCTTTATGGAGGAATACCGTTTCCGCTCTGACTGTGTCGCACTGGTGAAATTCTGTGGTGTGGACACCATGCAACGAGCCACGGAACTGACGGGCTGTGAGGTGTACTTCCCCAGAAAGTTGGCAGAAGAGGCGGATGCCGCACCTTCACTCTCCATGCTGGTGGGATTCTTGCTGGTAGATGCCGCTACGGGGAAACCTGTGGGGCACATCGCATCGGTGGATGATACGACCAGCAACATCCTCTTTGAACTGGAAGACGGACGACTCGTCCCGGCTTCCGATGACCTCATCCACCAGATTGACACCACCGAACGCACTGTCAGAACCATCATTCCCGAGGGATTGTTAGAGATATGAAGAAGAAACAGATAGCTATCCTTGGCTCTACCGGCTCCATCGGCACACAGGCTCTGCAGGTCATCGCGGAACACAGTGACCGTTACGAGGTGTACTGCCTCACGGCCAACAATCGTGTGGAACAGCTCGCACAGCAGGCTCACCAGTTTCGACCGGCTGCCATCGTCATTGCCAACGAGTCACGTTACGATGAACTGAAACGGCTGACTGACGACCTGCCCGACGTGAAGGTCTATGCCGGAGCACAGGCCCTCAACGAGATTGTGGAGGCCAAGCCCATTGACATCGTGCTCACCGCTATGGTGGGTTTTGCAGGACTTGCCCCCACCATCCATGCCATCAAGGCACGCAAGACCATCGCACTGGCCAATAAGGAGACACTGGTGGTGGCCGGTGAACTCATCGGCAGTCTGGCCACGCAGTATCATGCGCCCATCCTGCCCGTGGACAGCGAGCACTCCGCCATCTTCCAGAGCCTGGTTGGCGAGGATGCCAACCCCATCGACAAGATCCTGCTGACGGCATCGGGTGGCCCTTTCCGCACCTTTACCGCAGCGCAGTTGGCACAGGTGACCAAGACCGATGCGCTCCGCCACCCCACCTGGGATATGGGGGCTAAGATTACCATCGACTCGGCCACGATGATGAACAAGGGCTTCGAGGTCATCGAGGCGAAGTGGCTGTTCGGCGTGAAAGCCTCGCAGATAGAGGTATTGGTACATCCGCAGAGCATTGTCCACTCGGCCGTGCAGTTTGTTGACGGTGCGGTCAAGGCACAACTGGGCGTGCCCGATATGCGGTTGCCGATACAGTACGCCTTCTCCTATCCCGAGCGTCTGACGCTCTCTGGTGAGCGGCTTGACCTCTTCAAGGTGCGCAACCTGGAGTTCTTTGAACCCGACCTGGAGAAGTTCCGCTGTCTGGCCTTGGCGTTTGAGGCCATCCGGAAGGGTGGCAATATGCCGTGTATCGTCAACGCCGCCAATGAGGTCGTCAACCGTGGCTTCCTCGAGGATCGGTGCGGTTTTCTACAGATGGGCGACATCATCGCCGAGACCATGCAACGTTGTACCTTCGATGCATCGCCGACCTATGATACGTATATCGCCACCGATGCCGAGGCAAGGCGCATCGCTGGTGAACTGATGAAATAAAGTAAAAACACACAAAGAATAATAACGAATGGAAGTCTTTTTTATCAAACTGTTACAACTGCTGATGGCCATCTCGCTCCTGGTGCTCCTGCACGAGGGTGGCCACTTCTTCTTTGCCAAGCTGTTCGGCGTGAAGGTGGAGAAATTCTATATGTTCTTCGACTGGAAATTCAGCCTTTTCAAGTTCAAACCCAAGAACAGCGATACGGAATACGGCATCGGATGGATTCCCCTCGGCGGCTACTGCAAGATTGCAGGAATGATTGACGAGAGCTTTGACACAGACCAGATGAAGCAGCCCGCCCAGCCATGGGAGTTCCGCAGCAAGCCCGCCTGGCAGCGGTTGCTCATCATGATAGGTGGTGTGCTGGTCAATTTCCTGCTCGCCCTGTTCATCTATTCCATGATACTGTTCTACTGGGGCGACACCTACGTGCCTGTGAAGAACATGACGCAGGGCATGAAGTTCAATACGGAGGCCAAGGCGCTCGGCTTCCGCGATGGAGACATCCTCGTGGGCACGGAGACTGGGGCGTTTAAGGACTTCAGTGCTGACCTCTACCGCAAGATTTCCACAGCGCGAACCGTGGAGGTCATCCGTCAGGGCAAGTCCGTGACGGTCAACCTGCCCGGCGACTTAAACCTCCTCGATATGATGAAGGCTGAGCCGTCGTTCGTGCGTCCGCTGCTTCCTGCCGTGATAGACTCCGTCATTCCCGGTATGCCGGCTGCAACCATCGGTATGAAGAAGGGTGACCGAATACTGGCCATCAATGGTCATACGGTGGACTCCTACAATGAGGTGGTCGACCAGTTGAGCCGCCGCGCCGATTTGTTGGCCGATGCCAAGACCCCGGCAGATAGTCTGAAGGTGCGTACTGTCCCCGTGGTGTTTACCGATGGTGCGAAGACCGATACGGCAGTGGTGACGCTCACCCCGGAGCTGTTCCTGGGCTTCACTGTACCGTCTGTTGCCGCACTCTATCAACCTTATACGAGGGAGTTCGGATTCTTTGAGAGTTTCCCGGCCGGCATCAAGTATGGCATCCATGTACTCAGCTCCTATGTCGACGACCTAAAATACGTGTTTACGGCAGATGGTGCCAAGAGCCTTGGCGGTTTTGGGGCTATCGGCAGTCTCTTCCCCTCCGAGTGGAACTGGTACCTCTTCTGGAAGATGACGGCCTTCCTGTCCATCATGTTGGCCTTTATGAACATCCTGCCTATCCCCATCCTTGACGGCGGCTACGTGCTGTTCCTCATCTATGAAATCATCACGCGACGCAAACCATCCGAGAATTTCATGATTCGAGCCAATTACGTGGGACTCGGTCTACTTATCTTGCTCATGGTTGTGGCCAACCTCAACGATGTGTTGCGGTGGCTTGGCATCATGTAGCAGTCGGTGGTTCGTAGAAGCAGCAGAAAATGAAAGTTCTGATTGTCAATACCAGCGAACGGACGGGTGGGGCGGCAGTGGCTGCCCACCGTCTGATGGAGGCACTCAACGCCAATGGCGTGAAAGCCCGGATGCTGGTGGGAGTCAAGGAAAGCGACAACATCAATGTGTGCGAGGTGCCCTGTCGTAGGCGAGTGCGCTGGCATTTCCTGTGGGAACGCCTGTGCATTTGGGTACACCTGCATTTTCGTCGTCGCCACCTCTTTGAAATCGACATGGCCAATGCGGGGAGCGACATCACCCGTCTGCCCGAGTTTCGGGAGGCCGACATCATCCATCTCCACTGGGTCAACCAGGGATTGTTGTCGCTCGGTGGCATCCGCCGTATACTGGAGAGCGGCAAACCTGTGGTATGGACCATGCACGACATCTGGCCCGCCACGGCCATCTGTCATCTGACACTCGGTTGTGAGCGGTTCAAGACGGCCTGTCAGTACTGCCAACTGCTGCCGGGTGGAGGCTCCGCACACGACCTCTCTGCCACGGTATGGCGGCGCAAGCAACGGCTGTTGACCGGTCGTCGCGTCACCTTCGTAGCCTGTAGCCAGTGGCTGGCGGACGAGGCACGGCAGAGTGCCCTGCTGAAGGGACAGGCGATCTACACCGTTCCCAATCCCATCAATACCCACGTCTACCGTCCGGGCGACAAGGCCGTCGCCCGACAACGCCTCGCGTTGCCGCCCGATGACCGCATCATCCTCTTCGTCTCGCAGCGTGCCACCAATCCCAACAAGGGGATGTCGTATTTGGTGGAGGCTTGCCGACTGTTGGCCACCCGTCATCCCGACATGAAGGAACATACCACGGTGGCAGTCCTGGGTGGCCATGCCGAGGAGGTGACGGCACTGTTGCCCTTCCGCGCCGTGCCGCTCGGCTACGTCAGTGACGAGCAACGCATCGTCAGCATCTATCAGGCGGCTGATGTGTTTGTCCTACCTTCTCTCTCGGAGAACCTGCCCAACACCATCATGGAGGCCATGGCCTGTGGGCTACCCAGCGTAGCCTTTCGGGTCGGGGGAATCCCTGAGGAGATAGACCATCGCCAGAATGGCTATGTGGCCGACTATTGTAGTGCCGATGATCTGGCCGCAGGCATCCGTTGGGCACTTTTTGAATCCGACCCCGAGACAGTCGGCAAGGCCTGTCTCGACAAGGTTGCTCGTTGCTATTCCATGCAGCACGTAGCCCGACAGTATATTGAGGTCTATGAGGCGGCCAAGCGTCCGCGCATAGTCTCCCGTCCCTAACCATCTAACACCATGCAACAGCCCATTACTTTCTGTGTCATCACTGTCACCTACAATGCTGCGCCGGTCTTGCAGCGCACCCTCGACAGTGTGGCGCGCCAAGGCTACCGACACCTCGAACACCTCATCATTGATGGGGCATCGAAGGATGACACCGTGGCCATCGCCCACCGTTATGCAGAAGGAAGGGACTATCCGGTGATGGTCTTTTCAGCTCCAGACAAGGGCATTTACGATGCCATGAACCGGGGACTGGAGAAGGCCGGCGGTGACTATGTGGTGTTTCTCAACGCGGGCGATGTGCTCCATGCCCCAGACACCTTGCAGATGGTTCAAGAAGCCGTTGCCGGACAAATGGCGGATGTCCGTCCTGCCGTGGTGTACGGTGACACGGCCATTGTGGACGGACGAGGAAACTTCCTGCGGCTGCGCCGGCTGCGACCGCCCCACCAGTTGACGTGGCGTTCGTTCCGTTGGGGGATGTTGGTGTGTCATCAGTCGTTCTATGTACGTACCGATTTGGCTCGGCAATACCAATATGACCTGCTGTATCGTCATTCTGCCGATGTGGACTGGTGCATCCGTGTCATGAAGGAGGCGGAGACACGCCATCTTCCGATTGTCAACAGCCATGCCATCCTTTCCGATTTTATGGCCGGCGGCAACACCACGCAACACCATCGCGCCTCGCTCCGCGAGCGTTTCACCGTGATGCGCAGCCACTACGGCCTTGCCGTCACGCTGCTCTGCCACCTTTGGTTTGTGGTCAGAGCCGTGCTCAAGAAATAAGGAAACCCATCTACGGTTTTTCTATCAGTGCCACGGCGTAAGCCGAGATGCCCTCCTCACGCCCGGTGAAGCCGAGCCGTTCTGTCGTGGTCGCCTTGATGGAGATGTTGTCGGGGTCGGTGCCGATGACCTCGGCCATACACTGTTGCATGGCAGGGATGTGCGGATTCATCTTCGGACGCTCGGCACAGATGGTGGCATCGATATTCACCAGATGGTAGCCCTTCGTCGCTATCAGTGCTACCGTCTGCCGCAGGATGACCTTGCTGTCCATCCCTTCCGTTTCGCTGCTGGTGTCCGGGAAGTGATACCCGATGTCGCGCATATTCGCAGCACCTAACAGCGCATCGCAGATGGCATGAATCAATACGTCCGCATCGCTGTGCCCTAACAGTCCCTTGGCGTGTTCTATCTTGATGCCACCCATCCAGAGGTCGCGTCCCTCCACCAGTTGGTGGACATCATATCCCATTCCTACTCGTATCATCGTTGTCCTATATATATTATAAGGTGTAGTAAAGTCGTTATCTGAAAAGGTCTTTGATGCCGTCCATGTCGAAAGCCAGCGTGAAGCGCAGCGTCTGGTCGAGGGGATTGCTTCTGGCCGTGGCGATGACGTAGCCTACATCGAGCGAGAGGGTGTTCGTGCGGAAACCACCGCCCACGGTGAAGTATTTCAGGTTACCCTTGTTCTCGCTCTGGTGGTGATAGCCGGCGCGCAGCGAGAACTGGTCGTGGTAGACGTACTCCGCACCGATGCTCCACTGCACCTCCTGCAGTTCCTCTTTCAGTCCGCCCGGTGCGTCGGTGAAACTCTTGAAGATGCCCGATATGGCACTCACGTCGTTGTATTCGCTGATGACGCGCTGCTCATACTCCTCCTTCGTCTCGCCGTCGTTCTGCTTGGGCACGGTCGGCACCAGCAGTTTGTTGGCATCGGCGGCAATGGTGAAGCGGTTGTACTCGTCCACGGGTACCATCAGTGAGGCTCCGAGCCGCATATTGGCCGGAAGGAAGTGGGGGCGTTCGTCACCGAAATAGGCTATCTTGCTGCCGATGTTGGAGAGATTCAGTCCCAAGCCCAGTTGACACTCGCGCTGTCCGAGGTCGATATAGTCGGTGTAGTAGCAGGCCAAGTCGGCGGCCACGGCAGAGGCCGGCGAGGCATTCTCGCTGTAGTCGTAACGCAGGTCGCTGTAGATCCAGCGGATGGCGGCGGCAATGGAGAAGCGTTCGCTCAGCATGAGGGAGTAGGCCACGTCGAGCGACATCTCGTAGGGCTTCACGGTCATGGTGTTGTCTTCGGTGCCGCTGTACACCTCGCCCAGCGAGAAGTAGCGCAGCGACCCGGACACGGCCGAGTAGTCGCCGATGCGGTAGTAGCCCGACAGATAGGCCAGGTCGATGTCGCCCACTAAAGGGCGCAGCCACGGCGTGTAGTTGAGGGCGACACCGGAGCGGCTGATGCAGAACGGGTATTTGGCCGGATTCCAGTATTGTGAGTTGACATCGGGGTCGGTGGCGACACCCACGTCACCCATACCGGCGGCACGTGCGTCGGGCGCGATGGTCTGTGAAACCACGGCGTGGTCGATGGGGTTAAACAGGTTCTTGGTGTCCTGTGCCCATCCCGTTGCCGCTGTGGCTACCAAGATGACGGAGAGTATGGTGTTCTTTGTTTCCATTGTTCATATAACGTAGCCGTGGCCTATTTATTGCTTAGGATGACCAGTTTCTTGGTCTTCGACACCTGTTGTCCGCCGTCACCACTCAGTCGCACGCGGTAGAGATACATCCCAGTGGCGAGACGGCGACCATTGCTGGCCGAGAGATCCCAGTCGATGCTGATGCACGGGTCGGTGGTGGTGCCGTGCAGTCGCTGTTGCCACACGATTCGTCCGGCCAGGTCAAACACCTCGATACTGATATTGATGTTGCTGCCCATACGGTCGTGGGTGATGAGGAAGGCCGTCGTGGTAGTGGCTGGGTTGTGGGTGCAGTCCACATTGAACACGCCGGGAGCCAGTCCGTCCTCCACGTAGAAGGTGAGTTCCGTGGTGGTGGCGTTGTTCCGCATATCCCAGGCGCGGAACAGCAGCCGGTGTTCGCCCTCGGTCAGTTGGGGAATGCTGAAGCCCACGGTGCCACGGGTGTGGCTGCCAAAATCGTAGGTAAAATAGTCGTTGAGGTCGTAGGTCTTGGAGGTCAGTCCGTCAATCACAAGGGTTAGGTTGTGGCCCAGCCCGTTGCCGGTGGCGTTGATGCCGCTGCTGTCCTCCAGCTCGGCCACGAAATAGGGTGTCGCGTTGACGCGTCCGCCGTCCACGAAGGCATTGCTGTTTAGGTAGCAGTGGACGGTCGGCCCCTCCGTGTCGTCAGCGTCTGTGTCGCTGTCGCCCAGACAGAACTGGTTGCAGTGGCCGTTGGCCGTCCGTGTCCGGTCGGTGTTTGCGGCGTAGAGGCGGATGAGTCCGGTGGCCTCGGAATAGCTGATGTCTCGCGGTACGGTGAAGGAGAACGAGAACCGCCCCTGCCGGATGCTGTCGTTGCCGGTAAACAACGTATGGCTGCGGTCGGTGTAGACGAAGGCGGTCGGGGCTTGTGCCGCATCGTTCTTGCGGCACACCACCGTGTCGGCGGCATCGTACACCGCGGCAGTGAGCAGTCCGTTGAAGGTCGGGTCAACGGAGGCATCCTCTTGCTGGACGTGTCCGCATACCTTCACGGTGGTGCCGGCAGCGAGGGCTATGGGGCCTTCGGCTTCTGCCAGTGCCACCCCGTTGATGCTGTCTATGGCCACTTGCCCAGTGGGCAGTGGCAGTCGCAAGGCCGGGTCGCCCAGTAGGGTGAACTGTAGTTTGTTGGCGGTCAGGTCGCTCTTCCCGTCAATCAACTCGTTCTTGGCTCGTTGTACGGCCTCACCGATGGTCGGCGACTGTCCGCCGGACGTGTCAAGCAGGTGGCGCATGAAGGCCATGTTCATCAGCCGGTTGTAGGTTTGGAACACGGTACGTGTTGTTCCGTAGAAGGCAATGGCTCCGCCGTCGGGGTTGAGCAGGGCTGTCTCCCCGATGTTCTCTGTCTGTCCGTCAAACGGCATGATGTCGCACGAGGCGGTGACCCAGAGGGGCAGGTGGGTGGATGCGGCACTGGAAAAGTCCGATACATCCACCACCTTTTCGTGGGATAGGGTGGTGGCGGCTCCGTGGCCGGAGTAGTTCATGACGAGTGCCCCCGTGCTCATGAGTTGCCGGATTTGCTGCGTCACGTCGGGATAGCTGTTGCCTGTGGCGGTGGCGGTGCGCTCGTAGGCATCCCAGAGGATGCGGCGCACCTCCATAGAGGGCTGTAGCTGCTCCACCATGCTGGCTGCATCGTCGGCATCCTTCATGTGCTGGTTGTCGTTGCCGTCGTCGCCCATCATGACGATGAGGTTCTGCCAACTGCCGGTGTTCCCATTGCCGGCATAGGCGAGGATCTTGTCCACTACCGCCTTGGCTTGGCTGACGGTGCGCACGGGCAGCCGTCCTACGGCTACATCGCTCTTGTCGCTGCCTTGCAGGTCGCCGCCCTCCCCGTCGTCCAGCAGGGTGAAATAGTCATCGCTGACGTAACATTCCGTGTGGCTGTATGAGTTGTCACTCTCATAGCAGAGCAGGAACTGTTCCGGCTGGTAGCCCTGCCAGGTGGCGGTGCGCAGGCGGTTGTCCCATGCCCCGTCACCCATCAGCAACAGGAAGCGTGGGCGGTCGGCTTCGGTGGCGGCGCGGTCGTACAGCATCTTGAGGTAGCGGCGGTAGGCATTGGCATCGGGTGTACCGCTGCTGAACTCGTTGTAGAGTTGGTCGGCGGCCACGATGCGCACGCGGAGACCGTCCTGACGCTCATGCCACTGTGCCAGTCGCTCGGCCTGTGCCTGCACGCGGCGGTCGGCCGGGATGATGATGACCATGTCGGCCACCCCATCGGCATGGAGGTTCTGACTGGGTATCTCGCCGAGGAGGTTAGGCGTGGGGAAGGTCGTAGTGGTGAGGTCGGGTAGGGGTGTTGGCGTGGCGTGGTAGAGGGACAGGTAGTCCAAGCGTACCGTGGCCTGGCTGTTGGTCGGTGTGAGGGTCACGGTGTTGTTGCCCGACAGGTGTTCCACGGGGAAGGTGGTGGTGGCGGTGCGCATCTCGTCGTATGGACCGCGTGCTGCCACGGTCAGTTGTCCCAGCTGCTGTCCGTTCACGCTGATGGTCACAGCGGTGGCCTGGTCGGCGGATAGTGCCACAGTCAAGCTTCCCGTGTCGCGGTCTGCAGCTCCCGACAGGGTATAGCTGCGGGGACTGTCGGCGGTGATGCGTGTGGCATCGTAGAGGTTGCGTCCTCCTTGATACCAGGCGTAGTCGTCCACCTCGTACAGCGTATGGTAGCGGTCGGGCAGCGACTGGTAGTCGGTCAGCAACTGCTCGGCACTGACCGTGAGGGGATTGTCGCCCTCGGTGAGGAAATAGCAGCCGTAGTCAGCATAGGGGTTGCGGATGCGCTGGTGGCTGTCGTCCCACGTCACGGGGCCTGTGGCCAGAAACAGCAGTCGTCCATCGCTGGTGCGGCAGGTGGCCACCTCATGCAGGTCGTCGGTGGCCGCGAGATAGTCTGCCGTCAGCCGTTCGGGCTGGAGGGCACCGCCGTAGCCATAGACCTTTACACGCGTGGGTGCTGTGAACCCTGCGTCGCGCAACAGCTTGTCGGTCAGCTGGTAGATGCCGGAGGAGGACACGCTGACCTTCACCCACCGTCCGTTGGCCAGTACGGAATGGGCGGCATAACGGCCTTCCGCGTGCTGCGCTCGGCAAGGCACCGGTGGCAGCAGTAGTACGAGGAACGTCAGCAGAGCCAGTCTCATCAGTGGTTTCTCTATTTACAGTTGAACTCCAGTACCTTGCGGTCTTCGAGCCACCCTTCCAAGTGGTCGTCGATGTGTACAGGGCCGATGCCTGCCGGTGTGCCGGTGTAGAGCAGGTCGCCGGTCTTGAGGGTGAAATACTGGGAGATGTAGGCGATGATGGAGTCGATGCGGTAGACCATGTCGGCCGAGCAGCCCTGCTGCACCGTCTTGCCGTTGATGTCAAGTCGGAAGTGTAGGTTCTGAATATCGTGAAAGGTCTCCACGTCCACCCACTCGCCGATGGCTGCCGAGCCGTCGAAGCCCTTGCAGAGATCCCACGGCAAGCCTTTCTGCCGTATCTCGCGCTGCAGGTCGCGTGCGGTGAAGTCAATGCCCACCGTCACGGCATCGTAGTAGCGGTGGGCAAACCGTTCGGGAATGCTCTTACCCAGTCGGCAGATGCGCACCACCAGTTCCGTTTCGTAGTCCACCTGTTTGCTCCAGTCGGGAATGAAAAAAGGTTTGTGATCTTTCAGCAGTGCCGAGTCGGCCTTGGTGAAAATCACGGGGTTTTCGGGTTTGTAAGCCTTGCCGTCCAGCTCTGCCGTGTGCTGGAGGTAGTTCATGCCTACGGCGAATATCTTCATCGTTTCGTTCTTTTGCGGTTTTACGCCGCTAAGGTACGAATAAATTGGCGAATACGCAAATTTCGTTTCTTTTCACAGGAAAATTTTGAGAAAATCTCAAAAATGGTGTATATTTGCAGTATGGAAGAGAAAGACTATGTCCATCCTTACCTGCGCTCCCTAAAGCTACAGCGTGGGCTGTCCGAGAATACCGTGGATGCCTACGGGCGCGACTTACAGAAACTATTGGGGTATCTACGCGATGAGGGCAAGACGGTGTACGACGTGACACTGCCCGACCTACAGCACTTTGCCGCCACGCTCCATGACATCGGCATCGGGCCGCGCTCGCAGTGCCGCATCCTCTGTGGGGTGCGCTCCTTTTTCCGATTCCTGCAACTCGACGGCTGGCGCGACGACGACCCTTCTGAGCTGTTGGAGAGTCCTGTGCTGGGCACCCATCTGCCCGAGGTGCTCTCCACCGCCGAGGTGGATATGCTCAAGGGAAGCATTGACCTTTCAAAATGGGAGGGACACCGCAACAGGGCCATCATCGAGACGCTCTTCTCCTGCGGACTGCGCGTCAGCGAACTCACCACGTTGAAGCTCAGCAACCTGTTTGAACAGGAACGATATATCAAGGTGACGGGGAAAGGTTCGAAGGAACGCCTCGTGCCCATCTCGCAGAAGGCACTCGACGAAATCAACCTCTGGTTTGATGACCGGCGACAGATGGACATCAAGCCCGGAGAGGAAGACTATGTGTTCCTGAACCGTCGCGGTGCCCACCTCACTCGCACCATGATCCTCATCATGATCAAGCGCCAGGCCGAGGCTGCCGGCATCCAGAAGACCATCTCGCCGCATACGCTGCGCCACTCGTTTGCCACGGCATTGCTCGAAGGCGGTGCCGACCTGCGTGCGATACAGATGATGATGGGACACGAGTCCATCGCCACCACGGAAATCTACACGCACGTGGACATGAGCACCCTACGCCAGCAGATACTGGAGCACCACCCCCGCAACATCAAGCATCGGGACGACACGGAATAGTGTCGTCCACGAGGCACCAAATATTACAATAAGAGCAAAAAAATATTATCTAATTTGCGAATTTCAAAATTTAATCGTACCTTTGTCACACCATTGCAAATCAAGTGTATGATAGTCACCTTTGGACAGGAATATCTGAGAGAACTCTACGAGAGCGGTAAAGCGAGTGACAAACATCATCGTTACCAGCCGAGTATAGTGTCTAAATACATAAAGGTTGTCAACCTGATGATGCATGAAGAGAATGTACTGTCATTAGCCAGATACGGCTCGCTGCACTACGAGAAGCTACACGGCAACAAAGAGGGTCTCTCGTCCGTGAGGGTCAACGACCAGTATCGCATTGAGTTTCGCGAAATTATGGAAGGAACCAAGGCCGTTGCCGAGATGGTGAGTCTGACAGAGTTGTCGAATCATTATAAATAGCAGAAATATGATACACGTTGAAGGAATAGACGACAGAATGATAGCCAACAACTTGAAACCCTACTGCCCCACTCACCCTGGTGAGGTATTAAAGGATGAACTGGAATGTCGCGGCATCAGTCAGCGCAGCATTGCTCGTAATCTGGACATCTCGCCCACCATACTCAATGAAGTGCTCAATGGGAAACGTGCGCTCAACACGGAATTGGCTATGCTGCTCTGTGCTGCCCTTGGCATTGAACCCGCTCCGCTGCTGGCCATGCAGAACGAGTATGATATGTTGATGGCGGAGCATAATGAGACGTTTGTGAAAAAGCTAAAGGAAATCCGAAAAATTGCCGCAATCTTCTAAGTAACTCCTGTAGTTTTCAGAGTCGACTCATTTTATTTGCACGTTCTCATCGTCCATCTTCAAGAAGAGGAGATGGGTGAGCTGGGCGATAAACCAAATTTTATCTATGTTTTTGCACCTTTACATTTAGGAGCAGGCAAGGTGTTGCCTCACTGTAGGCAGCGACTTGGCAAGGAGCAACCTTACTATAAGTCCAGTATATGTGCAGTACTTGTCCATTATATGTCCAGTCTACATCGGACAAGTACTGGACAAATACTGGACAAGTACTGGACAACGATTGGCGCAAATAGCCGACAAGTGCGGTGCAAAGGGCTGGGAAGTGCGGTGCAAATGGCTGGGAAATGTGGTGCAAATAGCCGACTGCTATGGTGCTGTCATCCGCGGCGGTTGGTTAAATAATCCTAAATAATAGGTTTTGTGCTACAAATCCTGTCGGATGACAGCAGAAAAGTAGTACCTTTGCAGTCCGATTATTGGGGAGAGACTTAGAATCCCCGTGAATCGTGTGTAAATAGCGGTGCCTTTGGCCGGGCAAAGCGGTTTGTGAATCACGGTTCAGCACAAGACGTTAGACTGCTGCAGGGCGTTAGACCCCTGTTGTGGTTGTTGTCTGTGCGTAAGAGAACAAGAAAAAAGTTTTTTAGTAGTAAAATTAAAAAGTAAAATGAACACTTTGAGTTACAAGACTATTTCCGCCAACAAGGAAACAGCTAAGAAGGAGTGGGTGGTGATTGATGCCACAGACCAGGTGGTCGGCCGTCTCGCCTCCAAGGTAGCCAAGCTCATCCGCGGAAAGTACAAGCCCAACTTCACTCCTCATGTGGACTGTGGCGACAACGTTATCATCATCAATGCTGCCAAGGTGGTTTTCACCGGCAAGAAGGAAACCGACAAGGTTTACACCCGCTACACGGGCTATCCCGGTGGTCAGCGCTTCACCTCCCCCGCTATGCTGCGCAAACAGCCTTATGGCGTAGAGCGCATCTTGAAGCACGCCGTGAAGGGCATGCTCCCCAAAGGTCCGCTTGGACGCAGCCTGCTCAACAACCTCTACATCTACAACGGCACAGAGCACAAGCACGAGGCACAGCAGCCCAAAGCAATTGATATTAACCAGTATAAATAAAAGATAGAAGATGGAAATGATTAATGCAATCGGTCGTCGTAAGAGTTCCGTAGCCCGCGTTTACCTGAGCGAAGGCACAGGCAAGATTACGATTAACAAGAAAGATCTCAGTGTATATTTCCCCACCGCTATCCTGCAGTACGTGGTTAAGCAGCCGCTGAACCTGCTCGAAGTGGCTGAGAAATACGACATCAAGGCCAACCTCGATGGTGGTGGCTTCACCGGCCAGAGCCAGGCACTCCGCCTCGCCATCGCCCGTGCCCTCGTCAAGGTGAATGCAGAAGACAAGAAGACCCTCAAGATGCAAGGCTTCCTCACCCGCGACTCCCGTGAGGTTGAGCGTAAGAAGCCCGGTCAGCCCAAGGCTCGTCGCCGCTTCCAGTTCAGTAAGCGTTAATGGTTGCCGGACACGTTTAGCATCTAAACCGGCAGGACTCTGCAACAGGATTACCTGTCGGCTGATTCTAACCTTAAGAATTAAAAAGAAAGTAAACATCAAATTAAAAAGCATCAAGAAATTATGTCAAGAACCAATTTTGATACCCTGCTTCAGGCCGGATGCCACTTCGGCCATCTGAAGCGCAAATGGAACCCTGCCATGGCTCAGTACATCTACACCGAGCGCAACGGCATCCATATCATCGACCTCCACAAGACCGTAGCCAAGATTGACGAGGCTGCCGACGCACTGAAGCAGATTGCCAAGAGCGGCAAGAAAATCCTGTTCGTCGCTACTAAAAAACAAACGAAGGAAATCATCGCCGAGAAAGCATCGGCTGTGGGTATGCCTTACGTGATAGAGCGTTGGCCGGGCGGTATGCTTACCAACTTCCCGACCATCCGCAAGGCCGTAAAGAAAATGACGAACATCGACAAGCTCATGCAGGACGGCACATACAGCAACCTCTCCAAGCGCGAGTTGCTGCAGATTTCTCGTCAGCGTGCCAAGTTGGAGAAGAACCTCGGTTCCATTGCCGACCTGACCCGTCTGCCTTCTGCCCTCTTCGTCGTTGACGTGCTGAAGGAGCAGATTGCCGTGCGTGAGGCCAATCGTCTGGGCATCCCCGTGTTCGGCATCGTTGACACCAACTCCAACCCCAACGACATTGACTTCGTGATTCCTGCCAACGATGACGCCAAGGACAGCGTGGAGATTATCCTCGACGCTTGCTGCGCTGCCATCACCGAGGGCTTGGAAGAGCGTAAGGTGGAGAAGGCTGACGAGAAGGCTGCCGAGGCACAGGCTGAGGCTGAGGCCGAAGAGGCTCCGGTCAAGCGCGGTGCACGCAGGACACGTAAAGCCGCTGAGGCTCCCAAGGCTGAGGCCGCTGAGGCTCCCAAGGCCGCAGAAGCTCCTGTAGAGGAAGCTCCCAAGGCTGAGGCTGCAGAAGAGACTGCTCCTGCCGCCGAGTAATCAAAGGTTTAATCATCAACTCTAAAAAAGCAAAAGATTATGGCTATTTCTATTGAAGATATCAAGAAGCTCCGCGCCATGACCGGTGCTGGTCTGGCCGACGTGAAGAAGGCACTGACCGAGGCCGACGGCGACTTCGAGAAGGCGAAGGAACTGCTCCGCGAGCGTGGCCTGGCCATCGCCGCCAAGCGCAGTGACCGTGAGACATCCAATGGTTGCGTACTCACCAAGGTGGCCAACGGCTTTGCCGCTACCATCGCCTTGAAGTGTGAGACAGACTTTGTGGCCAATGGTGCTGACTTCATCGCCCTCACCCAGAGCATCCTCGATGCTGCTGTGGCTGCCAAGGCCAAGAGCCTCGATGCTGTGAAGGAACTGACCCTTGCAGACGGACAGAAGATTCAGGACGCTGTGACCCAGCGTTCCGGTATCACTGGTGAGAAGATGGAACTGGACGGCTACAACGTGCTCGAAGGCGAGAACATTGAGGTGTACGACCACATGGGCAAGCACACGCTGGCCACGATGGTACAGACCAGCAAGCCCGCCGCCGAGATTGGCCACAAGCTCGCTATGCAGGTGGCTGCCATGAAGCCCGTGGCTCTCGACGCTTCCAAGGTTTCTCAGGACGTGCTCGACGAAGAGTACAAGACTGCCGTGGAGAAGACCAAGCTGGAGCAGGTGGAGAAGTACGTGGAGAGCGTGCTGAAGAAGGCTGGCATCAACCCCGCCCACGTAGACTCTGACGACCACATCGAGAGCAACCTCAAGAAGGGTTGGCTCACCGAGGAGCAGGCCAAGGAGGCTCGTGAGATTAAGGAGAAGGCCGCTGCCGAGAAGGCTGCTACGCTCAACCAGAACATGATTGACAACATCGCCAAGGGTCGCGTGCAGAAGTTCTTGAAGGAGAACTGCCTTGTAGACCAGGAGTTCCAGTTCGGCGACGGCGACAAGGCCTCTGTATCGCAGTGGCTCGCCAAGCAGGACAAGGACCTCAAGATTGTGGACTTCAAGCGTTTCACCCTCTCTGCCGAGTAATTGCAGACGGTAACGCAAGACATACCTACAGAAAACAGGGAGCACCCACGAGGATGCTCCCTGTTTTTGTTGGTACGTCGTCTGACGGTCATTTGAACAGTAGCGGGGCCATGGTGTGAAGGGCACGCCGCCAGGTCAGGAACTCATGGGCGGTGTTCTCCGAGATATGTCCCACGGCGTTGAACCCAGCCTCCTTCAGACGCGCAGTAGAAGCGTTGACGGCATCGGGACGTTCCTTGCTGCCACAGCTCTGGAAGATGAGTTTCACGTCGCCCTTCCCTTCCAGGTCGGCAGGTTCATACTGTCCGCCGCTGAGCAGTCCCCAGTAGGCGAACACCTCCGGACGGCGCAGGGTGATGAGCTTCGTCTCGAATCCGCCCATCGACAGTCCGGCCATGGCGCGGTTGTTGCGGTCAGCCTTGGTCAGGAAGTTGGCATCGATATAAGGGATGAGTTCGTCCACCAACACGGTTTCAAACTCCTTGGCCGTGAACTCGTTGATGTGTCCGAAGCGTACGTCGTTGGTCATTCCGTAGGTCATCACGATGATGAACGGCTTGCACTTTCCTTCTGCTATCATATTGTCCATAATCAGATTGGCGTGTCCCTGGTTGCTCCAAGCCGTCTCGTCCTCACCCCATCCATGTTGCAGATAGAGCACGGGGAAGCGTTCCTTCTTGTTCTTTCCGTATGTCGGTGGCGTGTAGACAAAGGCGCGACGCACCGTACCGGTGCTCTCCGAGGGGAACAATACCTGCTGCACATTGCCGTGGGCCACATCCATGCGGTTCTGATAGAAGGCCTGGTCGTGGGCAGGAATCTCTATGCCGCTTTCCCAACGGCACGAGCCATAGTAGTTGTTGGCTCCCGGGTCGTTGACCACCGCGCCGTCAATGGTCAGGTGATAGTAGTGGAAGCCCTCGTCCATCGGACCTTCGGTGGTTCCAGTCCATACACCATCCTTGTCCTTGCGCAGCACCGTACCGCCGCGTCCGCCCAGTCCGAG
Source organism: Vescimonas coprocola (assembly GCA_963620725.1). Classification (GTDB taxonomy): domain Bacteria; phylum Bacteroidota; class Bacteroidia; order Bacteroidales; family Bacteroidaceae; genus Prevotella. Next base: position 32,390 of record CAVFBU010000006.1, read on the forward strand.
GCTGACGATGACCGACTTGGCATCGGGTGCCACAATGCGGAAGCGGGCGTAGCCCTCCGAGTTGACCATCGGGTACTGCTGTCCAGGCTGGTTCTTTGGGTTCGGTACGAAGTCTTCCTTCGGCTGATGCTGGTCCAGAGCCACATTGAAGTTCTTCACGGCAGCGTAGGCCTTCTTGGGCTTGTAGTTCTCGTCGAAGAGCAGCGGATGGTTGGACACGCCGAGCCAGGAGTCGCGGTCGGAGAGGTTCCAGAACGTCACATTGTCTATCACGTCCTTGTGTTTGCGGAAAACACGGAACATCCGTGCATACTGGTCTTCCTGCAACGTGGAGATATAGGGAGCCATGCTGGTGGACTTACCCTGCGAGAACTGCAGCTGTCCGCCCATCTCCACATTGGTGCGGATGTCAAATTCGGTGATGTGGATGTGTTTCACCAACTGCGAATACTTGGTGAGAGCCGCATCTACATCCTGTTCTGACGGACCATAGATGTTATAGTGTCCCTGCATACCGATACCCGTGATGGGCACTCCGGCATCCTGCATCTTCTTCACCATATTATATATACGCTCGCACTTCTTCGGGTCGGCGGCATTGTAGTCGTTGTAGAACAGCAGCGCGTTGGGGTCTGCCTCGTGGGCAAACTCAAACGCCTTGGCAATGAACTCATCGCCGCAGAGCTTGAACAGGCGGCTCTGCCGGTAGGGCGATGGCTGCTCTCCCGGACGCATCGGCATCATGTTGTTGTCGGCCATGGCCTCGTTTACCACGTCCCAGGCATAGACGATGTCCTTGTAGCGGTTCACCACGGTGTGGATGTGTTCGCGCAGACGCTGGTAGAACACCTCCTTCTTCACCTCCTTGCCTTTCTTGTCGGTAAACATCCAGTCGGAGAACTGGCTGTGCCAGGCCAGGCAGTGTCCGCGCAGTTTGATGCCGTTCTGTCGGCAGAAGTCGGCAATGCTGTCGGCAGGTCCCCAGTTCCACACACCTTCCTTGGGATGCACCGAAACCGGCTTCATGTCGTTTTCGGCCGTCACGCTGTTGAACTCGCGTTTGATGAGTGCCATCTGTTCGGGCTGTGCAATGTTGTGCTTGTTGACAGCCACACCAATCGTGAAATAGTCTTTGTAGGCATCTTTCAGTCCCTGTGCCTGTGCGGTCGTTGCGCCAACGGCGGCGAGAGCGACCAATAGGAGCTTCTTTGTTGTCTTCATTGTTTTGTTGTTTTAGGATAACGGTGCAAAGTTACAACGAAAAGTGCAGACTGCGTCCGCGAAATGTAACACATACTTTGCACTCCGCATCATCTCGCCTTTCTTTTTGCGTTCAACCGCTACTGCGGCATCTTTAACCCCTCTCAAAGGGCAATGTCTGACGTGAGGAGGAAGTCCACTAATTGTACGCCGTTGTACGCCAAGAGATAAACCGTCAACACGGCCAGCAGGACACGCAGCACCGTTCGCCGCCGCCCCTGCACCTGTCCCAACAGTGCCGCCGTGGCGAAGGGCACCACGAAGAGCCAATGGGGTGCCATGATGAAGATCTCGTTGATGCCAAAGCCCAAGACGAGGTGGATGCCCATGTCGAACGCGAACCAGGATAGGGCGAGCCACAACACCCTGTTGCGGCGACCCATCCACAGCCCGACCAGGAACAGCAGTACGATGACGGCCTCGACGATGTAGCAGACCGCCCAGTCGTAACGCACGAAGACAGGACGGAACACGAGTGTGTCACCCAAGAAATACTGCCGGTGGAACTGGACGGCCTCGCCAAACAGGTTCTCGTAGGCCGTCTCAAGGCGCGGCGTGGTGGTGTCCGTCCAACTGAGGAACCCTACCTTCTTCATGGGCTTGCCTGACTTGGCTGCCTGACGCGCCAGGGCCCTGTTCCGTTGCTGTTGCCGCTGCTCCATCTTCTGCCGTTCCCCGTCCGACAGTGCGGTCATGAAGCGTTGCCGCTGCACAGCCTCCTGCTGTTTCTTGGCCGCCCGCGCCTGTTCCTTTGGCCATACGAAGGTGCGGTATTCCCAGCGCGAGAATCCCCATATCAGTGCGGCAGGCAACAATATACCCAGCAATAGGTGTCGCCAGCGGAAGAACCCACGGCCGTTGACCAACAGGGCAGCAAGGAACGTCTTGATGCCGTTGCTCAGTGTCACCCCGGCGGTAACGGTGAACAGCAGTGCCGTCTGCCACCACGCCAGTCGGCGACCAGCCTTCATGCAGCGTCCAGAGACGTAGAGGGTGAGCAGCAACAGGAACATCGAGATGGTGAAGTGGTCGGGCACGATGACCGACAGCAGGATGTAAGCCATGGAGAAGCAGTAGACCGACAGCAACGTGGCATCAGGCACGGAGAGCCGGAAGAACTCCCGCAGGATGCGGAAGGTGAACAGATAGGAATAGAGCGAGGCCAGCGCGACTGGCAGTGCCACGACATACTGTACGCAGTTGATACCCGTCAAAGCACTCAGTGCGCTGTTGAGCAGGTAGAGCGGCCAGATGAAGAAGGCCAGCAGCGGATGGCGGTACACATTATATACGGTGTCCCAACTGGTCACGCCCAGATAGGTTAGTGGGTCGTAGCCCGAGAGATGGAACTCGCGCAGAAATACCTTCCAGTAGGGGCCGAAGCCCTCCTGCATGAAGAGTGGCGACAGCCGCGCAATGAACAATCCGTTGAACACGACAATCACCAGCAAGGCCACGAGGGCGTGCCAACGCTCCTCCTGGCGAATCCAGAAAATCTCCTTGAATATCCTTTTCATACTTGTATCTTTTTCTTTTCAAAAAACCAGGTTGGCCTATTCATACCAGAAGGCCGTCGAGACCGGGGGCTGCTGCATCCAACCGACAATCAGTCCCAGGTTGTGGCACAGCAGGTACACCGTCAGCGATAGTACCACCAGGCGCAGTGCGACTAACCGCCACCCACGAAGGCGCAGGAAGAGGAACGACAGGGCAACTGGTACCACATAAAGCCAATGAGCCGCCATGATGTACACCTCGTTGATGGCAAAGCCCAGCCCGAGGTGCATCACCGCATCGGGGACAATGCCCAACAGGCACATCCACAACAGCCGCTGGCCGCGCCCTGACCAGATGCCTGCCGCAAACAGCAGTAGCAACAGCAGCGAGACCGCATAACGCCACGGCGACTGGTATGCTAACAGCACTGGGCGATAGCTCGTCAGCACGTCGTCCAGCACGTAACGCTCGTGGAGCTGTACCGACTCGCCCCACAGGTTCTCCGTCAGTGTGTCCCACCGGGAGGTGGATACGTCAGTCCAGCGGAGCAGGCCACCCTGTCCCAGTGGCCGCCCTTTATGGATGACCCATGGTGCGTGCTTGTAACGCTGGTGGTCTCGCCGTGCCTTTGCCAACACCTCCGCCCGATGTTCCTCGAAGTAGCGTTGCTGTGCCTGCTGCTTCGGGTAGACGTAGATGCGTTCCTCCACCAGGCCGACACCCAACATCAGTGCCGACGGAACAACTACTGCAAGGAGGAAGAAGCGCCACTGGAAGAACCGTCGACCGCGAGCTACCCACTCGGCCGCCAGCACCTTGAGACCGTTGGTCAGCGTCACCCCGGCCGTCAGCACGAAGAGCAGCACCGTCTGCCACGCTTTCAACACGCGACCGGCCTTTGCCGCCCGTCCGATGAGGTAGAGCGACAACAGGATGAGACAAAGCGAGAGACCGAAATGGTCGGGCACGAAGCACGTGACCTGTATATAGGCAAAGCTGAAGAACAACAGGGTCAGCAGGGCTGCATCCTCCGCTGCCACATCCACGACGCGCCGCAGGAGGCGGTAGAGTAGCAGTGCCGACACCAAGCCACACGCCCAACTCATCAGTGCCGAGATATACAGTGCAGCGTTGATGCCAAAGAGCGACACCACCACACCGTTGACTGAGGCCGGCAGTGCCATGAGGTAAGGTAATAGCGGATGGCGCAGCACATCGTAGCGCATGCCCCACTCGGTCAGTATCGCATAGCTGTTGGGGTCGAAGCCCGACACATGGAAGAGGTACGACAGCCGTTTGGCGTAGTCGTCGGCAAGGACGGAAAAGACCGCATCATACTTCTCCACCATCAGCGCATTGAGTACCAACAGCAACAGCGCCACCACCCCCATGAGCGTCCGCTCCACCCATTTCTCCTTCATCGGCGGAACGGTTTATAGTGAGACTCGTCGGCGAAGGCCAGCATCTCGCGGTCGCCGCGACTGTCGCCGTAGGCCGTCAGTCGGTACTGGCTGCGGTCGGGAAAACGCTCCAACAGACGGTGCACCTTCTCTGGGCCGTAGCAGTTAGGAGTCAGGAAACGGCCAGTCAGTCTGCCGTCCACGGCTTCCACCTGTGTGCCCAGTACACAGACTCCAGGGAAGAACGGCTGCACCCAGTTGTCAACCGATGCACTGACGATGACCACCTGACGACCCGCCCGGCAGTCTTGCTTCAGCGATGCGACACCCTCCTGGCGCAATATCCGGCGGTGTGTCTCAGCATAGCGGCGGCACAGTCCGTCAAACGTCCGGATGTCCATGCCCCGGAAAAAATGGGAGAACACCTTCTGCTTCGCCTTGTAGTTGGGATAGCCGTGCAGTTTCATCAACACCAGCAGGGGCAGGTGGCGCAGGAATCCGCACAGCATCGGCCATAGTCCGCACGCATAGCGGATGAAGCCCAGCAGTGAGTCGCTCTTCGTCAGCGTCCCATCGAAATCGTACACCACCACCTCTTTCATCGCCATACCGTCAGTCGTTTTACCAGTTGATGCAGTAGCCACGCCAAGGGAATGGTTAGGGCAATGGTCAGCAGGGCCGTAGGCCAATAGCCCAGGTGGTACGGTGCTATCCACGCCATGACGAAATGGTTGTGGATGAGGTACGCCTCCAGACTCAGACCGCCAAAGAACGCGCAGAAGCGGTTGACGCGCTGCGGCATCCGCCGGAACACCCTGTTGAGCAGCAATATGGTGGTCAGCGTCAGGGGGATATAGATCATACGCTCCACGAAGAGCGGAAACCGGCCGTGCGACACCTGCTCCAGATAGAGGCATGAGGCGAAACACGCCACGAACGTAATCAATGCCAGCCACACGGCAGCACCATCAATGCGCACCTCGCGACGCACCGCCTCGCCGAGGTTGATGCCGAGGAAGAAGATGGGCACGCGGCTCCAGAATATCTCGATGTGTCCCACGGTCTGGTGCACCGGGGTTATCCACTGCACCATGACACACCACAGCACCATCAGTACCACCGACCAGCGGTAGATGGGATGCTTCGTGATGAGGCGCATATAGGGTGGTGCCCAGAGGTAGAGCATCATGATGGCAGGGATGTACCAGAAGGTCAGCTCGTCGTGCAACCAGAAGTTCCAGTTGATGGTGATGTTGCCTATCAGGTCTATGACGTTCCCCGTCTGCGGATTGAAGCGCGGAATGTAGTACAGCGAGGACATGATGAGCCACGCCGGTAGGATGCGGAGCAGGCGGCGACGATAGAACAGGCGGGCGGAAGGATGCTTCACCCACGAGAACCACAGTCCCACCCCGCTAAGAAACAGGAACATATCAACCCCGATGTTGCCGCACCGGCGCAGGCCGAAGAAAGCATCGGAGCGCGGCAGTCCTACGTGGAACAGGATGATGAAGAGCATGGCTGCTCCCATCAGTTCGCCGCGGAAGCGGCTGATATTCGCCAGTTCGATGTCTTTGACCTGCATGGTTATCTGGGATTGTTCGGTTGGGGAATACGGGCTATCAGTTGCCTCACGACCCACGAAGCCGCAACGACAACGACAGCGTACAGCATCAGACCGTCGTAGATGTCGCCGCGCCAGGCCACGGGGATGAAGAGCTTGCGGATGATGGGGTGCGCCACGAACATGGCGGCGGAGAGGCCACCCAGCCACACCAATAGACGGTTGGCAACCGCAGGTACGCTCTTGACGAAGGCCACGCTGCCCACCACGGCCACCACTGGCACCCATAGCCACGATTGGAACGACAGGCTCATGACCATCAGCAACACCACCGCCACAATCAGCACTGCCGTCCACGCGCCGCGTCCCCACAGCGGCACGGCCTTGTGCCACCGCTCGTAGCGTGCCCAGAGAATCCCCAGTCCGAAGGGTACCATACCGCCCACGAAGTTGTAGCGCAGGCGGTTGAGTGTCTCTCCTTCGGGGGTACACAAGGCCTGGAGCAGCCAGCAGAGCGCCATCAGTGCCACCGTCCATCCATAGTGGCGACGGTAGAGCAGGAGGCGATAGACGATATACAACTCCATCATCAGTCCGAAGAACCAGTAGATGCCTGGCCAGATGATTTTGTCGGGAGTGGGCAGTACGTTAATATATAGGAGTAGCTGCGCCACAACATTGTCCCAATGGAAATGGAAGCGTCCCGGTGTGACCGCATCGACCATGAGGAAGAGGGTGAAGCCCACGATGAGCATCCGCAGGAGTTTGAGGTAGTGGTAGCGGACAAAGGACAGACGGCGCGTCCACGCATCGGGGCACGTCTCTCCGCGCTCGTATTTCATCACCAGTCCGAAACCGCTGAGGAAGAGAAACACGGGTACCCCGTAATGGCCGAAGTACGACAGCAGATGGACGGGCAATAGGCTGTCTGGGTGTTCCAGCACCTGCATGAGGCGCAGGTTGTTGGAGGCCGAGAACAGGTATTCGTTTTCCTTGACTATCGAACCGATGAAGTGGCAGTAGTTGTGGAGCACGATGGCGATGATGGCCAGTCCGCGCAGTGCCGCACACTCGGAACGCGTCAGCAGTGTAGGGGTGGTCTTCATTGGCGTGGGGTCTTGTTGAGTTTGTTGTAGTCGGTGGTTCCCTTCAGTAGCCGTGGCCGTTTCGTGTTGTAGTCAGCATGGAGCACGTCGTATTCCTTGCGGTAGTAGTTAGAGTGGATGCCGCCCAAGAAGAGTAGCGTGTGCGGCAGTGCATCAGTCATGAAGGGACGATGGCGGCAGGCCCGTATCGCATTCCATCCGTTAGGGTGCGTCGTGCGGTACTCATCGGAGGCCCAAATCCAGAAGGGAATCTCGAACTCCTCGCGAGCCAGTCGGTAGTTGATGGCTGCGGAGTGCATCCGCCCGTAGAAGGGAGTCGTGTCGTTGAAGCACTCCTCACCATGGTCCGGCACATAGATGACGACAGCGTTCTCCTTCTCGAAGCGGCGGATAATCTGGTCTACCACGGAGTCGTTGTAGAGCACGGCATTGTCGTAGTCTGCATTGGCCTGTTGCAGTTGTGGTGAGAGGTCGTCGCGCCGGTAGTCTGCTGGTGTGAACCTGCGCCGCGTCTTCATCGGGAAGCGTGCGCGGTAGTCCACGTGCTGCCCCATGAGGTGGAAGATGGTGAGCTGGTGGGGATGGTGTTTCTGTGCCACCATATGGTCGTAGTCCTCAAGCAGTCCCTCGTCGTAGCGGTGGAGCTTGCTGTTGCGGTCGTCGAAGAGGGCACGGCTCAGCGTGGGGTCGTTGAGGAAGAAGCCGCCGCTGAAGTCGTAGACCGCCTCGCCCGACTTGGGCAGGAACTGGTTGGTGAGGAACGTTACGTGGTAGCCGGCCTTGCGGAACAGTTCGGGGAAGAGCGGACTGTCGCACCACTCGCCCTCGTCGCCGATGTTGTGGAGCGAGAACATGTGTTTGAAGACAAAGCTGGTCAGGTTCCACGGTGCCACCACGTCGGTGAAGACCGTGAGGGTGCTGTCCTGCATGCGCTGCAACTGCCGTGTGGTGGTGGGGCGGTGGTAGCCGTAGAGTTGGGAGCGGTGCTTGTTGTAGCTCTCGCCGATGATGAGTACGATCTGCGGACTGCGGAAATCGCAGCTCTCCACGCCAGCCTTCTCGGAGGTGGCTACGAGACGGTCAATCTGCTGGGCAGCCAGTCGGTTGGCATAGAGGCTGAACACCATGCGGTAGATGGGCAGATAGAGGTTGGCACAGCCTTTCTGGGTCAGTTCGTGCTCCACCTCGCCGAGGTTGTGCTTGCTCATCAGGCGTACGGTGGCCATCTTATTGTCCAGACAACGCGTGCCGCAGTAGACGAAGACGGCGAAAACCGCGATGCCGACCAGTGCGCGGAGTGTCCACGCCACAGACGGAGTCAGCCGTGGTCCCATCATTCGGTGATGGCGGTGATGGTGATGGTGACGGCGGCGGTGGCAGGCCACTACGGTCCACGCCGTGTGGAGCACGGCCAGGAGCAGCACGATGCCCGTCTTGGAGGTGATGATGTCCCAGCCGAGATAGGCACGGACGAACTCGCTGGCCTCGCGCCCGGTGGTTTCGAAGAAGAGCATCAGCATGGTGGGGGTCAGTGTGGACTCGAAATGCACGTAGCAGAACAGGTCGATGAAGGCCACGGCATAGAGCACGAAGGCTAAGATGCCCCGAACCACACGGCGCACCTTGCACGGGATGACGGCCAAGACGACACACAGCAGGTAGAGGTCGAAGAATAGCTCTACGGCAGACAACGCATAGGGGACAGCCCCACGCAGGTGCAGGCGCACCTCGGTCTGCGTGCAGTAGTAGCCCAGTGCATACATAAAGACAAAGAAGGGTGCGTTGTACTGGACTGGTCGCCAGAGCATGCTGAGTAGTCGTAACAGTTTCTCCATGATGATATTCTCGTTTTGTTGGGTTTTTAGTTTGGCTTATGGCCGATAGAGGCGTTCCACGTCGCCGATGATGTTGTCGGGCACCATACCGGCGATGCTTTCCCTTTGCCGGACGCGTTGCCGGATGGTGGTGCTGGACACGTCAAGGAGTGGAGCCTTGATGATGGTCAGTGCCCTGTCGTCTTCCTTCGGCACGATGGTCGCCGTACTGCCTGGGCGCGGATAGACCGTCACGGGATATTTCCGCCGGATGTCGTCAGCACGGTGCCAGCGGTTGAAACACTCCCAGTTGTCGCCTCCGATGATGAGCGAGAACGCCTGGTCGGGGAAGTCGTGGGACAGGGCCTCCAGCATGTTCCACGTATAGGAAGGCCGGGGCAGGTGCATCTCGTAGTCGCTGACCCGGATGTGGGGGTGTCCTGCGAGGGCTTTCTCCGCCAGTGCCAGCCGCTGTCGGTCGTCGAGCAGTTCGTCCTGCCGCTTCAGTGGGTTCTGCGGCGACACCATGCACCATATCTCATCCATCCGTGTCTGGCGGAGCACCGCTTCGGCCAGTGCTATGTGTCCGCAGTGGATGGGGTTGAACGACCCTCCGAAGATGCCGACGTGCCTCATCCGATGAAGGCTTTGAGCAGCTGGAGCGTCTCCTGCTGCGCCGTTTCGAGGTTGTCGTTGACCACGACGTGGTCGAACTGCGGTGCGAAGGTCAGTTCGTATTCGGCCTTGTTCAGCCGCTGCTGGATGGCCTCCGGGGTGTCGGTGGCGCGTCCTTCGAGACGGCGGCGCAGTTCATCGACCGATGGGGGTTGTATGAAGAGGCTCATGGCCTCGTCGCCATAGTATTTCTTGATGTTGACACCACCCTTCACGTCGACATCGAACACCACGTTCTGTCCGGCCTCGCGCTGGCGTTCCACCTGTGCCTTGAGCGTGCCGTAGAAGCGGTCGGCATAGACCTCCTCGTATTCCAAGAACTCGCCATTGGCAATCTTCTGTCGGAACTCATCGGGCTGGAGGAAGAAGTAGTCCACGCCGTCCTGTTCCGTGCCGCGCGGCGGACGGCTGGTGCAGGACACGGAGAAATAGAGCCGCAGCTCCGGGTGTTGTTCCATCAGCCAGTGTACGATGGTGGACTTGCCGCTGCCGGAGGGTGCCGAGATGATGATGAGTTTTCCTTTCATGGGTGTTTACAGCGCGTTGAGCACCTGCTCCTTGATTTGTTCCAGTTCGTCCTTCATCTTCACCACGATGTTCTGCATCTCGGCCTGGTTGCTCTTGGAGCCGGTGGTGTTGATCTCGCGTCCCATCTCCTGGGCGATGAAACCGAGTTTCTTTCCTACCCCGT